>NZ_JBVJLO010000014.1:0-201239 GCF_055584685.1 Streptomyces sp. NPDC102258
GGATCGACGACCTCCTCAAAGCCGCCGACTGATCGCAACCTCACACAGGCCCTAGGAGTCGCCCGGGTGAGCCTGGGCTCCTGGGTGGCCGAGGCTGCGTACGCCGTCGCCCGCCGCGCCGCCGAGGAGCTGTACTCCGGCGGCGGCTACACGGCCGTCGCGCACTCCCTCCCGTACGGCGAGCTGAACGCCCTGCTCACGGGCTGAGATACCGGGAAGCGTGCAGGGGCCAACGACCATAGGATCCGGCCATGAGCACCCCGACCCCCCTGGAGAAAACCACCGCGACCGCCCCGCAACCCAAGGTCACCGGGGCGGTGTGGCTGGCCCTCGGCCTCGTGTACGTCGTCTGGGGCTCGACCTACCTCGGCATCCGGATCGTGGTGCGCACCATGCCGCCCTTCCTCTCGGCCGGGACCCGGTTCATCACGGCCGCCCTGGTACTGGCCGCGATCGTGGCCTGCCGGTACGGTCCCGGCGCGCTGCGGGCCACCCGGGCGCAGCTCGGCTCGGCCGTGCTGGTGGGGCTGCTGCTGGTGCTCGGCGGCAACGGCCTCGTCGTCCTCGCCGAGACCTCGGTGCCCTCGGGGCTGGCCGCGCTGCTGGTGGCGTCGGTGCCGATGTGGGTGGTGGTGCTGCGGGCGCTCAGCGGGGACCGGCCGCCGGCCCGCACCCTGGCCGGGGTGCTGGTGGGGCTGGCGGGGCTCGCGGTACTGACCAGTCCGGGGCTGACCGGCGAGGTCCGGCTGTCGGGGGTGCTGCTGGTGCTGGCGGCGGCGGTGCTCTGGTCACTGGGCACGTTCTCGGGCTCGAAGCTGTCGCTGCCCGCGAACCCCTTCACCGGCAGCGTCTACCAGATGCTCGCGGGCGGGGTGGGCGGGATCCTCGTCGGGCTGCTGCGCGGCGAACAGCGGGGCCTGGACCCCGGCTCGTTCTCCACCGCCTCCTGGCTGGCGCTGGCGTACCTGGTCCTGATCGGGTCGGTGGTCGGCTTCACCGCGTACGCGTGGCTGCTCCGGTCGTCGGCGCCGCTGTCGCTGGTGTCCACGTACGCCTACGTCAATCCGGTCGTCGCGGTCGCGCTCGGCGCGCTGATCCTGGACGAGGAGCTGACCTGGCCGATCCTGGTGGGCGGAGCCGTCGTGGTGGTGGCGGTCGGCATGATCGTGGGCACGGAGCGCAAGAAGTAGACGCCTCCCCCGCAAATACCAGCATCGGGCGCGCAAGGGCTTGCAGCCGCCGTCAGCCCCGGGCCGCCCGCTCGTACAGCGCCTTCGCCTTCCCGTCGAAGACCGCGGCCGTGGAGTCCACGTCCGTGTCACCGCCGCTGAGCACGCCGATCAGCCGGCCCGGCGCGTCCGGGCCGCCCCGGTCGGCGATCCAGGGGCTGCCGCTGGTGCCCGTCCAGAAGCCCGCGCAGCTGATGTAGAGCATGTCGGGATCGTCGTTGTCGTGGCGGGTCTGGGTCGTGCAGGAGACCGGCTTGTTCTGCGGGTTGTGCTCGGACTCCGGGTAGCCGATGACGGTGACGTCCCGTTCGTACCCGGAGGCCCAGTCGGGCTTCGGTGCCTCGCCCGGCCCGACCCGCTGCTGCACGCTGTGGCCTTCCGCGTCCGGCTCGATGGTGAGGAAGGCGAAGTCGGCGGTCTCGTCGCCCCACTTCGTCCAGCGTTCGTCCACATGGATCGAGCGGACCTTCCACACCCCGAGCGGCTGGATGCCGGAGCCCTCTCCGCTGAAGGCGGGGGCGAAGGAGAGCTCGCCGATCGCGAGGCCGTCGTGGGCGACCTCGCCCGGCTGCCCGTCCTCGCCGGCGGGGGCGACGCAGTGCGCGGCGGTCGCGACGACGTTGCCGCGCGGGCTGTCGACCACGCTCGCCGTGCACCAGTGCTCGCCGTTCGCCATGAGCACGCCGACGGTGGGGAAGGGGTGCACCGACTGGTCGCCGGACGCCCTGAGAAACACGACGGCGCACACCGCCGCGATCCCGGCGGCGGCCGCGGCGGAGGCCCCCTTCACCACCGGGCTCATCCCGCGCCGGGGTCGGGCGTCGGTCCCTGCATCACCTTGCTGATCCACTCCAGGGAGCCCTCCCTCATGCCACGTACGTACGACTTCCCATTGTGCTCACCATCCTGGATCACCTGGAGGCGGGTGTGCACGGGACCCTTCCCGTACGCGCGCATGAAGCCCTCGGCCAGTTCCCGGCCGCTCTCCTTGGTGCCGATCTGGAAGTTCACGTACACGTCCGGACCGCCCTTCGCGATCAGCTTGGCGGCGAGCTTCTCGGGGTTGTTCTCGTCCATGGCCTGCCGGTTCCCCTTCCACAGCGGGGAATCCGGGACGATGTCGACCCCGCTGGCGATGACCGCCTTGAAGCGGTCGGGGAACTTCAGCACGTCCTTGAAGGCGCCGAAACCGCCCGAGGAGGAACCCATGAAGGCCCAGCCGTCGCGGGAGGTGAAGGTGCGGAAATTGGCCTTCGCGAAATCGGGCACGTCCTCGGCCATCCAGGTGCCCATCTTGGGCTGGCCGGGGATGTCCGAGCCGTCGAAGTGGTGCTTGGTGTCGGCGTTGATCACCGGCATGACGAGGACGAAGGGCAGGCTGGTGCCGGCCTTGACCCCGTCGATCACGGCCTGCTGGAGGCCGAGCCCCGGTCCGGTGCCCCAGTAGTTCTTGGGGTACCCGCGTCCGCCCGGCAGGGCGATCATCACCGGGAAGCCGCTCTTGGCGTACCTCGGGTCGTCGTACTCCTTGGGCGCCCACACCCATACGTCGCCGGTGAATCCCGACTTCGGCCCGCTCAGCGTGGTCATCGCGATCTGCGTGCCGTCCGGCAGCCGGCTGGTGCGGACGAAGTGGGCCTTGGGGCCGGTCGGCATCAGCACCCCCGGCCGGATGTCCTGCGCGGCCGCCGCCGACTCCTGGGTCTTCCCGAAGGACACCGGGCCGCCGAGGTCCGAGAAGAGGCCGAACGCGTACGCCGCGCCGCCTCCGGCGGCGAGGACGAGCGCGACCGCGCCGCCGATCAGGCCCCTGCCCAGACGCCGTGGGCGACGGCGCTGCTCGGTCGTGGGGCCGTCGTCGCCTTGCTGGTCATACCGCACCGATTTGTTCCCGTTCCTTCTCCGGCGCCCTGGTTGGGCGCGGGTCGGACCGATTGGTCCCCCTTGCACACCTGTACAGAGGTGTGAACGACCGTAGGGGTTGCCTGGGACCGGTGCGACGTGGCGGGGGCCACGTGGCGGAAGGGATGCGGCGCGCGCTCAGCGGGTCAGCCGGCGTCGTCGGGCTTGGGGCCCTTCAACACCTTGCTGATCCACTCCAGCGAGCCCTCCTTCATGCCGCGCACGTAGTGCCAGCCGTTGTGCTCGCCGTTCTGGATGTCGCGGATGGTGGTCTTGACCGGCCCCTTGCCGTAGTCGCGCACGAACTGCGTCATGCGGTCCTTGCCGGTCTCCTTGGTGCCGACCTGGAAGTTGATGTACACCTCCGGGCCGTTTGCCTCGATCAGCTTCCGCGCGAGCCTCTCGGGGTTGTTCGCGTCCATCTCCGCCTGGTGGCCCTTCCAGAGCGGGGAGTCGGGGACGATCTCACCGCCGCTGGCTATGACGGCCTTGAAGCGGTCCGGGTACTGCAGGACGGTCTTCATACCGACGAAGGCGCCGGAGGAGGAGCCCATGAAGGCCCAGCCGTCGCGGGACTTGTACGTACGGAAATTGGCGCGGGCGAAGTCGGGGACGTCCTCGGCGATCCAGGTGCCCATCTTGGGCCGGCCGGGTATGTCGGCGCCGTCGTAGTAATACTTGTTGTCCGGGTTGAGCACCGGCATGACCACGATGAACGGCAGGCTGGTGCCGGCCTGGACGCCGTCGGATATCGCCTTCTGGAGGCCGAGGCTGCGGTCGGACCAGTAGTTCGCCGGGAAGCCGTTGCCGCCGGGCAGGGCGATGAGGACCGGGAAGGCGCTCCTGGCGTACTTGGGGTCGTCGTACTCCTTGGGCGCCCACACCCATACGTCCCCCTCGAAACCGGACTTGGCGCCGGCCAGCCGGGTCTTGGCGATGACGGTGCCGTCGTCGAGCTTGGCGGTCTGCTTGAAGTCGGACTTCGGCCCCGAGGGCAGCAGCACGTCGGGGTCGCCAGTGGGCTTGGGCGGGGCGACGGGCGCGGCGGCGGTCCCCTTCGGCGCGGGGGCGCTCTCCCGCCGCATGTCGGCACCGAACGAAACGGCCTCCCCGTTCCCGGCGAACCACTCGTTCTTCCAGGCGGCGAAGCCACCCCCGCCGAGGAGCAGCGCGACGGCGACGCCCGCGCCGATCCAGACCGCGCGCCGGGACCTGCCCCGCCCCCGCCCCGGCTCGGGCTCACGTCCGGAGGACTGCTGCGGGTACTCGTGCACGGACTTCGCTCCGAACGTCATGACCGCCCCGGGCGGAAGCGGGGCAGAGTGGCTGGACACCTGGACTCACCGGTCCAGACGAGCGATTGTCCGCGAAGGTTCCGGCCTGACGTAAGCGCGCCCTGCGTGAGGGCGCCTTACTTGAGGGCGTCGAGCACCTCGGCGCAGCGGCCGAGCAGCGCGATGAGCTGCTCGCGTTCCTCGGCGGAGAGGGCCGCGGCCAGCGCCCGCTCCACCCCCACGGCACCGGCGTCCGCCCGTTCCATCGCGACGCGGCCCTCCGCGGTCAGCCGGGTCTCCAGCACGTTGCGGTGCCACTCGTGCGGGGTGCGCTCGATGAGCCCGCGCTCCTGGAGGTTCTTCAGGACGGTGTTCATCGTCGGGGGGGTGACCCCGCAGAGCCGGGAGAGGGCGGCGGCGGAGATCCCGGGCTTCTCGGCGAGCCAGAGCAGCGCCGCGTACTGCGGGACCGTGACGGCGGCCGGTTTGCATGCGGTGTTCTTCGCCGCGAGAAGTGCCTGCTCGGCGCGCTTGATGTGCGAACCGATGCGCTCCTCGGGGGCCATGGAGGTCATGCGGGAATCCTACGACCCTTGCGAACCATTAGACCTCTAACTACGATTCGACCACCCGCGATAGAAAGAAGTCACTCATGCGAAAGCCCTCGAAGCAACTCCCCCTCTCCCTCACCCTCGCTCTCGCCGCCACGGCGGCCCTCACCCTCACGGCGGCGGCCCCGTCCACCGCCACCCCCCGGATCACGACGGCGTTCACCCTCCCTGGCGCGAAGGTCTACCCGGAGGGCATCGCCTCCGACGCGCGTACGGGCACGGTCTACGTCGGCTCGTACGCGGACGGCACCATCTACCGGGCCCGCCCGGGAGCCCGTACCGCCGAGGTCTTCCTCCCCTCCGGCACCGACGGCCGCCACACCGCGAACGGCCTGCGCGTCGACGGCCACGGCCGGCTGTGGGTCACCGACTCCACCACCGGGGTGGCGGTGTACGACACCCGCACCGGAACGCGCCTGGCCCACTTCGAGGTCCCCGGCACCGGCCCGCGCTTCATCAACGACCTCACGATCACCCCGGACGGCACGGCCTACCTCACCGACAGCGTCCGCCCGGTGATCTACCGGGTCACCCCGGCCCAGCTCCACGCCGGCTCCGGCGACCTGACCCCGGCCTACGACCTGACCACCGCGGCCGGCGGCGTCGCCCTGAACGGCATCGTCTCCGACCCGGCGGGCCACTACCTCCTGGCCGTCGACATGGCCGGGGGCGAGCTGTACCGCATCGCCCTCGGCACCGGCGCGATCAGCCGCGTCGCCCTGAACGGCGGCGACCTCAAAGCCGCCGACGGCCTCGACCTCTCCCCCGACGGCACCCTCCGGGTGGCCCAGAACACCCCGAACACCCTGACCCGCTGGCAGCTCACCGAGAACGGCACCCGCGCCCGCCTGACCCGCACCCTCACCGACCCGTCCCTCCAGATCCCCACCACCCTCACCCTCACCCACACCCCGACCCGCACCCTGGTGGTCCGCTCCCAGTTCGACAAGGGCGGCCCCCTGAACCCCGAGGGCACCCCCACCCCCTTCACCATCGCCGCCGTCCGCGGCCTCTGACCCGCTACCGTGAAGCCATGACCGCACTGCCCGACTGGATGCGCCCGCCGCGCCCGGAAGGCTGGTTCGCGGAGGACCTGGACCACCTCCCCGAGGCACCCCGCCACACCGAGCTGATCGACGGAGCCCTCGTCTTCATGATGTGGCCCCAGCGGTGGTGGCACGGCCACCTCGTCACCCTGCTCACGGTCGCACTCATGGAGCAGCTGCCCGCAGATGCCAGAGTCGGCCGCGAAATGACCATCAAGCTCGACCCGCGCAACCGCCCGGAGCCGGACCTCCTGGTGACCACGGCCCCGTACGACGCCGACCGCACCTGGTTCGCACCGGATGAGGTCCGGCTCGTCATCGAAGTCGCCTCCCCCGAGTCCGCCCACCGCGATCGCACAGTCAAACTCCGCAAGTACGCGGAGGCGGGCATCCCGCACTACTGGTGCATCGAGGACGAGGACGGGGCGCCCGTCGTCCACGTCTACGAACTCGACGAACCCACCGGCGCCTACGCCCCCGCCGGCATCTTCCGCGGCACCCTCCAACGCCCGGTCCCGTTCGACCTCACCCTCGACCTCACCCAGCTCACCCCACCCCGCACCACCTGAAGGCCACCCGGAACACCCGGCGACCGGCCACGACCCCCGCCTGCGGTGATCACACACCGAGACAGAAAGCCGCCACACCACACCCCGGCGGGGGACGGCGGGCTCACCGGGGCTCACGGCCGAAACAAGCGGCAGGACACCACATCCGGGCGGCGGCCGCCTGTCAGCCGGGGATGCTTCCATGGCGCCATGAGCACCGTGTACGAGACCGCCTCCCTCCTCCCCGAGCCCGCCCAACTCCGCGCCCATCTACGCGCACTGGCCACCCTGGACACGGCGATAGCCCGCGATCCGCGCTTCTGCCCGTACACCTACGCCCCCACCTGGGGCCCGGGCATGGAGGCGGCCCTGATGGACAACGGCTCGGGGGACGACTTCTCCGTCCTCTTCACCCCGGACGGGGTGCTGATACGCGGCTTCGACCACGAATCGGAGATGAGCCCGTACGGAACGGACGACGAGCAGGTCTGGCCCGGCGTCATCGACGAGGTGCCCGCGGCCCTCCGACCGCTCCTCGACCAGCCCGCCTTCCACGACGAGCTCCTTGACGCCCCCCGCGTCACCGCCTGCCTGTGGTGGGGGCCCGGCGACACCACCTGGCGCACCGGCTCGGACATCACCTTCCCCACCGGCAGCCCGGATCCGGACGGCTCCGGCTACCTCTTCCGCCTCCTCACCGACCGCTCCCCCGAGACCGTCCAGGCCCACTTCGAGGACTACTACGAGCGCCCCGTCCCCCTCAACGCCATCCGCCACGCCCTCGCCGGCCACCCCCTCACCCCCGCAATGGCCAGAGCCCTCAACCCGACCGCCCTCTCGGACGACACCCTGCTCAGCAGGATCGCCGCACATCCCGAGGCCGCGCCTCCCTCATCGCCGAGTCCCTCGCCGAACCCCTGACCCTCGCCGTCGTCCTGCCGTCCCGGCCCGACGCCCTGACCGGCTTCCGTCTCCCCACTCCCATCGCCCACTACCTCGAAGACCACCCGGGCCACGCGAGGAGCCGACCGTACGTTGCGTTGTGTACACATGGCACACTCAGTACGCTTGGGCGCATGACGCAGCCACTACCCATAGAGTCCATCCGCGACGTGCGGGCGCACCTCGCCGAGGTCGTGGAGCGAGCTGACCGGGATGACGTACCCACCGTGATCACGCGACGCGGCAAGCAGGTCGCCGCCGTGGTCTCCATCGAGGTGCTGCGCAAGTACCAGGAGTGGGAAGAACGCGAGATCAACCGGATCATCGACGAGCGCATGGCCAACCCGGCACCCGGTATCCCGATCGAGGACATCATGAGGGAGACGCTGGCTCGCGGTGAGTGAGTATCGGACCGTCTTCCGACCCGAGGCGCAGGCCGAGCTTCGGAAGATTCCTCGTGACATGGCGCTGCGCATCCTGGCCAAGCTGACCGAGCTGGAGACCGACCCGCTGGGGTTCAACACCACATCCCTCGTCTCCCAGCCCGACCGCCGCCGTCTACGGGTGGGCGATTATCGCCTGATCTACACGATCGACAACGGCGAGCTGGTGGTGTGGTGGTGCACGTCGGGCATCGCTCCACGCCTACGGCACCGAAACACTCCTGACGTCAGATCAGAATATCCAGCACCGATCCAGCACGGGAGGGGCATCCCAGCACATCAGCCCCATGGAAGCGGTCAGTAGTGGTACCGAGCCGCAAGGATGACAATCTGCTTGTCCGTAACCAAGTAGACGAGGCGGTGCTCGTCGTCGATTCGCCGCGACCATGCGCCGGGCAAGTGGTACTTCAGCGGCTCCGGCTTGCCGATCCCCGTGAAGGGGTCACGCTTGACGTCCTGGATGAGCTTGTTGATCCGAGCGAGCATCTTGCGGTCGTTCTTGAGCCAGGACGTGTAGTCCTCCCAGCCCTGATCCTCGAAGACAAGCCTCACGCGGCACCCGCACCCGCGTCCGGTGACTCCGGATCGATCAGCTCACGCTCCGACACGTTGATGTGCGACAGGGCGTTCTCGTACGCCTTGAGCAGCCGCCGGGCATTCGCCGGAGAGCGCAGCAGGTACGAGCCCTCGCGCAGCGCCGCGTAGTCCTCGGCCGAGACGAGCACGGCATTGCCGTGTTTGGAGACGATCTCGATGGCCTCGTGGTTCTCGTTGACCTTCTTGATCAGCGGAAAGAGTTCCTTGCGGGCTTCGCTCGCGGTGATGGACATGACCTGACCTCATCCCTCAAGTGGTACCTAATAACGTACCAGTCTCACCCGCCAGCCGGGTCGGAAACGGCAAGGGGCCGACTCCCGACGGAGTCGACCCCTTCCGACCTGCATGTCTGTCTGCCACGTCACCGACGTGGTGTTATTTCATCCGCTCAGACGTTGAAGCGGAACTCCACCACGTCGCCGTCCTGCATCACGTAGTCCTTGCCTTCCATGCGGGCCTTGCCCTTTGCGCGGGCTTCGGTGACCGAGCCGCATTCGACCAGGTCGGCGAAGGAGATGACCTCGGCCTTGATGAAGCCGCGCTGGAAGTCGGTGTGGATGACGCCGGCGGCCTCCGGGGCGGTGGCGCCCTGCTTGATGGTCCAGGCGCGGGTTTCCTTCGGGCCGGCCGTCAGGTAGGTCTGGAGGCCCAGGGTGGCGAAGCCGACGCGGCCGAGGGTGGCGAGGCCGGGCTCGTCCTGGCCGACCGACTGGAGGAGCTCCAGGGCTTCGTCGTCGTCCAGCTCCGAGAGGTCCTGCTCCAGCTTCGCGTTCAGGAAGATGGCCTCGGCCGGGGCGACCAGGGCGGACTGCTCCGCCTTGAAGGCGTCGTCCGTCAGCTCGTCCTCGTCCACGTTGAAGACGTAGAGGAAGGGCTTCGTGGTGAGCAGGTGCAGCTCGTGCAGGAGGTCGCCCTGCTCGGTGCCCTTGGTGATGCCCTTCGAGAAGAGGGTGTCGCCCGCTTCGAGGATCTTCTTCGCCTCGACGACCGCGGCCAGGACCGCGACCTTCTCCTTCTGGAGGCGGGACTCCTTCGTCAGGCGCGGCTCCGCCTTCTCGATGGACTGGAGGTCGGCGAGGATCAGCTCGGTGTTGATCGTCTCGATGTCGTCCTTGGGCGAGACCTTGCCGTCGACGTGGACGACGTTCTCGTCCTTGAAGGCACGGATGACCTGGCAGATCGCGTCCGACTCGCGGATGTTCGCGAGGAACTTGTTGCCGAGGCCCTCGCCCTCCGAGGCGCCCCGCACGATGCCGGCGATGTCGACGAAGTCGACCGTCGCCGGGAGGACCTTGGCCGAGCCGAAGATGCCGGCCAGTACCGCGAGGCGCGGGTCCGGGACGCCGACGACGCCGACGTTCGGCTCGATGGTGGCGAACGGGTAGTTGGCCGCCAGCACGTCGTTCTTGGTCAGGGCGTTGAACAGGGTCGACTTGCCGACATTCGGCAGGCCGACGATTCCGATCGTGAGCGACACGTTGGCGACTTCCCGTAGCTGGAGGGGGCGGCGGCCCGGAGTGGGCCACCGGACAGTTTACTTTCCGATGAGCGGCGCTGGATGTACGCGTGTCCGGGGGGCGGTCCGGGGGCTCTCCCGCCTAGTTTGGTGGGGTGGAGCAATACAGGATGCGTTCGGTACGTCACCCTCAGGCGCGCGGCCCCCGGCCCCCCGCGGCGGCCCGGAGCGGGCGGCGGCTGCCGCGGCCCCGGCTGACCGGGCTCGGCGGCGGGCTGTTCGCGTGTGCCGCGATGCTCCTGGCCGCCGGGGTCAGCTGGCTGCTGTTCGACGCCTCGCTCTTCGCGTACGGGCTGCTCTTCCTGCCCGTGGCCGCAGTGACCGCCGCGTGGGTGCGGCCGGCCGACCTGATCACCGCGCCCGTCTCGGTGCCGATCGCCTTCGCCGCCGGAGTGTGGCCCGTCTCGGGCGCCTCCGGCGGCGTCGGCGGCCAGCTGATGGGGGTGGTGTCGGCGCTGTCGCTGCACGCCGGGTGGCTCTACGCGGGCACGCTGGTCGCGGGCCTCATCGCGCTGGCGCGGCGGGCCGCGCTGAGCGGACGCCGCCGCGCCGCCCGCCGTAGCACCGCCTAACCGGCGGCGCCCGACCGGCGGCGCCCAACCGGCGGCGCCTAACCGGCGGCGAGGTCCCGCGCCGCCATCGCCGCGCCGACGATGCCCGCGTTGTTCTGCAGCTTCGCCGGGACGATCTCCGCGCGGATGCCCTCGATCAGCGGCAGGAACTTGTCCGGCTTGCGGCTGACGCCGCCGCCGAGGATGAAGAGGTCCGGGGAGAAGAGCATCTCCACGTGGGCCAGGTACTTCTGCAGCCGGTGCGCCCAGTGCTCCCAGCTGAGGTCGCCGTCCTCCTTGGCCTTGACCGAGGCGCGCGTCTCCGCGTCGTGGCCCTTGAGCTCCAGGTGGCCCAGTTCGGAGTTCGGGAACAGGCGCCCGTCCATGAAGAGGGCGCTGCCGATGCCGGTGCCCAGGGTGAGCAGGATGACGGTGCCGCCCCGGCCGCGCCCGGCCCCGTACGTCATCTCCGCGACGCCCGCCGCGTCCGCGTCGTTCAGGACGGTGACGGGCAGGCCGCCGAGCTCCCGCGAGAGGAGGGCGGCTGCGTCCGTGTCGATCCAGGCCGCGTCGACGTTGGCCGCCGAGCGGGTCACCCCGCCGGTGACGACGCCGGGATAGGTGACCCCGACCGGGCCCTTCCACGAGAAGGCGTCGATCACCTCGGCCACACATCCGGCCACCGCCTCGGGGGTGGCCGGATGGGGTGTCACCACCTTGTGGCGCTCCTGCGCCAGCTCGCCGCGCTCAAGGTCCACGGGAGCGCCCTTGATCCCGGAACCGCCGATGTCCACACCGAAGATCTGCATGGACTCACCGTACGAATACGAAGCCGCGCAGGCTACTCCTCCGCGCCGCCCGCGACCAGCCGGGCCGCCTCCGCGCGCAGGTCGCGACGGAGTTCCTTGGGCAGGGAGAAGGTGATCGACTCCTCGGCGGTCTTGACGATCTCCACGTCGGCATAGCCGCGCTGGGCCAGCCACTCCAGCACCTCCTCGACCAGCACCTCCGGCACCGAGGCGCCCGAGGTCAGGCCGACGGTGGTGACGCCCTCCAGCCACGCCTCGTCGATCTCGCTCGCGAAGTCGACCAGGTGGGCGGCGCGCGCGCCCGCGTCGAGGGCGACCTCGACCAGCCGGATGGAGTTCGAGGAGTTCTTCGAGCCGACCACGATGACCAGGTCGGAGTCGGCGCCCATGACCTTCACCGCGGCCTGCCGGTTGGAGGTGGCGTAGCAGATGTCGTCGCTCGGCGGCGAGAGGAGCAGCGGGAACTTCGTCTTGAGGGCGTCGACCGTCTCCATGGTCTCGTCCACGGAGAGGGTGGTCTGGGAGAGCCAGACGACCTTCGACTCGTCGCGCACCTCGACGTTCGCCACGTCGTCCGGGCCGTCCACGATGGTGATGTGGTCCGGGGCCTCGCCGGAGGTGCCGATGACCTCCTCGTGGCCCTCGTGGCCGATGAGGAGGATGTCGAAGTCCTCGTTCGCGTAGCGGACGGCTTCCTTGTGGACCTTGGTGACCAGCGGGCAGGTCGCGTCGATCGTCGCGAGCCGGCCGCGCGCCGCCTCCTCGTGCACCACCGGTGCCACGCCGTGGGCGGAGAACATCACGATGGAGCCCGGCGGGACCTCCTCCGTCCGCTCGACGAAGATGGCGCCCTTCTTCTCCAGCGTCTGCACGACGTACTTGTTGTGCACGATCTCGTGGCGGACGTAGACCGGCGCGCCGTACTGCGCGAGGGCCTTCTCGACGGCGATCACGGCACGGTCCACGCCCGCGCAGTAGCCGCGCGGGGCGGCGAGCAGGACGCGGCGGGATGCGGGAGCGGGGGCGGGAGCAGTCATACGCTCCATCGTACGGGGGCCTCCAGCAGGCCGGACGTCCCCGGCCCTGCCCACACTTGGTCGAACGTCCGTCCCGGCGATCCTTCGGAGGAACGATGGCATCCGCTACGGATTCCACCACGGCCCCGCCCACCGCGCTGCGGCGGAGCCTCGGTTTCCGGGATCTGGTCGTCTACGGGCTGCTCTTCATCGCCCCCATGGCCCCGGTGGGGGTCTTCGGCACGCTCGACGCGAAGTCGCACGGCGCGGTCGCGCTCGTCTACCTCGTCGCGACCGTCGCGATGGCCTTCACGGCCTTCTCGTACGCGCAGATGGTGCGGGTGGCCCCGCAGGCCGGCTCGGTCTTCACCTACGCCCGCAAGGCGCTGGGCGAGGGGCCGGGGCTGATCGCCGGGTGGATGGCGATGCTGGACTACCTGCTGATCCCGGCGGTCGCGTACCTCTTCTCCGGGATCGCGATGAACGCGCTGGTGCCCGGCGTGTCCCGGTGGGTGTGGACGGCGCTGGCGGTGGTGGTCACCACCGCGCTGAACCTGTGGGGCGTACGGGCCGCGGCGCGGGTGGGCTTCGCGGTGCTCGGCCTGGAGGTGCTGGTGCTGCTGGTCTTCCTGGTCTCGGCGGTGACGGTGCTGCTGCGCGACGGGGCCCGGCGCGGCTGGCTGTCCCCGCTGACCGGCGACGGCTCGCTGGGCTTCTCGGCGGCCGCCGTCCTGGGCGCGGTGTCCGTCGCGGTCCTGTCGTACCTGGGCTTCGACGCCATCGCCTCCTTCGCCGAGGAGGTCACCGGGGCCTCGGCGCGGGTGGCCCGGGCGGTGCTGTTCTGCCTGGCGCTGACCGGGGTGCTCTTCCTCGCCCAGACCTACCTCGCGGCGCTGCTGACGGCGGTCTCCTCGGCGGAGCTGGCCTCGGACCCGGCGCTCCAGGGGCCGGCCTTCTACGACGCCGTGGACTCCTCGGTCGGGGGGTGGCTGCACGACCTGGTGGCGGTGAGCAAGGCGGTCGGGGCGGCCTTCGCGGCGCTGGCCGGGCAGGCCGCGGCCGGGCGGCTGCTCTTCGCGATGGCCCGGGAGCGACGGCTGCCGGGCGCCCTGGCGCGCACCTCGGACGGCACGCCGCGGCCCGCGCTGCTGGTGGCGGCCACGGTGACGCTGGTGGCCGCGGTGTGGGCGGCCCGGCGCGACGACGGGCTCGACCACCTGGTCTCCGTCGTGGACATCGGGGCGCTGACGGCCTTCACGCTGCTGCACGCCTCGGTGGTGGCCTGGTTCGTGGTGCGGCGGATGGCGGGGCCGCCGCACTGGGGCAGGCACCTGGTGGTGCCGGTGCTGGGCGCGGCGGTGACCGTCGCCGTGATCGTCGAGGCGTCCTGGACGGCGCAGCTCGTGGGGGCGGTGTGGCTGCTGGTGGGGCTGTGCGTCCTGGTGGTCCAGCGCGGCCGACGCGCCGGGATCCCGTCCGACGGGCCCGGTACCGGTGTCGGTCCCGGCGGTTAGCCTGCGTGCATGGGTCTGAATACGTCGGCTGATGCGCCGCTGCCGGTCGGTCAGGTGTCCCGGCTCATCGGGGGCTGGATCGACCGGCTGGGCCAGGTGTGGGTGGAGGGGCAGATCACGCAGCTGTCCCGGCGGCCGGGGGCGGGGGTGGTGTTCCTGACGCTGCGCGACCCCTCGCACGACATCTCCGTCAGCGTGACCTGCTTCCGGCAGGTCTACGAGGAGGTCGCGGACTCCGTGACGGAGGGCGCGCGGGTCGTCGTCCTGGCCAAACCGGAGTGGTACGCCCCGCGCGGGCAGCTGTCCCTGCGGGTGACGGAGATCCGCCCGGTCGGCATCGGGGAGCTGCTGGCCCGGCTGGAGCGGCTGAAGCGGTCGCTGGCCTCGGAGGGCCTGTTCGCGCTGGACCGCAAGAAGCCGCTGCCGTTCCTGCCGCAGCTGATCGGGCTGGTGGTGGGGCGGGCCTCGGCGGCCGAGCGGGACGTCCTGGAGAATGCCCGGCGGCGCTGGCCGGCGGTGCGCTTCGAGGTCCGCAACGTGGCCGTGCAGGGGGTGCACGCGGTGCCGCAGGTGGTGCGGGCGGTGCGGGAGCTGGACGCCCGGCCGGACGTGGACGTGATCATCGTGGCGCGGGGCGGGGGCAGCGTGGAGGACCTGCTGCCCTTCTCCGACGAGGAGCTCGTACGGGCCGTCGCGGACGCCCGTACGCCGGTGGTCTCGGCCATCGGGCACGAGCCGGACTCCCCGCTGCTGGACCTGGTGGCGGACCTGCGGGCCTCGACGCCCACGGACGCGGCGAAGAAGGTCGTCCCGGACGTCGGGGAGGAGCTGGAGCGGGTGGACCAGCTCCGGGGCCGCGGGCTGCGGGCCCTGCGCGGCCTGCTCGACCGGGAGGAACGGGGCCTCGCGCACGCCCTGGCCCGGCCGGTCTTCGTCCACCCGCAGCGGATGGTGGAGACCCGGGAGGCCGAGCTGGAGGCGCTGCTGGGACGCACCCGGCGCACACTGGGGCACCTGCTGGACCGGGCCGATTCCGAGCTGGAGCACACCCGGGCGCGGGTGGTGGCGCTGTCCCCGGCGGCCACCCTGGAGCGCGGGTACGCGGTGCTCCAGCGGGCGGACGGGCACGTGGTGCGCTCGCCGGACGAGGTCGGGCCGGGCCAGGTGCTGCGGGCCCGGGTGGCGGCGGGCGAGTTCCGGGTGGAGGTCGCTCCCTCGGGGCCGGCCCCGGACGCGGACCCCGAAGCGGACCCCGAAGCGACCTCCGACACGACCGCCGACACGACCTCCGACACGGCCTCCGAAGCCGTCTGACGCGCGGCGCGCACGGCGTACGGCGTACGGCGCGCGGCGCCGGCCGAAACGCTCCGGCAACACTTCTCTTGCAGTGCACTCCATACGATGGGAACGGGAATGACTGGAACCGATACGGCGCTGGGCTACGAGCAGGCCCGCGACGAACTCGTCGAAGTGGTCCGCAAGCTGGAGGCGGGCGGCACCTCCCTGGAGGAGTCCCTGGCTCTCTGGGAGCGCGGCGAGGAGCTGGCCAGGGTCTGCCGGCACTGGCTGGAAGGCGCTCGCGCCCGGCTGGACTCGGCGCTGGCGGCCCGCGAGGCGGCGGAGGGCGCCGACGAGGGCCGCGAGGAGTGATCCACGTCACCCCGTACCAAAGTAGTTGAAATTTCATCTACTTTCGTCGTAGAGTCGGGGCATCGCACTTCACCTCCGTACCGAAGAAGGCTTTCCGATGTCTCTCGTTCTCGACGCCGCCGCTCAGGACCTGCTGTTCCGCGAGGCCCGTACCGCCAACTCGTTCACCGACGAGCCGGTCACCGAGGAGCAGGTCCAGGCGATCTACGACCTCGTGAAGTTCGGCCCCACCGCCTTCAACCAGAGCCCGCTGCGCATCACCCTGGTCCGCTCCCCCGAGGCCCGCGAGCGCCTCGTGAAGCACATGGCCGAGGGCAACCAGGCCAAGACCGCCGCCGCGCCGCTGGTCGCGATCCTCTCCGCGGACAACGAGTTCCACGAGGAGCTCCCGCAGCTGCTCCCGCACTTCCCGCAGGCCAAGGACGCCTTCTTCTCGGAGCGCCCGGTCCGCGAGCAGGCCGCCCTGCTGAACGCCGCCCTGCAGGCCGGCTACTTCATCGTCGGCGTCCGCGCCGCCGGCCTGGCCGCCGGCCCGATGACCGGCCTGGACTTCGCCGGCGTCCAGAAGGAGTTCCTGGACGCCGACCACACCCCGCTGATGGTCGTCAACATCGGCAAGCCGGGCGAGAACGCCTGGTTCCCGCGCTCCCCGCGCCTGGACATCGACCAGGTCATCACCACCGTCTGAGCAGCCTGAGCGAAAAGGCCGCCCGCCCCGGTTTCCCCGGGGCGGGCGGCCTTTTTTCGTCGCGGTCTTTCGTCGCAGTCGCACGGGAGAGCGCCCCGCGACCGCGGCGTTACGGAGTCTCCGGCCCCTGCTTGAACTCCAGGGCGCCCGCCATCTTCGCGAGCTGGTCGAAGGAGGCCGTACCGGTCACCACGGTCACGTACCCCTGCTCCTGGCGGACGAGGGCGTCGTACTTCTCGCCCTCCCAGCGCTCCCAGGCCCGGTCGCCGACCTGCTGGGTCCGCCCGCTGGCCTTCGCCTTCTGGGTGACGCGCTCCAGGTACTTCACCGAGGTGTCGCTGGACTGCTCCACCGCCACGTACTGCCGCTCCGGGTCCTGGAAGCCGAGGTGCCAGGCGTTGGACTCCTTGCGCTCGTACGTCACCGAGGTCGCCCGCCACTCCTGCGGCAGCCCCACCGGGACGCCCACCGGGTACGGCGCCGCGCGCCGCGCCGTGATGGTCTCCACCCGGTAGTCCACCGTCCGCGTCGGGTCGGCCTGGTCGTCATGGGGAAGGAAGAGGTAGATCCCCGCCACGACGATGCCGATCACCGCCAGCGACCGGACCATGTCCCAGACCGTCTGCTTGCCTTTCATACCTGCCACGCCCCCATCGTCGCGCATCGCCGGGGGCGATCACCGCCGGGGTCGCCCTCGCGGGCGCGGCGCGCGTGCCGCACGGGAGGCGGGGTAGGTGCCAGAGTGTCCGCTCAGGCGACATCGCTGACCGATATGGCGCTCATACGTGACCCGCTCTGCTCAATATGTCGACGTACCGATAGAGTTCGGGCACCCTCACATCCCGGCCGTCGTCGTACAGAAAGGTGCGCTCCGATGACCGAGCACAACCTGCCGCCCCAGCTCGAAGTCTCTCCCGAAGCCCCCGACCGCAACCTCGCCCTGGAACTCGTACGGGTCACCGAGGCCGCGGCCCTCGCCGCGGGCCGGTGGGTCGGCCGCGGCGACAAGATCGGCGCGGACGGCGCCGCGGTCAACGCGATGCGGACGCTGATCTCCACCGTCTCGATGAACGGCGTCGTCGTCATCGGCGAGGGGGAGAAGGACGAAGCCCCCATGCTCTTCAACGGCGAGCAGGTCGGCGACGGCACCGGTGCCGAGGTCGACATCGCCGTGGACCCGATCG
This sequence comes from Streptomyces sp. NPDC102258, assembly GCF_055584685.1. Classification (NCBI taxonomy): domain Bacteria; kingdom Bacillati; phylum Actinomycetota; class Actinomycetes; order Kitasatosporales; family Streptomycetaceae; genus Streptomyces; species Streptomyces sp. NPDC102258. The sequence continues at coordinate 17,521 of NZ_JBVJLO010000014.1, forward strand.
ACGGCACCACGCTCAACGCCAAGGGCATGCCGAACGCCATCGCCGTCCTGGCGGCCGCCGACCGCGGCACCATGTTCGACCCGTCCGCGGTCTTCTACATGGACAAGCTCGTCACCGGCCCCGAAGCGGCCGACTTCGTGGACATCAACGCCCCGGTTTCGGTCAACATCCGCCGGGTCGCCAAGTCCAAGGGCATGGCCGTCGAGGACGTCACGGTCGTCATCCTGGACCGCCCCCGCCACGAGGGCATCGTCAAGGAGATCCGGGAGACCGGCGCCCGCATCAAGTTCATCTCCGACGGCGACGTCGCGGGCTCGGTCATGGCGGTGCGCGAGGGCACCGGCGTGGACCTGCTCCTCGGCATCGGCGGCACTCCCGAGGGCATCATCTCGGCCTGCGCCATCAAGTGCCTCGGCGGCACCATCCAGGGCAAGCTGTGGCCGAAGGACGACGCCGAGCGCCAGAAGGCCCTCGACGCCGGCCACGACCTGGACCGCGTGCTGCACACCAACGACCTGGTGTCCGGCGAGAACGTCTTCTTCGTCGCCACCGGCATCACGGACGGCGAGCTGCTGCGCGGCGTCCACTACCGCTCGGAGACGGCGACGACGTCCTCGCTGGTCATGCGCTCGAAGTCGGGCACGATCCGGCAGATCGACTCCACCCACCGCCTCTCGAAGCTGCGCGCCTACAGCGCGATCGACTTCGACCGGGCGAAGTAGTACCGGGCGGGTACGCGGAGCAGGAACGGTTCGGCCGGAAACGGCACGGCGAAGGGGCGGTCCCGGTGCGGGGGACCGCCCCTTCGTCCGTCCCACGACCGTCCGTCCCACGGCGCCGGTCCGCGGCGTCTCCTCCCGGCGTCGGCCCGCGAGGTCAGCGCACCAGGCCGGCCCGCGGGTCAGCCCGCGGCGGCGATCGGGGGCGTGCCGGGGAGCAGCTCGGCGGCGCGGCGGCGCCTGCGGCCGAGGACGACCCGGCGCTCGGCGGCGGTGAGGCCGCCCCAGACGCCGTACGGCTCGGGCTGGAGCAGCGCGTGCTCGCGGCAGGCGACCATCACCGGGCAGCGGGCGCAGACCCGCTTGGCGGCCTCCTCGCGGGCGAGCCGGGCCGCGGTGGGCTCCTTGGAGGGCGCGAAGAAGAGGCCCGCCTCGTCCCTGCGGCACACCGCCTCCGCGTGCCATGGGCCGTCCTCTTCCCTGGCCGGCACCCGCGGCTTCGGCACGGCGGCCGGGCGCGTCTGAAGACTCTGGACGGCGGCTGCCTGCAGGGACTGATGCGGCGGAAGCGGCACGGTCTACTCCTGACGACGTATACGCGAGCGAGAGACGATGCACCAGTCCCTACCCGCTGTACGTGTCCCTAAGCCCCGCGTAGTGGCGGCGGGGAGAGGTTCGACCGAAATACGCCGCAGGCACGGGACGCCCGCGTACGGCTCCCCGCACGGGCGCCGGGGGGCCGCCGGGGGCCGCGCGGACGGGCCCTACGCACTCAGCCGTCGAGCCGCTTGCGGAGCTTGAGGGCGAGGTCGACGAGGCGGGAGCCGAGCTTGGGGCGGGCCTCGATGTTGCCGAGCAGCGCGAAGCCGCGGACGATGACCACCGGCGCCTGCGGGTCGGTCGAGGCGCCCTCCCCGCGCACCTCGAAGTTGCCGAGGACGCCGCTGCCGTAGCCGCGCAGGGTGACGTTCTCCGGCACCAGCACCTCGACGTTGCCGAGGACGGCGGTCGCGTTGATCTCGGTGACCTGCTGTTCGAAGACCGCCTCGGTGAGGTCGATGGTGATGTCGCCGAAGACGGAGACGGCGCGCGTGCGGGCCCCGGGACGCCAGCGGCCCTTGCGGGCGGAGCTGCTGAAGACGGCGACGACCGTCTCGACGGGGCCGCCGTCCGGGGCCGCCGGTACGGGGGCCGGGGCGGCCGGCCGCGGGGCGTGGGCGGCCGCAGCGCCGGCCGGGAGGTCGCGTACCAGGACCTCCAGCTCCCCCACGGTCTTCAGGGCGTAGAGGGAGTCCAGGCGCTCGGAGTGCTCCTCGGCGGTCAGCCGGCCCTCGGCGAGGGCGTGCGAGAGGATCTCCGCGATCCGGTCCCGGTCGGCGTCGGAGGCGCGCAGGGCGACGGGGGCGGCGGCCACGGGGGCGGGGGCGGCGGGGTGCTTTTCCAGGTCCACGGCCCCAGCATAGCGAGACACGATAGATCGCGATACTCCCCCGCACGGGTCCCGGCCCGGACCTCCGCCAGACCCCGCCCGGGCCGCCGCCCGCACCCCGCCCGGAGCCCATACAGACCCCGCCCGAGCCGCACCGGGAGCCGAGTGAGCCTTACCTCACTCCCCCGCCGCCCGCGCGAGGTCCTACGCTGGACAACCGCGCTGCCAAATGGTCGCCAGCGCCGTCTGCCGAGTGAGGAATGACTGCCGTCATGCCAGAGTTTGCGTACACCGATCTGCTCCCCCTGGGCGAGGACACCACCCCCTACCGGCTGGTGACCTCGGAGGGCGTCTCGACCTTCGAGGCCGACGGCCGTACGTTCCTCAAGGTCGAGCCCGAGGCGCTGCGCAAGCTCGCCGAAGAGGCCATCCACGACATCCAGCACTTCCTGCGCCCCGCGCACCTCGCGCAGCTGCGCCGCATCATCGACGACCCGGAGGCGAGCGCGAACGACAAGTTCGTGGCCCTGGACCTGCTGAAGAACGCGAACATCGCGGCGGCCGGCGTCCTGCCGATGTGCCAGGACACGGGCACGGCGATCGTCATGGGCAAGCGCGGCCAGAACGTGCTGACCGAGGGCGGCGACGAGGCGGCCCTCTCCCGAGGCATCTACGACGCGTACACCCGGCTGAACCTGCGCTACTCGCAGATGGCCCCCCTCACCATGTGGGAGGAGAAGAACACCGGCTCGAACCTGCCCGCGCAGATCGAGCTGTACGCGACCGACGGCGGCGCGTACAAGTTCCTCTTCATGGCCAAGGGCGGCGGCTCGGCCAACAAGTCCTTCCTCTACCAGGAGACCAAGGCGGTCCTCAACGAGGCCTCCATGATGAAGTTCCTGGAGGAGAAGATCCGCTCGCTCGGCACGGCGGCCTGCCCGCCCTACCACCTGGCGATCGTGGTCGGCGGCACCTCGGCGGAGCACGCGCTGAAGACCGCGAAGTACGCCTCCGCGCACTACCTGGACGAGCTGCCGCGCGAGGGTTCGCCGCTGGGTCACGGCTTCCGCGACGAGGCCCTGGAGCAGCAGGTCTTCGAGCTGACCCAGAAGATCGGCATCGGCGCCCAGTTCGGCGGCAAGTACTTCTGCCACGACGTGCGCGTCGTCCGCCTGCCGCGCCACGGCGCGTCGCTGCCGGTCGCCATCGCGGTGTCCTGCTCGGCGGACCGCCAGGCGACGGCGAAGATCACCGCCGAGGGCGTCTTCCTGGAGCAGCTGGAGACGGACCCCGCGCGGTTCCTGCCGGAGACCACCGACGAGCACCTGACGGAGACCGCGGACGTCGTCTCCATCGACCTGAACCAGCCGATGGACGAGATCCTGGCGACCCTGACCAAGCACCCGGTCAAGACCCGTCTGAGCCTGACCGGTCCGCTGGTCGTGGCCCGCGACATCGCCCACGCCAAGATCAAGGAGCGGCTGGACGCGGGCGAGGGCATGCCGCAGTACCTCAAGGACCACCCGGTGTACTACGCCGGTCCCGCGAAGACCCCCGAGGGCTACGCCTCCGGCTCCTTCGGCCCGACCACGGCCGGCCGCATGGACTCCTACGTCGAGCAGTTCCAGGCGGCGGGCGGCTCCAAGGTCATGCTGGCCAAGGGCAACCGCTCCCAGCAGGTGACGGACGCGTGCGGTGCGCACGGCGGCTTCTACCTGGGCTCGATCGGCGGCCCGGCGGCCCGGCTGGCACAGGACTGCATCAAGAAGGTCGAGGTCCTGGAGTACGAGGAGCTCGGCATGGAGGCGGTCTGGAAGATCGAGGTCGAGGACTTCCCGGCGTTCATCGTGGTGGACGACAAGGGCAACGACTTCTTCCAGAACCCGGCCCCGGAGCCCACGTTCACCCACATCCCGGTCCGCGGTCCGGGCCTGGCGTAGCCGCTCCGGAGCGACACCCGCTGTTCAGCCGTCCGTGCGGCGTCCGGTACCGGGCCGGGCGCCGCGTGCCGGTAACGTCCGGGGCATGACCGAACCGTCCTCCCCCGGGCCCCGCGACGTACGGGTCGTCGCTCATCGGGGGGCCTCGTACGCCTACCCCGAGCACACCGTCGAGGCCTACCGGCAGGCCATCGCCGACGGCGCGGACGCGCTGGAGTGCGATGTGCGGCTCAGCGCCGACGGGCGGCTGGTGTGCGTACACGACCGGACCGTGGAGCGGACCTCCGACGGGCGCGGGATCGTCTCCGCGATGACGTACGAGGAGCTGTCCGCGCTCGACTTCGGCCGGTGGAAGGGCGAGGAGCACCGCGGGGCGCAGGTGCTGCTCTTCGAGGACCTGCTCAAGGAGGCGCTGGCCGCGGACCGGCCCGTGGGGCTGGCCGTCGAGACCAAGCACCCCACCCGGGCCGGGGGCCGGCTGGAGGCGGAGCTGGTGCGGGTGCTGCGGGAGAACGGGCTGGCCGACGGGGCGTCGGGGCGCGTCGAGGTGATGAGCTTCTCCCGGACCGCGCTGGCCCGGCTGCACCGGCTGGCGCCCGGGCTGCCGGCGGTGTACCTGATGGAGCGCCGGCTGCGGCCCGTGCGTCCGCCGTTCGCGACGCAGGCGGGGCCGGGCATCGACCTCGTACGCGCGGACCCGGGTCTGGTGGGGCGGCTGAAGGCCAAGGGGCTGGCGGTGCGGGTGTGGACCGTGGACGAGCCGGAGGACGTCCGGCTGTGCGTGCGGCTCGGGGTGGACACGCTCATCACCAACCGGCCGCGCGAGGTACGCGAGCTGCTGCGCGGCATGTGAGCACCCGGCCGGGGTGGGCCGGCCGGGTGTGGGGGTGCGTGGGGGCGACGGGGTTACGCGAAGCGCTGGGCGGCCGAGCCGTCGCAGGGCCGCAGGCGCAGCTGGTCGTGGGCGGCGGAGACGGTCAGGCACTGGCCGGTGGCGGAGGCGGGGCGCAGGGTGGCGCCGTCGCGGACGAACTTCTGGTTGGCGCCGCCGTGGCAGTTCCACAGGACCAGGCCGGTGCCGGCCGTGTAGTTCCCGCCGGGGACGTCCAGGCAGCGGTCCTGGGTCAGTTCGGTGTGGACGGCCCCGCGCGCGGGGTCGAACCACCAGCCCTGGTTGCGGCCGCCGTGGCAGTCCCAGGCGACGACCTTGGTGTTGTTGGCGCTGGAGCCGCCGAAGTCGTCGAGGCAGTTGCCGGTCGCCTCGTTCTTCAGCGGCCGGTACAGGTCGTCCCAGGCGCCGGCCTGCAGGACGGGGGTGCCGGTGGAGGACGGGTCGGCGCAGGAGCCCTCACGCAGGCCGGAGTCGTAGAGCTGGGTCAGGCAGGACGCGAAGGCGCCGTGGCCGCGGTAGTTGGGGTGGAAGGACTGCCGGGCGGTGTTCTCGTCCCACGGGAAGTGGTCCCCGAGGTCGAGGTAGAGCCCGCGGGCCCAGGTGTCCTCCATGCACACCTCGTGGCCGTGGAAGAGCCGCGAGTTGTCCAGGTAGAGGGCGCCGGATTCGCGGGCGGCCTCGCGCATGCCCTTCTCGAAGGTGGGCACGGCGTAGTTACGGCCCCAGCTCGCGTCGGAGTCGTAGCCGGCGCAGCCGCCGGGGAGCTTGCCGGGGAAGGACGGGTTGTCGTTGAAGTCGGGGCCGATGGGGCTGGGGTAGCCCATCACGACGAGCTTGTAGTCGGAGTCGGCGTAGCCCGCGTCGCGCATGACCGTCTTGAGGTCGGCGACGGTGGCCTCCACCTTGGGCTTCAGGCCGTCGACGCGGGCCTGCCAGCCGGGCCCGTACTTGGGCTCGCAGGTGCCCTGGCTGAGCACCCAGCGGGTCACGCAGTCGGTCATGACGGGGCCGAACTGGAGGTCGTCGTTGGCCCCGGCGACCAGCAGCACCATCTTGATCTTCGTGTTGCGGGCCTTGACGGCGAGGCTGTCGCTCTGCACCAGCTCGTCGGCGTACTGCTTGCTGCCGCCGATCCTGATGTTGCCGGTGTAACCGCCGGAGCAGGCCACGTTGAAGGTGTAGTCCGCCGGGATGCCGGTGCGGTGGATCGCCGAGTCCGGCGAGCGGTGGCACTGGTTGTCGGGGGTGTTGGTGGCGGGGTCGTAGTTGCCGATGCCTTCCCCCGAGATCTCGCTGTCGCCGAGCGAGATGAGCCCGGTCTTGCGCTCGTTCAGCGGGCGGATCGCCGGGTCGCCGTAGATCGTGGTGGCCTCGGCGGCCCGGACGGCCTCCAGCTCCGGCGGGAGCGGGGTGGCGGTGGCGGAGCCGGCGGCCGGGGCCGCCTGGGCCATGGGGGTGATGGCGGTGACGCCCCCGAGGGCGGCCGCGATCGCCGCGACCGCGGCGAAGGTAGATCTGAGCCTGGGCTTCGCAAGTCTGGGCTTCGTACGCGCACGAGCCATGAACGCCTCCCCGATGTCAGTGTTACCCACGGTATTTACTGGTCGGTAGGGGAGTTGGGAACACTTCGAACAAGACAATTGCTCAACTTTTTGAGGAGGCCACGAACATGACGGATGACCAGCGGGCCGAAGAGTTCCGCACCGAGCACGACTCCATGGGCGAGGTACGGGTCCCGGCGCACGCCAAATGGCGTGCCCAGACCCAGCGCGCCGTGGAGAACTTCCCCCTCTCGGGACAGCGCCTGGAGCGCGCCCACATCGAGGCCCTGGCCCGCGTCAAGGCGGCCGCGGCCGTGGTGAACGCGAAGCTGGGGGTGCTGGACGAGGACACCGCCGGGGCGATCCGCTCCGCCGCGGCCGAGGTCGCCGAGGGGCGCTGGGACGCGCACTTCCCCGTCGACGTGTTCCAGACCGGGTCGGGGACCTCGTCCAACATGAACGCCAACGAGGTGATCGCCACCCTGGCCACCGAGCGGCTCGGCCGCGACGTGCACCCCAACGACCACGTCAACGCCTCGCAGAGCTCCAACGACGTCTTCCCCTCCTCCATCCACATCGCCGCCACCGCCGCCGTCTCCGGCGAGCTGGTCCCGGCCCTGGAGCACCTCGCCGCCGCCCTGGAGCGCAAGGCGGCCGAGTTCGCCGACGTGGTCAAGGCCGGCCGCACCCACCTGATGGACGCCACCCCCGTCACCCTGGGCCAGGAGTTCGGCGGGTACGCGGCCCAGGTCCGCTACGGCGTCGAGCGGCTGCGCGCGGCGCTGCCGCGGCTGGCCGAACTGCCCCTGGGCGGCACCGCGGTCGGCACCGGCATCAACACCCCGCCCGGCTTCTCCGCCGCCGTCATCGCCGAGATCGCGTCGGCCACCGGGCTTCCGCTGACCGAGGCCCGCAACCACTTCGAGGCCCAGGGCGCGCGGGACGCGCTGGTCGAGACCTCCGGGGCGCTGCGCACGATCGCCGTCTCGCTCACCAAGATCTGCAACGATCTGCGCTGGATGGCCTCCGGACCGCGCACCGGATTGGCCGAAATCAATCTGCCGGATCTGCAACCGGGGTCCTCGATCATGCCCGGAAAGGTCAATCCGGTCGTCCCCGAGGCCGTACTGATGATCGCCGCCCAGGTGCTCGGCAACGACACGACGGTCGCCGTGGCGGGCGCCGCCGGCAATTTCGAGCTCAACGTGATGCTCCCGGTGATGGCCAGGAACCTGCTGGAATCGGTCCGGCTGCTCGGCAACGGGAGCCGGCTCCTGGCCGACCGCACGGTGGACGGAATCACCGCCAACGCGGAGCGGGCCAGGGAGTACGCCGAATCCTCGCCCTCCGTCGTCACCCCCCTCAACCGCTACATCGGCTACGAGGAGGCCGCCAAGGTCGCCAAGAAGGCCCTCGCCGAACGCAAGACGATCCGCGAGGTGGTCCTGGAGTCCGGCTACGTCGACCGGGGCGCGCTCACCCTCGAACAGCTGGACGAGGCCCTCGACGTGCTGCGGATGACCCGCCCCTGAGGAGCCCCCGCACAGGGACCGAATCCGGTCGTTTACCGTCCCCGCACCCCTCCGTGACCTGCAACGCAGCCAGTTCGGGAGCGGCCGCCCTAAGATCTGCGCATGACAGGTACCCACAGGTCCGGGAGCGGTGCGGGGCCGGACCGCGCCGACGGTGCGCACTGGGCGCCCGGGGACCGGATCCTCTGGCGCTACCGCGACCACGCGCCGGGCCTCAAGGGCCAGGTGCACATCGCCCGCCCGGTCACCGTGGTGCGCGACACCGACGAGCTGCTCGCCGTGTGGATGGCCCCCGGCACCGAATGCGTCAAGCCGGTGCTCGCCGATGGCACTCCCGTGCACGAGGAACCGCTCGCCACCCGCTACACCGCGCCGCGGACCACCGTACGGTCGCGCTGGTTCGGGGCGGGCGTGCTGAAGCTGGCCCGGCCCGGGGAGCCGTGGTCGGTCTGGCTGTTCTGGGAGCACGGCTGGCGCTTCAAGAACTGGTACGTGAACCTGGAGGAGCCACGCTCGCGCTGGTCCGGCGGAGTGGATTCCGTGGACCACTTCCTCGACATCTCCGTGCATCCGGACCGCAGCTGGAGCTGGCGCGACGAGGACGAGTTCGACCAGGCCCGGCGGATCGGGCTGCTGGACGCCGGCCAGGCGCGCGGGGTCGAGGCGGCCGGGCGCGCGGCGGTCGCGCTGATCGAGGCCTGGGGGCCGCCGTTCCGCGACGGCTGGCAGGACTGGCGGCCCGATCCGGCCTGGCCGGTTCCGGCCCTGCCGGAGGACTGGGACCGCACCCCGGCGCATATGACCTCATGAGACCCTTGATGCGCCCCCGGGGTTCAAACGTAGGATCGTCCTCCGCTGGTCGCGCGCCGGAGCCCCTCGGGTCTCCGTAGCCGCAAATGACCTGTGGCGGGCGGGACTTGACCGGAGGTCGGCGCCGAGCGAGAGAGGTAACGAGCGGGACGCGGAACCCGGGGGTGATGGTGCCTCCGCCGCTGAGCGGGTATACCGCGACTGACCGAGTTGAGTGCAGCGCACATCGAGCGCAGACGGACGGAATTCCACGCGTGACGGAGTACCCCACCTCCCAGGAGGGCCCGCAGCCCGCCGTCGCCCCCGGCGGAGGTACGGACGAGCCCGGCCACGGCAAGGCCCCCATCGCGGCCGCCGAGGCCGTGCGCACGCATGCGCAGAATCCGCCCGCCGACCTCCCGCGCCCCCGCGCGGCCGCCGCGGGCGGCGGACCGCAGGGTGCCCGGAGCTCCGGACACGGCGCGGCGGACCCCGGCCCGCCCGGGGCGCACATCCGCGACGGTGAGGCCGCGCGCAACGCCGGCCGGCGCGATGACACCGGCGGCGACGGCCCGCTCCCGTCCGCCCCGGCGGCCGGCCCGCCCGCCGGCTCCGGCCTGCCCGTCGCGCAGCCCCTCGCCGCCGGCGGCGTCCTCGTACCGGGCCCTGGCGCGGGCGGCGCGGGCGCTCCCGGCGAGGTGGGCGTGGCCCGCCGCGAGGGCGACCGGCTGCGCTTCGTCGGCGCCGCCACCCGGCGGATCGCGCGCGGCATCGACCTCGACGAGATCGTGCTGGGCCTGTGCCGGGCGACCGTGCCGACCTTCTCCGACGCCATCCTCGTCTACCTGCGCGACCCGCTGCCCGTCGGCGACGAGCGGCCCGTCGGACCGGTCGTGCTGAGGCTGCGGCGCACCGACCGGCTCCGGCCGATCGACGACCTGGCCCTGGGCGAGAGCGGCGAGGGCGCCGCGGCCACGGGCACCACCGGGGCCACGGGAGCCACCACAGCCGCGGGCGAGCTCGACTTCAGCCAGCTCCCGCTGGTCGGCCCGCAGGGCGACCTGCCCGCCGCCGAGTTGTGCGAGATCCGCCCCGGCGGGGCCCTCGCCGAGGTGCTGCGCGGCGTACGCCCCGTCTTCGGCTCGGCCGCCGGGGCCCGCGACGCGCTCCCCGAGCTGCTGGGGGACGACCACCCGGTACCGCGCGGCCAGCGAGCCATCCTGGCACCGCTGCGGGGCCGCCGGCGCGTGATCGGCGCGGCCGTGTTCCTGCGCACCCCCGACCGGGACGCCTTCGAGCAGAACGACCTGCTCGTCGCCGCCCAGCTGGCCACGCACACCGCGCTCGGCATCGACAAGGCCGTGCTCTACGGCCGCGAGGCCTACATCGCCGACGAGTTGCAGCGCACGATGCTGCCCGACAGCCTCCCCCAGCCCACCGGGGTACGGCTCGCCTCCCGCTACCTGCCCGCCGCCGAGACGGCCCGGGTGGGCGGTGACTGGTACGACGCCATACCGCTGCCCGGCAGCCGGGTCGCGCTGGTCGTCGGCGACGTCATGGGGCACTCCATGACCTCCGCCGCGATCATGGGACAGCTGCGCACCACCGCGCAGACCCTGGCGCAGCTCGACCTGCCCCCGGCGGAGGTGCTGCACCACCTGGACGAGCAGGCGCAGCGCCTCGGCTCCGACCGCATGGCCACCTGCCTGTACGCCGTCTACGACCCCGTCTCGCACCGGATCACCATCGCCAACGCCGGCCACCCGCCGCCCGTGCTGCTGCACCTGGGCGGGCGCGCCGAGGTCCTGCGCGTCCCGCCGGGCGCGCCCATCGGCGTCGGCGGCGTCGACTTCGAGGCCGTGGAGCTGGACGCCCCCGCCGGGGCCACCCTGCTGCTGTACACGGACGGGCTGGTGGAGTCCCGGCTGCGGGACGTGTGGACCGGCATCGAACAGCTGCGGGAGCGCCTGGCGACCACCGCGCAGCTGACCGGGCTGGACCACTCGCCGCCGCTGGAGGCCCTGTGCGACGACGTGCTGGACATGCTGGGCCCCGGTGACCGGGACGACGACATCGCCCTGCTCGCGGCCCGCTTCGAGGGGATCGCGCCCAGCGACGTCGCGTACTGGTTCCTGGACCCGGAGGAGACCGCCCCGGGCCGGGCCCGCCGCTTCGCCCGGCGCGCGCTGGCCCGCTGGGGGCTGGAGGAGCTGAGCGACTCGCTGGAGCTGCTGGTCAGCGAGGTGGTCACCAATGCCGTGCGGTACGCGGAGCGGCCCGTGACCCTGCGGCTGCTGCGGACCGACGTGCTGCGCTGCGAGGTCGGCGACGACTCCCCGCAGCTGCCGCGCCAGCGCCGGGCCCGGGAGACCGACGAGGGCGGGCGCGGCCTGTTCCTGGTGAACCGGCTGGCGCGCCGCTGGGGCGCCACCCGGCTGAGCAGCGGCAAGGTCGTCTGGTTCGAGCTCGCGCTGCCGGGGGCGCCCGACCGCCGCTGACGGCCCCGGCCCCGAACGCACCACCGCCCCGCGGCGTGATCGCCGCGGGGCGGTGCTGTGTGTACGGGCCCCCCGCCTACAGGTGCGGGAAGTCCGGCCGGTCCGGCGGCGTCGGGTCCTTCGTCGGCGGAGTCGGGTCCTTCGTCGGCGGCGTGGGGTTCTTCGTCGTCGGGGTCGGGTTCTTCGTCGGCGGGGTCGGGTCCGGCTTGCCGGAGCTGGCCGAGGGGTCCGGGGTGCCCGAGGGGCGGGTTCCGGAGCTGGTCGGCGACGGGGTGATGCTCTGGGTCGCCGTCGGGGACGGGGAGCGGGTCGGCGTCGGCGGCGTGCCCATCTCGGCGTCCGAGAGGTCGAACTGGCCGGTGCTCTGGCCCTTCAGCGCGGCCAGGGTGTACGCGTGCCAGATCTGCGCGGGGAAGCTGGAACCGCCCGCGCGGCCCTTGCCGGCCGTACCGGTCAGGGTGACCTGCTTGTGCGTGGTGGGGTCCTCGCCGAACATCGCGACGACGGTGACCAGTTCCGGCGTGTAGCCGGTGAACCAGGCGGCCACGTTGGACTCGGTGGTGCCGGTCTTGCCCGCGGCCTCGTAGGCGGAGTCGCGGACGGCCTTGCCGGAACCGTCCTCGACCACGCCGGCGAGGACCTTGGTGACGGTGTCGGCGGTCGTGGACGTCAGGACCTGGGACCCGACCGGGCTGACCGCCTTGAACGTCGCCTCCGCGTGCTCGGCGCTCTTCACGATGGTCGGGGTGACCTTCTTGCCGTGGTGGCCGAAGGTGGCGTAGACCCCGGCCATCTCGACGGTGTTGGCGCTCATCGTGCCGAGCGACATGGCGGGCCTGTCGGCCGGCCAGCCCTCGCGGTCCGTCATGCCGAGGGAGAGCGCGGTCGACTTCACCTTCTCCGGCTTGGCGTCCACGATCATCTGCGCGTACACGGAGTTCACGGAGGAGTTGGTGGCCTCCTGGACCGTGAGCATCGGGTCGCCGTAGTTGATGTCGTCCTGGTTCTGCGGGGCGAAGGCGGTCGCGCTGCCGACGACGGGGCGCTTGCTGGTGCCGTCGTAGAGGGCGTTCGGGGTGATCGGGCGGCCGTCCTGGGTCTTCGCGCCCGTCTCCAGGGCGGTGGCCAGTACGACCGGCTTGAAGGTCGAGCCCGGCTGGTAGTCCGTGCGCAGGGCGTTGCTCTCGGCCTTCTCCGCTAGGCCCACGCCGCCGTACATCGCGACGATCGCGCCGGTCTTGGCGTCCACGGAGGTGGCGCCGGCCTGGACGCTCTGGTCCTGGGGGCGGTCCTTGACGTTCTTGCGTTCGAGCTTGGACTCCAGCTCGTCCTGGACCGCCTTCTCCAGCGCGGCCTGCTTCTTCTTGTCGATGTTGAGCGTGATGTTCCAGCCGCCGGCGGTGATGTCGGCGTCCTTGATGTTCTGCCTGCTCAGCTCCTGCTTGGCGGCCTGGACGAGGTAGCCCTTCTGGCCGTCCATGCCCGGCAGCGGCTTGGGCTTGATGGGCTCCTGGAACTTCAGGGTGTCGCGCTTGGCCTTGTCCAGCTTGCCCATCTCGACCATGTTGTCGAGGACGGCGTTGAAGCGGATCATGACCAGCCGCTTGCCGTTGGGGCCGGCGGTCGCCCAGTCGTACTGGCTGGGGGCCTGGATGACGGCGGCGAGGTAGGCGGCCTGCTCCAGGGTGAGCTTCTCGGCGTCGACGCCGTAGTAGGCCTGGGCGGCGGCCTGGATGCCGTAGGCGTTGCGGCCGTAGAAGTTGGTGTTGAGGTACCCGGCGAGGATCTCGTTCTTCTGCATGCTCCGGTCGACCTTGACCGAGATCACCAGCTCGCGGAGCTTGCGGGTCGCCGACTGGTCCTGCGTGAGGTAGTAGTTCTTGACGTACTGCTGGGTGATGGTCGAGCCGCCGGCCGTGCCGCGGCCGGTGGCCGTGTTGAAGAGGCCGCGGGCCACACCGATCAGGTCGACGCCGCTGTCCTTGTAGAAGGACTTGTTCTCGATGGCGATGAACGCGGTGCGGACGTCCTCGGGGATCTTCTCGATCGGGAGGATCTCACGGTTCATCGCGCCCGTGCGGGCCATGATCGAGCCGTCGGCGTACCGGTAGGTGTTGCTCTGGAGCGTGGCGTTCTTGTTCGGGTCCGGCGGGTCCACCGAGAAGTAGAGGATCACCGCTCCGAGGATCAGGAGCAGGGCGCCTCCGAGGAAGGTCCCCAGGATCGTCTTCCAGTTGAGGAAGCGGCGTATGCCGCTGCGCTTCTTCCCGGTCGACTTGCCCGCACGCCCGCGTGGCGCTTTTCGCGCACCGCGCTGCTGCTGCGCCCGTCGCGCCTCTGCTCGGCCCATCGCTCCCGCTCCGCTCGATTACCCCCCCGACGTCAGCTCAGAAAACTAACACCGCAGGCTGTGACAAAGGTTGGCTAACCCTGATCAATACCGGTCAATTCGGACGTGAGAATCAGCACCCACGCCAAGGGAACCGACGCCCATGAGACCCGATGGGTTGCGGTTAACGCAAAAAGTGATATCACTTTGCTAGGCGCTCCGGTCGACCGCGACCAGACGTCCCACACCAAACGGGGGTAATCCATGACAACGCCAGTGGACAGGCAGCCGGACGGCGTACGGGAGTTCCCGGCGCGCAGCGTCGGGGGCGGACCGGCCCTGCTGCTGGGGCTCGCGGGCATCGCGGCCGGCGCGGCTCTGATCGCCGTGGGCGCGGTGTCCTCCTCGGCGGGGGTCAAGACGGCGCTGATCGCCCTCGGCGTCCTGCTCTCCCTCGTCTCGCTGATCGGGCTGTGCGGACTGAACACGGTCGCGCCGGGCGAGGCCCGCGTGGTCCAGCTCTTCGGCCGCTACCGGGGCACGATCCGCACGGACGGACTGCGCTGGGTGAACCCGCTGACCTCCCGCGAGAAGATCTCCACCCGCGTGCGCAACCACGAGACGGCCGTCCTGAAGGTCAACGACGCGTACGGCAACCCGATCGAACTGGCGGCGGTCGTGGTCTGGCGGGTCTCCGACACCGCACGCGCGGTGTTCGACGTGGAGGACTTCACGGAGTTCGTGGAGACGCAGACCGAGACGGCCGTGCGGCACATCGCGATCGAGTACCCCTACGACGCCCACGAGGAGGGCGGCCTCTCGCTGCGCGGCAACGCCGAGGAGATCACCGAGGAGCTCGCGGTGGAACTCGCCAGCCGGGTCGAGAAGGCGGGCGTGCAGATCATCGAGTCCCGGTTCACGCATCTCGCGTACGCTCCGGAGATCGCCTCCGCGATGCTCCAGCGCCAGCAGGCGGGCGCGGTCGTGGCGGCCCGCAAGCAGATCGTCGAAGGTGCGGTGGGCATGGTGGAGCTGGCCCTGACCCGACTGGCGGAGGAGGACATCGTGGACCTGGACCCGGAGCGCAAGGCCTCCATGGTCTCCAACCTGATGGTGGTCCTCTGCGGCGACCGCGCGGCCCAGCCGGTCATCAACACGGGCACCCTCTACCAGTGAGCCCCGGCGGCGAGGACGCGGGCACCGACCGGGCGGCGGCCGGCCGGCCGGCCCGACAGGCGCGCAAGCAGGTGCTGCTGCGACTGGATCCCCAGGTGTACGACGCCCTCGCCCGCTGGGCCGGCGAGGACCTGCGCAGCGCCAACGCGCAGATCGAGTTCCTGCTGCGCCGGGCCCTGTCGGAGACGGGCCGCCTCCCGGGCGGCGCCGCCCCCATCCCGCCGCGCGGCCGCCCGCGCGGCGCCCGCCAGGACCCCTGACCGGACGCCCGGACCCGCGACCGGACGCCCGGCCCAGCGACCGGGCCCTTCAGCCGCGCCGGCCTAGTCGGTCGGCCACACCGGGAGCGGGCGTACGGCCTCGCGCAGGGCGGCGGCGATGGCCCGGAACTCCTGCGCCCGCGCCGTCCCGGTCCGCATGGCCAGGGCGATCCGCCGCGAGGGGGCCGGCTCGGCGAAGTACCCGGTGGCGAGGTACTCGTTGCGGGCGGTCTCCAGACGCAGCGCGGTGCGCGGCAGCAGTGTCACCCCGAGCCCCCCGGCCACCAGCTGGACCAGCGTGGAGAGCCCGGCGGCGGTGGTGGTGACGTCCGCCCCGGCGCCGCGGCCGGCCTCCCGGCAGATGTCCAGGGCCTGGTCGCGCAGGCAGTGCCCCTCGTCGAGCAACAGCAGTTGCAGGCCGCGCAGTTCGTCGCGCGGGATGTCCCGGCGCCCGGCCAGCGGGTGCTCGCGGGGGGCCAGGAGTACGAAGTCCTCGTCGAAGACCGGCAGTTCGGTGACCCCGGGCATCCCCAGCGGCACGGCGAGCAGCAGCAGGTCCAGGCGCCCGCCGGAGAGCCCCTCCAGCAGCGAGGCCGTCTGCTCCTCGTGCACCTGGAGGTCCATGCGCGGGTAGCGCCGGTGGAAGAGCCCGAGCACGGTCGGCAGCAGGTACGGGGCCACGGTGGGGATCACCCCGAGCCGCAGCATCCCGGTGAAGGGGGCCCGTACCGCCTCGGCCTCCTCCAGCAGCCCGCCCATCGCGTCGAGCACGCCCCGCGCCCGGACGGCGATCCGCTCGCCCGCCGGGGAGAGCAGCACCTTGCGGGTGGTGCGCTCCAGCAACTGCACGCCGAGCGCCTCCTCCAGCGCCGAGACGGCCCCCGAGAGCGCGGGCTGGCTCATGCCGATCGCCGCGGCGGCGTCGCGGAAGTGCAGGTGCTCCGCGACGGCCGCGAAGGCCCGCAGCTGCGCCAGCGTCGGCTGCTTGGCCTGCCTCGGCTGCTTCGCCTGCATCGGTCCTCTATTACCGACAGCCACTGATAGGTACCTCCGATCACCCTGAACCAGAGTAGCTATTTCCGTAATCAATGCAGCTGTGCCAGCATGTGAGATCCGTCCAACACCCGAGGAAAGCCCCCAAAAGGGTCACTTTCCGGTTTGCAAGGAGAGCACGTGCTCACTGTCGGTGACAAGTTCCCCAGCTACGATCTGACCGCTTGCGTCTCGCTCGAAGCCGGCAGCGAGTTCGCCCAGATCGACCACAAGGCCTACGAGGGCAAGTGGCGCGTGGTGTTCTTCTGGCCGAAGGACTTCACGTTCGTCTGCCCGACCGAGATCGCCGCCTTCGGCAAGCTGAACGACGAGTTCCTCGACCGTGACGCCCAGATCCTCGGCGTCTCCGGCGACTCCGAGTTCGTCCACCACGCCTGGCGCAAGGACCACGCCGACCTGCGTGACCTGCCCTTCCCGATGCTGGCCGACTCCAAGCACGAGCTCATGCAGGCCTGTGGCGTGCAGGGCGAGGACGGCTTCGCGCAGCGCGCCGTCTTCATCGTCGACCAGAACAACGAGATCCAGTTCTCGATGGTGACCGCCGGTTCCGTGGGCCGTAACCCCAAGGAGGTCCTGCGGGTCCTCGACGCCCTGCAGACCGACGAGCTGTGCCCCTGCAACTGGACCAAGGGCGAGGACACCCTGGACGCGGGCTCCCTGCTGGCCGGTGAGTGACGCATGTCCCTCGACTCCCTGAAGTCCGCGGTCCCGGACTTCGCCAAGGACCTGAAGCTGAACCTCGGCTCGGTCATCGGCAACCAGGACAAGCTCTCGCAGCAGCAGCTGTGGGGCACCGTCCTGTCCTGCGCGATCGCCGCCCGCTCCCCGCGCGTCCTGCGTGAGCTGGAGCCGGAGGCCAAGGCGAACCTGTCGCCGGAGGCGTACGCCGCTGCGAAGTCCGCGGCCGCGATCATGGCGATGAACAACGTCTTCTACCGCACCCGTCACCTGCTCTCCGACCCGGAGTACGGCACGCTGCGCGCGGGCCTGCGGATGAACGTCATCGGCAACCCGGGCGTGGAGAAGGTCGACTTCGAGCTGTGGTCGCTCGCGGTCTCGGCCGTCAACGGCTGCGGCCAGTGCCTGGACTCGCACGAGCAGGTCCTGCGCAAGGCCGGCGTCGACCGCGAGACGGTCCAGGAGGCCTTCAAGATCGCTTCGGTGATCCAGGCCGTCGCCGTCACCCTCGACGCCGAAGCGGTCCTGGCCGCCGAGTAGTCCCCGTACGGATGACGGACCTCAGGGCCCCCGCAGCCTCACCGGCCGCGGGGGCCCTGCCCGTTCAGTGCGCGGCCGGGCGGTTCCCGTACGCGACCCGACCGTTCACGGGGTGCGCGGCGCCGCTCACGGCTGACGCAGCGTTGTTCACGCCTGACGCAGGGTTGTTCACGACTTGCGCAGCGTCGTTGAGGGCTTGCGCGCCTCCGTTCACGGCGTACGCAGCCGGCCCATCAGCGTCCGCATGTCCTCGATCATGGCCGCCGCGACGGCGTCCTCGTCCCAGGGCTCGCCGCCGAAGGACTGCACGCTCAGCGTGAAGACCGCCCCGCCGTCGAGCACCCGCAGCTGGGGCGCCACCACGTGCCGGGTGAACAGCGCCCGTTCTCCGAGCCCGGGCACCTCCTGCACCTCGGCGGCGCCGCCCGCGCGCAGCTCCGGGTCCATCCCGGCGTCCGCCCCGAACTCCGGCTCCGGGTCGTCGCGGCGGTGCAGCTCGACCATCAGCCGGCCCTGGACGGAGCCGGCCCGGTCGCTCCACTCCGTGCCGGTCCCGCAGTACGACCAGTCCAGCGCGGGACTCTCGGCATGTGAGGGGTGGCCGGAGTCGAAGGTGCCGACGAGCTTGCCGAGCGTGTTCAGCGGCGCCTCCCGGCAGAGGTTCTCGGCCTGCCGGTACGCAACCGGGGGCGCGGCCTCGCCGAAACGTTCCTGCACCGCCAGCGCCCCGGCCCACACCGCGGAAGCCGCCACCGCCCCGCCCAGCGCCCACCACCACGGCGCCCGCGCGCCCCGCCCGCCGGCCTGCGCCCGCGGGGCGGGCTCCGCGTCCCCCGCGAGGTCCGCGGGCCGCCCGGCCCACTCCCCTTCGAGCTCAGGCTCGCTGATCATCCCCGGCCTCCGGCCCGTCCTCCGGGTCGGCGACCGTCAGTGCGCTGGCCCCGTGCGGCGCGGGGCCGCTCCCGACGGGACCGCCGGGGTGCAGTTCGCGGGCGTGCGCCCGCAGGTAGCCGACCACCGTGTTGGTGACGGCGACCAGCGGCACCGCCACCACCGCGCCGCCGATGCCGGCGATCATCCCGCCGGCCGCCACCGACAGCACCACCGCGAGCGGGTGGACCCGTACCGCACGGCCCAGGATGAAGGGCTGGAGGACGTGCCCCTCGATCTGCTGCACCGCGAGCACCACCACGAGCACCATCAGCGCGGTGAACGGCCCCTGCGTCACCAGCGCCACCACCACCGCGAGGGCGCCCGAGACGACGGCGCCGACCAGCGGGATGAAGGCGAACAGGAAGATGAACACGGCCAGCGGGACGGCCATCGGCACGTCGAGGAAGTACAGCCCGAGGCCGATGAAGACGGCGTCGATGAGCGCGACGAGCACCGTCCCGCGCACGTACGCGGTCAGCGTCCGCCAGGCACGCGGGCCGGCCCCGGCCAGGCCCGGCCGGGCGGCGGCCGGGACCAGGCCGAGCACCCAGTGCCAGATGCGCTTGCCGTCGTAGAGCAGGAAGAGCGTCGAGAACATCGCGAGCAGCATGCCCGTCAGCACCTCGACGAGGACCGTCACGCCCTGGAGCCCGGCGGAGGTGATCTCCTCGGTGTTGGTGCCGATCGTCTCGCTGAGGTTCTTCGCGATGTCGTTGATCTGCTTCTCGGTCACGTGGAACGGACTGTCCAGTGCCCAGCTCTTGAGTTCGTTGATGCCCTCGCGCAGCCGGTTGGAGAGGTCGTCGAGGTTCTCCATGACCTGCCAGACCACGAACCAGCCGACGAGTCCGATGACGACGAAGCCGAGGATCGCGGTGACGGCGGTGGCCAGCCCGCGCGGCAGCCCGAGCCGGCGCAGCCGCACCACGAAGGGCTGGAGCAGCGCGGTCACCAGCAGCGCGGCGGCGAAGGCGAGGACGACCAGGCGGACTTCGCTGATCACCCTCATCAGCACCCAGAGCATCCCGGCGAGCAGCAGCAGCCGCCAGCTGGCCTCGGCGGCGACCCGCATGCCCCACGGGATGACGCTCACCGGATCGGGCCGGGCGGGCGCGTGCGGCGGGCCGTGCGCCGGTGCGGGGGCGGGGCCGTCGGCGGCGGCCGCGGGCTCCTGCCCGGTGGCCTCGGCCTCGACCTCGGCCCGCCGTTCGTCGAGGCGGGCCTCCATCCGGCTCAGTCTGCTGCCGAGCCGGCCGAGCCAGCCTGCCGTCTTCACCATGTCGTTCCCTTCCCCCGCCGTACGGTCACACCTCGCACGACCGTACACGCGAGGAGCCCCCCACCGTAGGACGGTGCGGGGCTCCCGGAGGTTGAACCGGCACGGGCCGGTTCCCTCGCCGCTAGTACCAGCCGTTGGCCTGGTGGAAGCTCCAGGCGCTGCACGCGCTGCCGTAACGCTCGTTCATGTAGCCCAGGCCCCACTTGATCTGGGTGGCCGGGTTGGTGCGCCAGTCCGAGCCGGCCGAGGCCATCTTGGAACCGGGGAGCGCCTGGACCAGGCCGTAGGCGCCCGAAGAGGAGTTGACCGCCTGGTAGTTCCAGGTGGATTCCTCGTTGATGATGTTGGAGAAGCACTGGAACTGGCCCGAGGGGACGAGCTGCTGCGCGATGGCCTTGACCTGGGCGACCGTGTAGGAGCCCTGGACGGGGAAGTCGCCGGCGTCGCGGGTCGCGGACCGGCTGGCGACCTCTTCCTTCTCGTCCCGCTCCTTCTTGAGCTTGGCGTCGGCCTCGTCCTTCTTGGCCTTCTCCGCCTTCTCGGCGTCGGCCTTCTTGGACTTGGCGTCCTCGGCGGCCTGGATGCGCGCCGCCTCTTCCGCCGAACGCTTCGCGTCGGTGTCGGCGGCGTGGGCGATCGCGTCGGCCTGCTGCGTCAGGGACGCGCTCTGGACCTGCGCCTGCTCGCCGACCGGGATCTCGGTGAGCAGAGTCGCACCGGACGCGGTGGTCTCCAGATCGTTCGAGGAGGCGGGGTCGCCAGTGGCGACGCCGACGACTGCGCCGACGGTGGTGACCGCGGTGGCCGAAGCCACTGCGAACCCCCGGACCGAAATCCGGCTCACACGGTGTCCTTCCAGCAGCGTCCGCAGTGACCGCGCGGGCGCAAGAGTGCCCCTCGACACTGGTCTCCGTGGTGGTGCGGTCACTGGAGACACGGGCCCGTGGGCAACTCCCCTGCGGGGGCTGCCGGGTGAAAACCGGGCGGCATACGGACATCGGCTGTGGAGTTGTGGTGCCGCTCGTATCCCAACGGGAGATACCGGGCCCCCCGGACGAGGTCCGGGAGAGTGTGCCGTATGCGGGGCCTGACGGAAAACAGACTCTGCCGGACCTCGACGCCGCAGGGCAATTCCCCGTTGCGTGGGAAAGGTCACACCTGGTACGTCACCGCTGTTTCCGGCAAACCCCTGTGCAGCACGACGCCGCCCGGCTAGGCTCCTGCGCCTTCGCCGGGCGGCGTCAACTCACCTTCCCGCTATGAGGTTTTTGGTCCCTTTGGGACCCGTTGGGCGATCGGTTCCGATCAGAGCGTTTCGAGCATCTCGGTCACCAGGGCGGCGATCGGGGAGCGCTCGGAGCGCGTCAGGGTGACGTGGGCGAAGAGCGGATGCCCCTTCAGCTTCTCCACGACGGCGACCACTCCGTCGTACCGGCCGACGCGCAGGTTGTCCCGCTGGGCCACGTCGTGGGTGAGGACCACCCGCGAGTTGGCCCCGATCCGGGACAGCACCGTCAGCAGGACGTTGCGCTCCAGCGACTGGGCCTCGTCCACGATCACGAAGGCGTCGTGCAGCGAACGTCCCCGGATGTGGGTGAGCGGCAGGACCTCCAGCATCCCGCGGCCCAGCACCTCCTCGATGACCTCGCGTCCGGCGACCGCCGAGAGGGTGTCGAAGACCGCCTGCGCCCAGGGGCTCATCTTCTCGGCGGCGTCGCCCGGCAGGTAGCCGAGGTCCTGCCCGCCCACCGCGTACAGCGGCCGGAAGACCATCACCTTCTGGTGCTGCCTGCGCTCCAGGACCGCCTCCAGGCCCGCACACAGGGCCAGTGCCGACTTGCCGGTGCCGGCCCGGCCGCCCATCGAGAGGATCCCGATGTCCGGGTCGAGCAGCAGGTCGAGGGCGATGCGCTGCTCGGCGCTGCGGCCGTGCAGCCCGAAGGCCTCCCGGTCGCCCTTGACGAGCCGTACGTTCCCGTCGGCGGTGACCCGGCCGAGGGCCTTGCCCCGTTCGGACTGGATGACCAGTCCGGTGTGCACGGGCAGTTCCGCGGCCTCCGGTACGTAGAGGCGCTCCTCGGAGTAGAGGAGGTCCACCTGCTCCCCGGAGAGGGACAGCTCGCTCATGCCGGTCCAGCCGGCCCCGGTGATCGCGAGCTCCGCGCGGTACTCCTCCGCGAGCAGCCCCACGGAGGAGGCCTTGATGCGCAGGGGGAGGTCCTTCGACACGACCGTGACGTCGTAGCCCTCGGCCTGGAGGTTGCGGGCCACCGCGAGGATCCGCGAGTCGTTGTCCCCCAGCCGGAAGCCGGCGGGCAGGACGCCCGGGTCGGAGTGGTTGAGCTCGACGCGCAGCGTGCCACCGAGATCGCCCAACGGGATGGGGGCGTCGAGGCGACCGTAGCGGACCCGGAAGTCGTCGAGCAGGCGCAGGGCCTGGCGCGCGAAGTAGCCGAGTTCGGGATGGTGCCTCTTTGCCTCCAGCTCGGTGATCACCACGATCGGGAGCACGACCTCGTGCTCGTCGAAGCGGGAGAACGCGTTGGGGTCTGCCAGCAGGACGCTGGTGTCGAGGACATAGGTCCGCCTGTCGGGCAGGCGGCGCTTTGTGCTGGTCACCACGGAAGGACGTACCCCCTCGGAAGAGGTCGGGCCATGAAGACCGGACCGGTCAACGGCACCCATGCCAGGGCCGAATTCCGGCCCTCCAATCCGTCCGTGCGAACCGCACGCGCGTCCTGGTGCAAAGGGCCTCCCGGGCGGACGGCCCTGTGCCGTCCGCTGAGATTCGACGCCCGTGGACCGGGCGTCGACCTGCCAGGGTTATGCCCTCGAACAAGCGCCGCCATGCCTTGGCATATGACGGACGCTCGGTGAATCCCTGGTGAAGGCTTCGCGAGGGGCGCGCGAGGGGACGGAAGGGGGCCGAGGGGGTGTCAGCCGGACGGGTCAGGTGCCGTAGCGCCGGTGCCGGGCGGCGTAGTCGCGCAGCGCCCGGAGGAAGTCGACCTTGCGGAAGGCCGGCCAGAAGACCTCGCAGAAGTAGTACTCGGAGTGCGCGCTCTGCCAGAGCATGAATCCGGACAGCCGCTGCTCACCGCTGGTGCGGATCACCAGGTCGGGGTCGGGCTGGCCGCGGGTGTAGAGGTGCTCGGCGATGTGGTCGATGTCCAGGACCTCGGCGAGCTCCTCGAAGGAGGTGCCCTTCTCGGCGTGCTCCAGGAGCAGCGAGCGGACCGCGTCCGCGATCTCCTGGCGGCCGCCGTAGCCCACGGCCACGTTGACCAGTATCCCGTCGACGTCGTGCGTGGCCTGCTCGGCCTCCTTCAGCACGGTCTGGGTCCGCGTGGGCAGGATGTCCAGGTTGCCGACGTGGTGGACGCGCCAGCGGCCGTCCTCGGCGAGACCCCGGACGGTGTTCTCGATGATGTTGAGCAGCGGCCGCAGCTCGACCTCCGGCCGGTCCAGGTTGTCCGTGGAGAGCATCCACAGGGTGACGACCTCGACGTCCGTCTCGGTGCACCAGCCCAGCATCTCGGAGATCTTGTCGGCGCCGGCCTGGTGGCCCTGCTCCGTGGTGCCTCCGGACGCCTTGGCCCAGCGCCGGTTCCCGTCCAGGATGACGCCGATGTGCTTGGGCGACGCGTCATGGTCGAGGCGGCCTTCCACCCGGCGTGCGTAGAGCCTGTACACCAGGTCGCGCAGCTTCACGATCTTCCAGCCCCTCCGTGCAATGCCCCCGTGCGAATCGCGGTCTCCCCCGACGCCGCCACATTACTGCGCGGCGGGATCCGGTACCCAACTCGGCCGGTCACAAGTCCGTGATAGGGAGGACATCGTGACTGATAACAATCCCTATCGGGCAGAGACCTCGCGCTACGACTCCATGCCGTACCGCCGCACCGGCCACAGCGGCCTCAAGCTTCCGGCCATCTCCCTCGGCCTCTGGCACAACTTCGGTGACGACAAGTCCCTGGAGTCCCAGCGGTCGATCCTGCGCCGCGCCTTCGACCTCGGCGTGACCCACTTCGACCTGGCCAACAACTACGGCCCGCCGCCCGGCTCGGCCGAGCTCAACTTCGGCAAGCTCTTCGCCCAGGACTTCGCGCCGTACCGCGAGGAGCTGGTGCTCTCCACGAAGGCCGGCTACTTCATGCACCCCGGCCCGTACGGCGAATGGGGCAGCCGCAAGTACCTGCTCGGCTCGCTCGACGCCTCGCTGAAGCGGATGGGCGTGGACTACGTCGACATCTTCTACTCGCACCGCTTCGACCCGCACACCCCGCTGGAGGAGACCATGGGCGCGCTGGCGTCCGCGGTCCGGCAGGGCAAGGCGCTGTACGTCGGCGTGTCCTCGTACACCGCCGAGCAGACGGCCGAGGCGGTGCGGATCCTGCGGGAGATGGGCGTACGGCCGCTGATCCACCAGCCCTCGTACTCCATGATCAACCGCTGGACGGAGGAGGACGGGCTGCTGGACACCCTGGAGGAGGCCGGCATGGGCTGCATCTCCTTCGCGCCGCTCGCGCAGGGCCTGCTGACCGGCAAGTACCTCAAGGGCATCCCGGAGGGCTCGCGGGCCAGCCAGGGCAAGTCCCTCGACCCCGGTCTGCTCTCCGACGACGTGCTGCGCCGGCTGGCCGGCCTGAACGAGATCGCCGCCCGGCGCGGGCAGTCGCTGGCGCAGCTGGCGCTGACCTGGGTGCTGCGCGACGAGCGGATGACGTCGGCGCTGGTCGGCGCGTCGAGCGTGAAGCAGCTGGAGGAGAACGTGGCCGCGCTGGCCGGAGCGCCGCTGTCCGCGGAGGAGCTGAAGGAGATCGACTCCTTCGCCGTCTCCACCCCCGGCACCAACATCTGGGCCCAGCGCGACTGACCTGCGCTTTTGGCCGAGGGGGGCGGAAAGCAAAAAACGGGCCGGTCCGTGGGGGGGATACGGACCGGCCCGAGGGGGGGGTTCCACCATAACCCTTCGTAAAGCGTGCTGCGTGCATCGCCGCGAAACGATTACGCTCCGAATCCGCCCAGCAGCACTCCGGTGAGGGCGCCGGCGGCCATGAAGGGGCCGAACGCGAAGCCCGTCGTGCGGGTCGCGCGGCCTCGAAGCAGCAGGCCGAGGCCGTACAGGGCCCCGTAGAGCAGGCCCAGGAAGGCCCCGGCCGCCCATACCCCCCACCCGTACCACCCAAGAGCGACCCCGAGCGGAAGCGCCAGCTTGACGTCGCCGAGGCCCATCCCGGCGGGGTTGACGAGGAACAGCACCAGGTACGCCGCCCCGAGCGCGCCGCCGCCCAGCAGCGCGGCCCGCCAGGACCCGGCGGCGCCCGGCAGCAGCGCGGCCGCGCCGAGGAGCGCGGCGGTGGCGGCGGCCAGCGGCAGGGTCACCACGTCGGGCAGCCGGTGCACCGCGAGGTCGACGAGGGCCAGCAGCACCAGGGCCGGGGCGAGCACGACGTACGCCGCCGCCTCCGGGCGCGGTCCGACGGCGGCGGCGAGGGCCCCGCAGACGGCCCCCGAGGCCGCCCAGACCCCGGCGGGCCCGTAGCGGCGGCCCCGGCAGCGGGCGGGCCCGAACCACCCGGCGAGCGGATGACCCTCGGGACACCGCTCCCGCCACGGCTCCCCCGGCGCCACGGACAGCCGGTACGCGGCGCGCGGCAGCCCGAGCAGCCCGGCGGCGGCGCCGTACGCGACGGCGAGGAGGACGATCACGGCGTGGCCCATCCGCCGAAGGTAGACCCCGCGACCCGGCGCCCGCCGGGGTTCCGGCGGGGCTGCGCCGGGGTTACGGCGGGCCGGGAGCGCGCCCTAGGGTGGCCGCCATGACGCGGTGGCAGGACGGGCACGGGATCCTCGGGGTCGGCGCGCTGGCGGTGCCGCTGGAGGTCGCCGCCTCCTACCGGGCCCGTACGCGCGGCCTCCTCGGGCGGGACGGCATCGAGGGGGCGCTGCTGCTGACCCCTGCGGCGAGCGTGCACACCTTCCGGATGCGCTTCCCGATCGACGTGGCCTACCTGGACCGGGGGCTGCGGGTGCGCGCCGTGGTGACGATGCCCCCGGGCCGGCTGGGGCTGCCCCGCCCGCTGTCCCGGCACGTCCTGGAGGCGGAGGCGGGCGCGATGGCCGGCTGGGGGCTGCGCCCGGGGATCCGCGTCGAGGTCCGGGCCGGGCCGTAGCGGGGGCCGCCGTCCGCAGAGCGTCTCGGCTCCGCCTAGGTACCGGAGCGCGCGGGCGGTAGGTTGGGGCGGTTGAGCTGGGGCGCGCAGGGGAGCGGCATGACGGAGAACGCGCGGGTCAAGGCGCTGGAGCAGATCATGCCGGCGACGCACGGCGCCGACGAGGACATCGACTGGCAGGCGGCCGAGGCCGTCTGGGGCACCCGCTTCCCGGCCGACTTCGTGGCGTTCATGGGGCGCTTCGGCGCCGGGTCCATCAACGGCGAGGCCAGCATCCTGCTGCCGCTGCCGAAGCCCGGGCTCCAGTGGGACCCGGCGGAGATGGCCGAGGAGACGGCCAATGCCCGCCAGGTGTGGGAGGCCGAGGGCGGCCGGGCCGCCTTCGACGTGGACCCGGAGGCCATCGTCGCCTGGGGCGTCACCGGCGGCTCCGACATCCTGTGCTGGCTCACCACCGACCCGGACCCCGACCGCTGGCCCGTCCTGGTCGTCGGGCGGCACACCGCCGACTCCTTCGCGGTGTACCCGTACGGCATGGCCGAATTCCTGCTGCTGCTGTGCTCCGACGAGTTCGACGTGAGCCCGGTCGGCATCACCTTCTGGGACGGCGGCCACCTCAGCTTCGTGCACTGGCGCAAGGCCCAGCGCCGCTGGCAGGAGGGCCGCAACCCCGAGACGGGCGAGCCCGACCCCTACGCGGGCGAGTTCGCCGACTGAAAAACCCTGCGGGACTCCCCCGGAACGCGCACGTCCCGTCAGCCCGTTTCCTGCCCGGAAACGGGTTTTCCGGCATGTCTACGCGCGTCCGGCACACGGACCGCATATCGGAAAACACCAGTCCGAAAAGCCGCACTTGGAGCATTGAACACACCTTCCACCCCCATGCCGTCAAACCCGTCCCGGTCAGGAGAGAATTCCGGCCAACGGGCCCACGGTGGGACACCCCGGCCCGGAGCAACCCATAAGTAATATCCGGTCTCAAAAGAAAATCAGGGGTATCCACCCGTGCGACGAAGAATGTTCGGCGCGGCCGCCGCGGCTGCCGCGTTCGGCCTGCTGATACCACTGTCCGGCTGCGGCAGTTCCGGGGCGGCGTCGGCCGACAGCGGCACGCTGCGCCTGGTCGCGGCCGAATACGGGGACAGTGCGGGCAACAGCTCCAAGGCTTTCTGGGACAAGGTGACGAAGGATTTCACCGCCGCCCATCCCGGCATCAAGGTCGAGGTCCAGCTGCTCCCGTGGGCCGACATCGACCGTGAGGTCTCCCGCATGGTGAAGGACGGCAAAGCGCCCGACATGGCCCTCATGGGCTCCTACTCCGACTTCGCGGCACGGGGCGAGTTGTATTCCGCGGACGAGCTGCTCACCATCACCGCCGAGTCGAACTTCCTCCAGCCCCTCGCGGAGGCCGGTTCCGTCGGCAACACGTTGTACGGGCTGCCCTTCGTGGCCAGCAGCCGCCTCCTCTTCTACAACGAGAACCTCCTCAAGCAGGCCGGCGTCGGCGCCCCGAAGACCTGGTCCGACCTGAAGACCGCCGCCAAAGCCCTCAAGGACAAGGGCGTCAAGTACCCCTACGCCCTGCCGCTGGGCCCGGAGGAGGCGCACGCGGAGGCGCTGATCTGGGAGCTCAGCAACGGCGGCGGCTACGCCGACAGCAGCGGCAACTACGCCCTGGCCTCCGACCAGAACATCGCGACCTTCCGCTGGCTCAAGGACCAGCTGGTCGCCCCCGGCCTGACGGGCCCGACACCGCCCTCGCGGTTCAACCGCGCGGACGCCTTCGCCGCCTTCCTGCGCGGCGAGGTCGGCATGCTCAACGGCTACCCCTCGCTCGCCCACGAGGCGCGCGCCAAGGGCATACCGGTCGGCACCGTGTCGATGCCGGTCTCCGACGACCTCGGCGCGGGCGACGTGCCGCCGACCGTGGGCGTCGCCGACTGGATGATGGCCTTCAGGCAGAACGGCAAGCGCGCCGAGATCGGCACGTTCCTCGACTTCGTCTACTCGGACAAGAACCTGTCGGACTTCGCGAGCCGCTACCACCTGCTGCCCGCGACGGTCTCGGCCACCCGCTCCCCGTCGGGCGGCGGCATCGACCGGAACGACGAGCTGTTCCTGACGGCCTTGCGCGGCGCCCAGCTCTACCCCGTCAACGACCCGTCGTGGGTGACGGTCAGCGACACCATCAAGCGCGGCATCGGCCGGGCGGTGGAGCCGGGCGGCGACCCGAAGGCCGTCCTGGAGGACATCGCCGAGAAGGCCGGCGCCGCCAAGAAAAAGCACTGAAGGCCCTCCCGTTCCGGGACCTTCACCTCCCTGCCGCGCCCCATCCCGTACGGCAGAATGACCGTGACGGCCTCGATCCGAGGCCCCGGCCCGGTCGCCCGCCGAGCACCCACAAGGTGCCCGCCGGCGACAGGCCTCCCTCCCCCCTCCCTGACCTCCCCCGGCTAGCCCTGCTTGCCGTGGTCGGAGGAGAACGCCGTCCGGTACTCCTCGCAGCTGGAGTCCCAGCGCAGCGAGCCCGTCAGCGTCCCGTAACCGGTCCGGGTGAGCGACCACTCCACCGTGTAAGCACCGGTGTCACACGCGATCCGCTTGCCGCCCGCGACCTTCTGGCGTCCCGTCGCCGGCTGCCCGGACAGCTCCTCGCGCACCTCCCCCGCCTTGGCCCCCCTGCGGTCGCGCAGCACCGCGTGCACGACGATCGGGTGCTGCCCGTCCTTGGTGGTCAGGGCCTTCTTCACCAGCGTCGAGTCGGAGACCGCCCAGGCGAACTCGTACGAGGGCTCCCACGCCAGCGTCTTCGGATCGGGAGCCTGCCGCTCCCACTCGGGGGCACCCTGCGGACCGGGCCGGGTCACCGTCTTGTACTGGATGCCCGGGTGGAAGCGGAGCTGCCCCTGCACCTTGTGCATGTCGTCCTTGGTCCACATCGACTTCATGGCCTTCTCGTCCCCGGACGGGTCCTGGAGGTACGCCGTGCCCTGGGCGGCGGTGGCGGCCGTCTGTCCGAGGGCCGGGGCGAGGGCCGCGGCGGCGAGGCCGAGGGCGAGCGTGAGGGTACGGGTGCGGTTCATGCCCGGCCCAACGGGCCCCCACGGCGCACCGGAACGACGTCGCGCGCGCGTTCACCCGTACGGGAGGCACCCGGCGCGCCCAGGTGACGAACGCGCGGAGGGGCAGGAATACGGCTCCCGCACGGCGGGTTCGTTCTCCACGAAGCAGAGCACGACCGACGGATATGACGACGGGGGACATGACATGGGCGGCATGGACGTGCGGGTGAACGGCACCGTGGCGGCGGGCTGGGAGACGGTCCGGGACGAGTTCGAGGCCTTCGTGGCCGCCGAACCCAACCCGCCGGAGGCCCAGCTGGCGGTACGTCACCACGGCCGGACGGTGGTCGACCTGTGGGGCGGCGAGGACACCGAAGGGGACACGCTGAGCTGGCGCAGGACGGGCTGCTGGAGCTGGACCGCCCGGTGGTGGAGTACTGGCCCCGGTTCACGGGCCACGGCAAGGAGCGGCTGACGGTGCGGCAGCTGGTCGCCCACGGCTCCGGCCTCGTCAACGTGCCGGAGGGCTTCTCCTACGAGGAGATCGCGGACGACGCCCTCATCGCGGCGCGGCTGGCGCAGGCGGAGCCCTGGGCCAGCCGCACGCGGTCGGTCCGGAGGCGTTCGGGCACTGCGGGGCGGCGGGCGCGCTGGGCTTCGCGGACCCGGTCACGGGGATCGCGTACGGCTATACCCGCCGCCGCTTCGGCTTCCCGGGCGGCACGGCCCCGGAGAACGGCCGCCTGACGGCGGCGGTGCTGAAGGTCGCGCGGGGGCTGTAGCGGGGCTCCGGCCCGGCCGGGTCGACGGCTCGGCCCGGCCGGGTCGGTGCGCGGGCCGGGCCGGGGGGCGGCTCAGGCCTGGCCGGTTTCGAAGCGGCTGACGTGGCCGTCGGGGGTGACGTCGAAGCGCCAGGCGGTGCGCATCTCGCCCCAAGTGTCGTTGCGGTAGTCGACGACCAGGGAGCGGCCCCCGTCGGCCTCGGAGGCGACCGCCATGTGGCCGCCGGAGGAGAAGATCTCCCGGTCGGCCCACTGGGCGACGTCGCGGTCGGAGCCGTCGTCGGACATGGTCGCGCCGGGAGCCAGGACCGCCTGGAAGGCGGCCTGGTCCCCGGCGTTGACGGCGGTGACGAAGGCGCGGACGGCTGGGTCGGCGAGCTGGGCCGGGTCGATCACGGGGGCTCCTCGGGAGGCGTGCGTACGGTGCTGCGTGCGCGACCAGCGAACACCGGGGGCCGGGCCGCGGCAACCGGCCTTCACCCGTTCGCCCGCACCGGACCGCACCGGACCGCCCCGGACTCCACCCCCGCACCGGCCCCGCCGGTCGGCGGACGGGTCGTCAGGGGGCCGTGCGGACCGGGAAGCCGGTCGGGCGGCCCTGGTCCTTCAGCCAGGACAGCACCTGGTCGAGGGCGGCGACGGTCTGGGTGCGGTCGCCGCCCCCGTCGTGGAAGAGCACCGTCGGGCCGTTGCCGATCTCGCGCTTGACGGCGGCGACGATGGCGGCGGTGCCCGGCTTGGTGAAGTCCTTGGTGTCGACGTTCCAGCCGAGCGGGCGCATGCCGTGGGCGGCGGCGACCCGGCGGCTGTCCGGGGTGAACGCTCCGCCGGGCGCCCGGTAGTACGCGACCTTCGCGCCCCCGCCCGCCGCCTCCTCTATCTGCCGTTGCGCGTCGAGTATCTGCGCCTCCTGGTACGCGACGGGCTTCTTGTCCATGGCCGTGTCGTGGGCGGCGGTGTGGTCGCAGAGCCGGTGTCCGGCCGCGACGACCTGCTTGACCAGGTCGGGGTGGGCGGCGGCCTGCGGGCCGATCATGCAGAAGGTGGCCTTCACGTCGTGCCGGGCCAGGACGCCGAGGACCCTGGGGGTCCAGCGGGGGTCGGGGCCGTCGTCGATGGTGATGTCGACGGCGGTCCCGCCGGCCTCGGAGGCGTGGGCGATGGTGTCGGGCAGTCCCGCCGGAGCGGCGCCGGGCTTCCCGTCGTCGCCCTTGGTGTCGCTCCCGGTGCCGCCCTCCCCCTCCGCCCCGAGGGCCGCGTTCTCCTGCCCGGGGCCGCGGCCGTCGTCCGCCGCCACCAGGGCCGTCGCCCCCCAGAGCGTCGCCGCGACCGCCACGGCCGAGGCGCCGACCGCCAACCGGCCCCGCAGGCTCTGCTTCTGCGTACGCGTCATGTGTCCACTCCCCATCCCGTTGTGCGGCCCTCTGACGGACAGGACGCCTTCGGGCCGGGTGAAGTTCCGCTGAATTGCCCCGCATGCGCCGGGCATGAAGGATTAAGGACTTTGGTCCCTAATGGCCCCGCGTACCCCATGCGCGGTGCCTCATCCCCCTCGGCTCCCCCACCCCGCACGCACCTCGGGGGTGCGGACACACGAGAAGGGCCCGGCCGGGGATCTCTCCCCGGGCCGGGCCCTTCCGCTGTCCCCGTACGACTTCCTACGACCTCGTACGGTACGGAACTCAGTGCGCGAGCGAGTCCGCCACCGCCGGGGCGGCCTTGGCGCCCTCGCCGCCGGCCGGGGCCGGTCCGGCGCCCCGCAGCGGGACCTCCTTGACGAACCAGGCGAGTACGAAGCCCAGGACGGCGATGGACGCGCCGAGCAGGAACGCCGAGTGCGTACCGGCGGCCACCGCGTGCTGGTAGGCGTCGCGGACGGCCTCGGGCAGCTTCTCCAGGCTCGCCGCGTCCAGCTGGGCGGAACCGGCGGCCTTGGCGGCCTGCGGACCGAGCCGGTCCGACATGGTGTCCGTCACCTGGGAGGTGAACAGCGAACCCATCAGGGCCACGCCGAAGGAACCGCCGAGGGTCCGGAAGAGGGTGGCCGAGGAGGAGGCGACGCCCATGTCCCGCATCTCGACGCTGTTCTGCGCGACGAGCATGGTGATCTGCATCAGGAAGCCGAGACCGGCGCCGAGGACGGCCATGTAGAGGCCGGAGACCAGGCGGGTGGTGCCGGTGTCCATGGAGGCGAGCAGGAAGAGTCCGATGACCATCAGCGCGCCGCCGAGGATCGGGAACATCTTGTACTTGCCGGTGCTGGTGGTGATGCGGCCCGCGATGAGCGAGACGACCATCATCGAGAGCAGCATCGGCAGGAGCAGCAGACCCGAGTTGGTGGCGGAGGCGCCCTGCACCGACTGCTGGAAGAGCGGCAGGTAGAGCACGCCGCCGAACATCGCGAAGCCGACGAGGAAGCCGATCACGGACATCAGGGTGAAGTTGCGGCTGCGGAAGATGTGCAGCGGCATGACCGGCTCGGCGGCCTTGGTCTCCACGTAGAGGAAGGCGGCGAGGGAGACCACGCCGAGGACGATCAGGCCGATGACCTCGCCGGAGCCCCAGGCGTACTCGGTGCCGCCCCAGGTGGTGACGAGGACGGTCGAGATGATCGCGACGGTGAGCAGGGCGGCGCCCAGGTAGTCGATCTTCCCCTGTGCCTTCTTCTTGGGCAGGTGCAGCACCGCGGTGACCATCGCGAGGGCGACGGCGCCGAGCGGGAGGTTGATGTAGAAGGCCCAGCGCCAGCCGAGGTGGTCGGTGATGGTGCCGCCGACGAGCGGGCCGCCGATCATGGCGAGGGCCATCACGCCGGCCATCATGCCCTGGTACTTGCCGCGCTCGCGGGGCGGGATCAGGTCGCCGATGATCGCCATGACGCCGACCATCAGACCGCCGGCGCCCAGGCCCTGGATCGCGCGGAAGCCGATGAGCTGGCCCATGTCCTGGGCCATGCCGCTGAGGACGGAGCCGATGAGGAAGATGACGATCGAGGTGAGGAACGAGCCCTTGCGCCCGTACATGTCACCGATCTTGCCCCAGATCGGGGTGGAGGCCGCGGTCGCCAGCGTGTAGGCGGTGACCACCCAGGACAGGTGCTCCAGACCACCGAGCTCGCCGACGATGGTGGGCATCGCGGTGCCGATGATCATGTTGTCGAGCATGGCCAGCAGCATGGCGATCATGAGGGCCATGAGGACGACGCGCACGCTGCGCGGCTTCACCTCCCCCGACGTCCTGTCCTGCTTGACTGTGTCGCTCATGTCCACTCCCCTGGCACCGGCCATTCATCTTCATCCGGCCGGGCACTTACTTGCCGCCCGGCTAGTTCACTACACTGGGGAAGGTAGCCCTGCCACTAGCCGGGCGTCAAGTAAGTTCTTGTGGGGAGAGTCATGTCCAGCAACTCCAGCGGCAGCGGCCCGCAGGCCAAGCGCGGAAACACGCGCCAGCGCATTCAGGAGGTCGCGCTGGAGCTCTTCGCCGAGCAGGGATACGAGAAGACGTCGCTGCGTGAGATCGCGGAACGGCTGGACGTCACGAAGGCGGCGCTCTACTACCACTTCAAGACCAAGGAAGACATCATCATCAGCGTCTTCGAGGACTCGACGCGGCCGATCGACGAGCTGATCGAGTGGGCGCAGGGGCAGCCCCGGACGCTGGACACCAAGCGCGAGGTGCTGCGCCGCTACAGCGAGGCGATGGCGGGCGGCGCCCAGCTGTACCGCTTCATGCAGGAGAACCAGGCGACGATGCGGGAGCTCAGCATCGGCGAGACCGTCAAGAAGCGGCTCTTCACCCTGGTGGAACTCCTGCGTACGGAGGAGGGGCCGCTCGCGGACCAGGTGCGGTGCGTGAGCGCGCTGTTCACGCTGCACGCGGGGATGATGTTCCTCCAGCACGTCGAGGGCAACCCGGAGGAGACCCGGCAGGCCGCCCTGGAGGTCGCCACCGACCTCATCACCCGGGCCCACCAGACGGCGTAAGCGTCAGGGGCGCCGTCACCCCCGGCCCGGGAGGTATCGGAGGGCTCCGGCGTGGGGCAGGTGCGCCCAGGTCCGCGTCCCGCCCCCGGGCTCCCGCGACTCCGCGAAGCCCCACGATCCGACGCAGTCCCGCACCACGGCCGCCATCACCCGCAGCCCCGACCGCCGCCGGGCCTCACAGTGGGCCGCCAGCCGGGGGTGGGAGTGCGCGGCATGGCCGTCGTAGACGCTGATCCGCAGCGCGTCGTCGCGGTAGCGCAGGCAGAGGTAGAGACTCCGCCCGGGCTCCAGGTGCCAGGTTGCGGCGACGAGTTCCCCGACCAGCTGGACGGCGGCGGGCCAGAGGGGGTCGAGCCGGTAGGCGTGCAGCACGGACCGTACGGCGCCGCGCGCGATCTGCGCGCTGTACGGGGCCCCGGGCACGGTGAGGCTGCACGCGAGCGCGTCGTACGGCGGCGGCTCGGCCGGACCGGTGGCGACCCGGGGCGGCGGGCAGGAGGAATGGGGGACGGGCATGACGGGCTCCCTGAAGTCGGCACGGATAGCGACGACTTACGCGGTCCGGGGAGCGTGGCTCGTCGCCGAGGCCGAGGCATGCTGCGGCGATGCACTTCAACTCCGTTGCGTAAGCGGTTCGTTCTCCAACTTAGGGGCGCCGGGCCAAATTTGGCCCGCGTCGCGGACGAATTCACCCGTCCGTGGTCATGCGGGCCGCGACAGGCCAGACTGCTGGCCATGACCGCGAGGACCACACCGACGGAACGCCAGAAGAGACTGGGCTACGAACTGCGCCGAATGCGCACGTCGGCCGGGGTCTCGGCCGAATACGCCGCCGGACTCCTGGGCGTGGACCGGGGCGCCATCTCGGCGATGGAGTCGGGCACCCGCGCCATTTCCAGCGAGCGACTGCGCACCCTGGCCTGCAACTGTTCGGTCACCGACGAGAAGCACATCGCGGGCCTCATGGAGCTGGCCGCCGCGCGCCGGGGCTGGTGGGACCGCTACCGCGGCCAGCTTCCGCAGGGATTCCTGGACATCGCGGAGCTGGAGGCGTACAGCACGCGCATGCGCGGTGCGTTCTCGGTCCACATGCCGGGGCTGCTCCAGACCTCCGACCACGCGCTCGCCGTGTTCCGCATGGTCATCCCCGCTCTGCCGGAAGACGAGGTCGCCCTGCGCCTGGCCTTCCGGGCCGCTCGCCAGCAGGTCCTGGACGGCCCGGGCGCGGGA
This sequence comes from Streptomyces sp. NPDC102258, assembly GCF_055584685.1. Lineage (NCBI taxonomy): Bacteria > Bacillati > Actinomycetota > Actinomycetes > Kitasatosporales > Streptomycetaceae > Streptomyces > Streptomyces sp. NPDC102258. The sequence continues at coordinate 52,345 of NZ_JBVJLO010000014.1, forward strand.
GAGTTCGTGGCCATCGTGCATGAGGCGGCCCTGCACATGCAGTTCGGCGGACCCGCGGTCCTTCGCGCCCAGCTCGAACACCTGCTGGACCGGTCGCAGCAGGAGAACGTGACCGTGCGGGTTCTGCCGTTCGACGGCGGCGGCTTCCCGGGGGCCGGTCAGACCGTGCTCTACGCGGAGGGCCCGACCAGGCAGCTCGACACCGTACAGGTGGACAACTCGCACGGCCCTGACTTCCTGTACGCGGAAGGGCAACTGGAAAAATACCGGGCCCACTTCGAGCTGCTGGAGAAAATGGCCCTGTCCCCCGGGGAATCCAGGGGATTCATCCACACCATCGCAAGCCAGCTGTGAGGGAGGGCACCATGCCGGACGTGACCTGGGAAGAGCCGTTCTGCGGTGAAGGAAACTCCTGCTACCGGATCGGGATGGACGGGGACGGCAACAGCTACATCGCCCTCGCGGGAGCAGAGGCGGCCCACCTCACCGACTCGGCGGAATCGCTGCGTCAGCTGATCCGCGACATCAAGGCCGGCAAGGCCGACCACCTCCTGGAGGGCTGAGGCACCCGCGGCCGGGGTCAGGTGAGCCGGCGCTCCCCGGGGGTGATCGGCACGTCGTTGATGCTGGCCTCACGGCGCCGCATCAGGCCGGCCGCGTCGAACTCCCACTGTTCGTTGCCGTGGCTGCGCCACCACTGGCCGGCGGCGTCGTGCCACTCGTACTCGAAGCGTACGGAGATGCGGTTGCCGGTGTACGCCCAGAGTTCCTTGCGGAGCCGGTAGTCCAGCTCGCGGCGCCACTTTTCGGCGAGGAAGGCGCGGATCTCGGCGCGGCCGGTGAGGAACTGGTCGCGGTTGCGCCAGACGGAATCCTCCGTGTACGCGAGGGCGACCCGGTCGGGGTCGCGGCTGTTCCAGGCGTCCTCGGCCGCCCGCACCTTGGCGCGGGCGGACTCCTCGGTGAAGGGGGGCAGGGGCGGGCGGAGTTCGGTGGCGGGCATGCGCGTCCCATCGTCGGGGTCGGCGGGTGCAGAGAACGGTCGTTCTCCACCCTAGAGAACGACCGTTCTCACGGCAAGGCCGCCTGGGTTACGCTGCTTGCGTGGACGACGAAGAGGCCCGGACCCGGCTCCTGGACGCGGCGGAGGAGCTGTTCTACGCGCACGGCATCCAGGCCGTCGGCATGGATGCCGTGCGCGCGGCCTCGGGCGTACCGCTGAAGCGGCTGTACCGGATCTTCCCGGCGAAGGAGGCCCTCGTCACCGCCTACCTGGAGCGGCGCGACGAACGCTGGACGGCCGGCCTGCGGGAGGCCGTGGCCGGGGCTCCGGACGACCCGGTCGCGGCGGTCTTCGACTGGCTCGCGCGCTGGTTCTCGGAGCCGGACTTCCGGGGCTGCGCCTTCATGAACGCGTACGGGGAGCTGGGCGGCGGCGGGCCCGCCGCGGTGCTGGACGCCGTACGCCGCCACAAGGCGGAGCTGCGCTCCCTGCTGGCGGGGCTGACCCCCGGCGCCCCGGCCCACGCCGACCAGCTGCTGATCCTGGTCGAGGGCGCGACGGCGGTGGCCGCCCTCTCCCCCGGCCCGGAGCCCGCCCTCAGAGCCGGTGCGGCGGCCCGGGCCCTGCTGGCGGCGGCGCGCTAGCCTCCGGCGGCGCCGCGGGGGAAGGTGATCTCGACGCGCCGGTTCTTCTTGCGGCCTTCCTCGGTGCTGTTGTCGGCGATCGGGTAGTCCTCGCTGTAGCCCCGGACGTCGTAGGTGACGCCGGGGGCGGTCACGGTCTTGGACAACTCCGCCTGCACGGCGTCGGCGCGCTGCTTGGAGAGCTCCTTGCCGTGCTCGTAGCTGCCCTGGTCGTCGGTGAAGCCGAACACCCGGATGCGGGTGGCCTTCTGGGTGTTGATCTCCTGCGCGATGGCCTGGATGCGGGCGGCGGCCTGGGCGTTGAAGACGGCACTGTTCTCGGGGAACAGCACCTCGGACTGCAGCGCCATCATGACCGTCTGGTTGGTCTCCTGCCGCCGCTGCTCGCCTCCGAGGTCCTCGACGACCTCGGCGATGTCGAGCACCTTGGCGGGGGCGAGGGTTCCGCCCTGCGGGATCTTCAGGCCGGGCGACGCGGAGTCGATGGGTACGGGGGCGGGGGCCGACGCCTCGGTGCCGGGGGGCACGGAGGGTGGGGGGTCATCGGCGTACGCGCTGGCCGCGCCGAGGAAGCCGACGCCGGTGACCACGAGCCCGACGACGGCCGTGGCGGCGATGGTGCGGTGGCGTTTCGTCATGGCGTCACCCGGTGATCTTCAGAGTGGCCGAAGCAAAGGTCGGGAAGTTGAACTCGACCTCGCCGGTGGTGGCAGGAGGGGCGGGGAACTGGGCGAAGAAGGGGACCGACTGGCCGGCTTCGATGATGACCACGCCCGTGGTGCACAGGCACCTTCCCTCTGTGTCCCTGAGGACGTAGTACCGCTTCTTGGCCGCCTTGTCGATCAACGTGACGCCCGCGACCGAGACACCACTGGCTTTGAGCTCGTTGCCGCGCCAGGGAGCCGTGTTCCCGAAAGCCTTGTCACTGGTGTTCTTGATCTGCCCGCTCACCGTCACGAAACCACCGCCGTCCCGGGCAGCGGAGTTGACGGTCAGCACGACGCCGCCTTCGCCGTTCAGCGTGGCCAGCACGGGAGGCGGAGCAGTGGGCTGGCTGCTGCTGCCACCGGCGGGCGGCACGGACGCGGCATTCGAGCTCTTCCCGGGCGGAGGGCTCTGGGGCGCCTTCGCCTGCCCTTCGTCCCCGCATCCGGCCAAGGTGAGGACCAAAGCCGCCGCAACCGCAGCGGCCGCTCCCCCGCGGACCGTCACCATGTGCCGAACGCTCATGTAAGAAGCTTCCTTGTCTCTCGTACTCAGTCAGCCGACCAGTCGCACGTCGAACAGGCTTCGCGCCAGCGTGCGCCAGGTATCCGGTTTCAGAGGGTCGAACCTGACGGTCGCCCCTCCCTTGCATGTGATGACGACCGGACCGGGCGACGGGGTACCGGTCGGGGCGGGCGTCGGTGTGGCAATGGGCGCAGGAGCGGAGCCGAGTTCACAGCGGGGCTGGATCTCTGCCACCGCTCTGGCCCTGCCTTGCATGGCGTTGGTCCCTGGAACCATCGATTCTCCGACCGTGCCGTCCGTCGTCACGTTGACCGTGAAGCGCAGGAGAGATCCCGTACAGGTGCCCTCCGACTTGTTCAGACGTGCGAAGTCCTCCGCCGCCCCACACGCCCTCACCGTGTCGAAGGAGTCGCCTTCCAGGATGCGCTTCCACTCTTCGGGCTTGAGCGTCGCCAGGTCCAGACCCGGCACCAGATGGTCCCGGGCCTCCCGCGCCGCCGCCAGGGCCGCCGCGTCCGCCGCCCCCTGTGCATCACTACGCACGATGGAAGCCTGACCGAAAGCGAAGAAGACGAGTGCGGCGAACAGCAAGGCGACCACGGCGACGATGTAGAGCGGAAAGACCTGGCCTCGATCGGCCGGCATTCCTGCGGTCATGAACCGGCAGTGAGGTTCCCGATCGCCGTCGTGATGCGGCCCACGATCGCCGTGCCGATCCCCGTACCCACCATTGCGCCGATGATCACCACAATGACCAGGATGATGCCCAGGTACTCGAAGGCCGTCTGGCCTCGGTCGGGGTGGGCGTAGCGTTGGCGGAGGCGCGTTGTGGTCGTGTTCGTCCAGTCGGTCAGGCGGAGTTTCGCTGCGATGGACGCCTTCAGCAGCCTGTTGTGCGACATGGGGGTTCCCTCCCGGGCAGGTGCCGCTGTTGATTTGCGGACGGTACGCCGCGTCACCGGTCGTCACCAAGGGTCTCGGGGCCCAAATACGGACCCATTGCGCACCGTGTCTACCCATGGCCGGTCACCCCTGGACGGGCGGTTCCCAGCCAGCGGGCTATCGCCTCGCTGCGGGTGGTGCTGTGGAGCTTGGCGAAGATCCGGTTGATGTGGTTCTTGACCGTCTTCTCGCTGATGAAGCAGGCGCCGGCGATCTGCTGGTTGTTCATGCCGGACGCGATCAGGTCCATGATCTCCACCTCCCTCGAACTCAGGCCGAACAGCGTTGAGTTGGGCGCCCTCTCCAAAGACTGTGCCATAGAACGTTGCTGTTGCGAAGAGGAACGCAGCTCCGCGAGGAGGGCGTTGGCCGCCGTCGGGGAGAAGTGGGCGCGGCCGGCGGGGGTGTCGCGGACCGCGCGGAGGAGGTCGTCCGGGGTGAACTCGCCGTGCACCAGGTAGCCCCCCGCGCCCAGCAGCAGGGCCTCGCGGACGGTGCCGGCCTCGCCGCAGTACGTCAGCATCAGGACCGGCGCCAGGGCCACCAGGTGCGGCAGGGCCGAGATGCCGTCGACGCCGGGCATGCGGACGTCCAGCAGGATCACGTCCGGGGTGTGGAGCCGGGTCAGGTGGAGGGCCTCGCGGCCGTCGCGGGCCTCCGCTACCACCGTGAGGTCGGCCGTCGTGGAGAGCAGGCTGCGCAGCCCCGCCCGTACGACCGGATTGCCGTCGGCGATCAGGACGCGGACCGGCATCACGCACCCCCGAGCGGCAGCGTCGGGCCGACCCGGGTGCCGGGGTGGCCCGGGCGGGGTCCGAGGAGCGCGCCCGCCCGCTCCGTGGGGGAGGGCGGGGTCATGGACCGCCACCCCCCAGCAGCGCGCCGAAGTCGACGTCCGCCCCGTAGACGAAGCCGCAGACGAGCAGGATCAGCGTGCCCGGCAGCATGAACATGGTCACCGCGAACGTCGCCTTCGGGACCGCCCGGGCCGCGCGGCGGCGGGCGTTCTGGGCGTCGGTGCGCCGCATGTCCTCGGCAATGGCGATCAGGGTCTCCACGATCGGCGAGCCCAGCTCCTCCCCCTGCTGGAGGGCGGTGACGAACTGGGCGACCTGCTCGGAGTCGTTGCGCCGGCGCAGCTCGTCGAAGGCCTGGCGGCGGCTGACGCCCATGTCCATCTGCTGGAGGGTGATGCGGATCTCGTCCGACCAGGGGCCCTGGTACTTGTCGGCCACCCGCTCCAGCGCCTGCCGGAAGCCGAGCCCGGCGCTCACCACCACCGCCAGCACGTCGAGGAAGTCGGGGAGCGTGCGCTCGATGTGGTCCCGGCGGACCCGGATCGCCGACCACAGGCCGAACTCGATCCAGAACAGCCCGAAGGCGACCATCAGCAGGGCGAAGACGAGCCGGCCGTTCATCAGCATCGCCAGCGCGCCCAGCCCGCCCAGGAACCCGTACACCGCGCGCCGGGCGGCGTACCGGTCGATGGTCAGACCGGCCGGGTTGCCCGCCATGTCGATCTGGCGGCGCTTGCGGGCCACCCGCTTGGGGCCCATCAGCCGCAGCACCAGCGGCGCCCAGCGGATGCCGAGCCGGTCCACGACCGAGCCGACGGCGGTGGTGCGGGTCGCGCCGACCTCCAGGGCCAGGGCGAGGTCGGTGGGGAGGGGGACGTCGGCGCGGTAGAGGCGGATGCCGTACAGGGCGCCGAAGACGGACAGGGCCACGGCCAGCGCGAGGAGGAAGGGTACGTACGCGGTCATCTCGTCGCCCCCCTCACACGTCGATCTTCGACAGCCGGCGGATCAGTACGAAACCCAGCGCGAACAGCGCCAGCGACACGATGACCGCCACCTGCCCCAGGAACGCCCCGGTCATCCGGTCCAGCGCCCCCGGCATCATCGCGTTGACCAGCAGCAGCGAGCCGAGCCCGATGACCGGGACCAGGTACGCGGTCACCGTCACCTGCGAGAGCTGCGTACGGATCTCCCTGCGCGTCTCCTTGCGCTGTTCCAGGGTCACCGTGAGGTTGCGCAGGCTGCCGACGATGGCGCCGCCCGCGCGGGCGGAGAGGACCAGGGTGGAGACGAGGACGACCAGTTCGCGGGAGGGCAGCCGGTCCACGATCTCGCCGAGGGCCTCCTCGATGGAGTGGCCGACGGCGAGCCGGTCCGCGACCCGGGCCAGTTCCTCGCCCGCCGGGGCCTCCAGCTCCTCGGCCGCCATCGCGATGGCGGTGCGCAGGGCGAGTCCGGCCTGGGTGGCGTTGGCCAGGATGCGGGCGAGTTCGGGGAGCTGGTTGATGAACCGCTCCGTGCGGCGGGCGCGCTGCCAGTTCAGGAAGGCGCTGGCGGCCCAGAGCCCGACCAGCCCGGCCACCGGCCCGAAGAAGGGCGCCAGCAGGGAGGCGCAGACCAGCCAGGTCCCGGCCACGGCCAGCAGCATGTAGACGAAGAACTCGCCCGGGGTGAGGTCGAGCCCCGTCGTCGCCAGCTTCAGCTCGATGCGGCGGCCCAGCCCGGTCCGGCGCAGCCGGCGGTCCACGCCCCGGAAGCGGCGTCTGCGCCCGGCCGGCGGGGGTGCGCCGCTCGCCGAGAGGCGTTCGACGAGCGCGGCACGCTGCGCGAGCCCGGCCGCGTACGCGTGCACCCCGAGGGCCGTGAACAGCCCGGCGAGCAGGGTCGCGCCGAGGGTGAGGAGGACGAGGTGGGTCACAGGACGGTCCGGGAGGTCAGCGGGTCGAGGAGGGCGTCGGGCGGGGCCACGCCGAAGGCCTGGGGGATCGGCTGGCCGGTCATGTAGAGGCGCTCCGCGACCCGGCGCGGCAGCGGGGCGTACGCGAAGTAGCCGCGGACGCGCCCGTCGGGCCCCATGGGCTCGGCGGCGAAACGGCAGACGGTGGTGATGCGGAAGGGCTCGCGGCCGTGGGATTCCAGGAGGGAGATCTCCGTGATGCGGCGCGAGCCGTCACCGAAGCGGGTGAGCTGCACGATGACGTTGACGGCGCTGTTGATCTGGTCCTGGAGCGCCTCGTAGGGGATCTCCACCTCCGACATGGAGGCGAGGGTCTGGAGCCGGGTCAGGGCGTCGGCGCTGCTGTTGGCGTGCACGGTGGCGAGGGAGCCGTCGTGGCCGGTGGACATCGCCTGGAGCATGTCCAGGGTCTCGCCGCCGCGCACCTCGCCGACGATGATGCGGTCGGGGCGCATGCGCAGGGAGTTGCGTACGAGGTCGCGGATGGTGATCTGGCCCTTGCCCTCCACGTTCGCCGGGCGGGATTCGAGCCGGATCACGTGCGCCTGCTGGAGCTGGAGTTCGGCGGAGTCCTCGATGGTGATGATGCGCTCGCCCTCGGGGATCAGTCCGGAGAGGGCGTTGAGGAGGGTGGTCTTGCCGGTGCCGGTGGCCCCGGACACGATCACGTTCATCTTCGCCTGCACCAGCCCGGACAGCAGCAGGAGCATCTGCTCGTCCAGGGAGCCGAGGGCGATCATCTCCGGCAGGGTGAAGGCGCGCGGGAAGCGGCGGATGGTGAGGGTCGCGCCGGTCAGCGACAGCGGCGGGATGATGACGTTGACGCGCTCGCCGCTGGGCAGGCGCGCGTCGACCATCGGATTGGCCTCGTCCACGCGGCGGTTGACGGTGGAGACGATGCGCTCGATGGTCTGCATCAGCTGCTCGTGCGAGGCGAAGCGGATCGGGAGCTGCTCGACCCGCCCGGAGCGTTCGACGAAGATCTGGTCGGGGCCGTTGACCATGATCTCGGAGATGGAGGCGTCTTCGAGGAGCGGTTCGAGGACGCCGAGGCCGAGTGCCTCGTCGACGACCCGGCGGATCAGCTGGGCGCGCTCGGCGGTGGACAGGACGGGGCCCTCGCGGCTGATGATGTGCCCGAGCACGCGCTCCAGGCGCGCGCGGCGCTCGGCGGGCGCGAGCGCGGACATCTCGGCGAGGTCGATCTCCTCCAGCAGCTTGGCCCGGTACGAGGAGACCAGCCGGCCGTCCTCGCGGGGGCTGTGGCGGTCGTCGGGGGTGCCGACCCGGGAACGCAGGCTCATGGACGGGCTCCGTTCGGGTCGTCGTCGGGCATGACGGCGGTGGCCGTGGCGTCCGGGACGCCGAGGCCGGGGATGAGGGAGTTGATCTTTATGGTCACGGTGGCGGTGACGGCGTCGGTGTTCTTGCTGACGCTCACCTCGGCGGCCAGCCCGCTGCGGACGGCCGCCTGACCGGCGGCGATCCCGCCCGAGCCCTTGCGCGCCTCCACCCGTGCCGCCGTCCGCGCCGCCGTGTCCGCCTGTTCGTGGACGTACGCGATCCAGCCGAGCTGGATCCCGCACAGCGCGACGAACAGCAGGATCGGGATGAAGCCGATGTACTCCAGGGCCACCTGGCCCCGGTCGGAGCGGATGCGCCGTAGTCGCCGTCCCATGTCACTCCGCCCCCTTCTCCATCGCCGCACCGCCGGTGCCGGTGATCTCGCCGAAGTTCAGCCCGGGGTAGAGGACCGGGATCTTGAGCCTGACCGTCGCCTTGTAGAGGTCGCCGGAGCGGCCGCAGTCGGTCACGAGGCCCCAGGCGCTCCCGATGTGCTCGGCCGCCGCCGCCTCGCAGAACCCACCATCCCCGTGCACCGCCCCCGCCCGCGCCGCCTCGTCCGCCGCGTTGCCCGCCAGCGAGAAGGCGTAACCGATCAGGACGCACTCCCACACCGCCGCCACGAGCAGCAGGATGAGCGGGACCATGCCGACGAACTCGACGGCCACCTGACCCCGGTCCCGGCCCTGGCCCCGCTCCGTCCTCCTGCGCCCGGCCGCCGCCACCGCTCAGCCCTCCCGGCCGCGCCGCAGCCGGGCCACCGGGCCGGTCGCCCGCACCGCCAGGGCGGAGCCCGCGGAGCCGCCCCGGCCGGCGCCGGGCTTCGGCGCCGCTCCCGGTGCCTCGCCCGGGGCGGCGAGCAGGCCGAGTTCGCCGGCCAGGGCCCACAGGGCCTGCTTCACCGTCGAGCGGTTGTCGAGGTCCTGCACCCGGCCCGCGTCCACCACCGCCTGGAGTTCCTTGAAGGCGGCCGGGACCGGGGTGCGGGTGGGCCGGGTCCTGGTGATCTTCTCGATGAGGGAGGGCTGGATCTCGGTGTGCCGGCTCCAGCGGTTCACCACCATCACGGTGTCCTCGGCCTTGCGCACCTGGAGCCGTTCCCACATCCGGACCATCCGCTTGGCGGCCCGTACGGAGACCACGTCCGGGGTGGTGACCATGACGGCCACGTCCGCGAGCTCCACTGCGGTGGCGTTGGCGCCGGTCACCTGGGTGCCGCAGTCGATGACGACGAGTTCATGGCGGGCGCGCAGGGCGCCGATGACGTGCCGGGCGGCCCGTTCGTCGACCTCCTCGCCCCGTTCGCCCTCCGCCGGGGCCAGCAGCAGGGCCAGGCCCGTACGGTCCTCGTACACGGCGTCCTGGAGGACGCGCGGGGAGATGTCCTGGATCCCGGCGAGGTCGGCGATGGAGCGGCGGAAGCGCACGTCGAGGTACGAGCCGACGTCCCCGGCCTGGAGGTCGAGGTCCACCAGGGCGGTGCGCCGGCCCGCCGCGGCGGCCGCCAGCGCGAACTGGACGGCGGCGAAGGTGGTGCCGACGCCGCCCTTGGCCCCGGTGACGGTGACCACCCGCCCTCCCGGCCCGGCCGGCACCTCGGGGCCCCGGCCCAGGTGGCGGCGTACGCCCGCGGCCCACTGGGCGGCGGCGTGGACGCGGGTGGCGAGCTCCTCGTAGCCCAGCGGCAGGCCGATCAGGCCGCGCGCCCCGGAGTCCATGGCGGCGGCGAAGAGCGCGGGCCCGGCGTCGGAGGAGATCAGCACCACGCCGACCGCCGGGAAGCGCAGGGCGACGTCGCGGATCAGCTCCAGCGCCGTGACGGGGCCGATCCGTTCGTGGACGAGCACCACCTCGGGCAGCTCGTCGAGGGACTCGGCGGCGAGCCGGCCCAGGGTGTCGAGCAGGGTGGTCGAGTCGGGCACGGGAGCGGCGGGTTCGGCGTCCGGGAGCTGGCTGAGCAGCGCCACGAGGGCGCGGGCGGCGTCCGGGTCGGCGGCCGCGGGGAGGATTCGGGTGGTCATCCGGGCCTCACTTGTCCCCGTCGAGGGTGTACGTGCGCTCGCCCGGGCCGGGTGCCGAATCGGTGCCGGGGGCCACCAGGGCCAGGCGGACGTGCTCGGCGAAGGACTCGGCGTACGCGACGCGCTGGGTGTCCTTGGTGTTCAGGGCGAAGGTGATCGGGACCGCCTCGGCGGGGCCCTTCTTGTCGCTGTCCTTGTCGAGGGGGGTGAGCTTGCCGACGTTCAGGACGCGGGCGTTCGAGACGATGATGACCGAGCGGTCGGGGTCGGTGTCCTTGGCGCCCTTGAAGGTGGCGAGGATGTTGACCTTGGCGCCGGAGGTGATCTTGCCGGCCACGCCCGTGGCCGCGTCGATCATGATGGCGATCTCCTGCTCGCCCGGCTGGAGCCGGGGCTGGTCGACGTACATGTCGCTCTGGAGCAGCGAGCCGCGCTTGAGGGTGGTGAGCGCGATCTTGCCCTGGAGCGCGCCGAGGTCGGTGACGGCGGTGTCGGAGAGCCACCGCTTGGGGACCTTGACCTGCTCGAACTGCCCGGCTCTGAGCGGGCTGTACGGGGCGATGTCGCCCTTGACCCGGTACGCGACGACCTCGGCCCCGACCTTGGAGTTGACGTCGCCGATCACCACGAGGACTCCGGCGAAGGCCGCGAGGGCGCACAGGACCGACAGCAGGAGCAGGATGACGCCGCGGCGCTGGCGTGAGTTCATGAGCCGTACTACCTCGCCGTTCTTCGTTCGTTCGGGCCGGTCAGGATCTGGAGCGGGTACGGGTGCCGGTGCGGGCGGCGTCCTCCTCGGGCGGGGGCGCGGCCAGCGGGGCCGCGCAGAAGCCGCAGCGGTCGCCGATGAGTTCGAGCCCGCACCAGCGGCACTCCTCGCGGCGGACGGAGGCGACGAGCTGGTAGAGCACGGAGACGTCGGGGATGGCGGCGGCGAACTCGACGAGCTTCGGGGTCGCCCACCAGCCGGCCGAGTCGGCGGGCAGCGGGTGCTCCATGACGCCCTGCACCTGCCAGGCGGGGGCCAGTTCGGCGCTCACCCAGTCGGAGGACAGGGCGCCGCGGGCGAAGGTGAGGTGCGTGGCGAAGCCGGGTCCGGGCGGCACGGCCCCGGCTCCCGCCGCCGCCTGGCCGGAGGCGCCGAGCCGGGCCAGGTGCGGCTGCGGGTGGGCGAGGACGGCGAACTGCGCGCTCGGTGACCAGGACCGGGCGTGGGCCTTCAGGCCGACGGGTATCCGGTCCAGCTTGGCGACGGTGCCGAGCAGGGCGCCCGCGTAGATGTAGTGGGACAGCAGCCGGGCGGCGGAGGCGATCACTCCGGGACTGAAGTCGCAGACGGTGAGCTGGCGCAGCTGACGGACCAGCACGGCGGTGCCCAGCGGCGGGAGGTCGACGTCGAGGAGCGCTATCCGGTCGGTTTCCAGGATGGCCCGTACGGTGTGCAGCCGGCGGACGGTCGCGGCGGGCAGCCAGGGCGGGACGACGGCCACGAGGTGGCCGTGCCGTTCCAGCAGGGCGGTGGTCTCGGCGAGCGCCGCTTCCAGGCCGGCTTCGGCGGGCGGGCGCAGGACGGCGGCGCCGGGGGTGTGCCGGTCGGGGGCGGGCAGCACCAGATCGGCACTGGTGACAGCGATGGCGGTCGGCACGCGAATCCCCCCGTTCACCCGGTGCGCGGCGCCGGTTCGCGTGGCCGTCACGTACGCGCACAACATGCGCGACCGCAAACGATCAGCGCCCTTCCCCCTTGCCCCAGCACCATATCCGCGTCGCCCCTGACAGGGCAGGGCCTTGCCGATTCCCGTGCGGGAAGCCCCGGTTACAGGTGGCCGGAAACCCGGACAACAGGGATCGGGAGCCCGCTCGTTTCAAGCCACTTCGCAAAGACCCTTGACAGGGAGATTGGTCTGGACCAACTTGGCCGCACCGGCACTTCATCACGGGGACCCCCACTCCCCCTCCGGCCCGTTCCCGCTGTTCCCTTCCTCCCCCCACGGAGCCCACGTGAACCGCATACGCTCCCTCGCCCTGCTGGGCGCCGCCACCCTCGCCGCGGGCGGGCTGACCGCCCTCGCGGCGGGCACCGCCCAGGCCGCGGACGTCAACGTCGCCCGCAACGGCGGCTTCGAGTCCGGGCTCGCCGACTGGTCCTGCACCGGGGGCAGCGGCGCCGCCGTCTCCTCCCCCGTCTTCTCCGGGGCCGGCGCCCTGCGCGCCACCCCGGCGGGCTCGGACAACGCGCAGTGCGCCCAGACCGTCACGGTCAAGCCGAATTCCACGTACACGCTGAGCGCCCAGGTGCAGGGCTCGTACGTGTACCTCGGCGCGACCGGCACCGGCGCCCAGGACGTCTCCACCTGGACCCCCGGCTCCGGCGGCGGCTGGCAGAAGCTGTCGACCACCTTCACCACCGGCCCGAGCACCACCCGGGTCACCGTCTGGACCCACGGCTGGTACGGCCAGCCCGCCTACACGGTGGACGAGTTCAGCGTCTTCGGCCCGGACGGGGGCGGCGGCACCGATCCCGGCCCGAGCGTGCCGGGCGCGCCCGCCGGGGCCGCCGTTTCCGGCCAGAGCGCGAACGGGCTCACCCTTTCGTGGAACGCGGTCAGCGGGGCGAGCGGCTATCACGTCTACCAGGACGGGGTCCGCGTCCGGACCGTCTCCGGCGCCCCCGTCCAGATCACCGGGCTCGCCGCGGCCACCTCGTACTCCTTCCAGGTGAGCGCGTACAACGCGGCGGGCGAGGGGCCCCGGTCGGCGCCGGTCACCGGCACCACCACCGGCGGCGGCAACCCGGACCCGAACCCGAACCCGTCGGTGCCCCGGCACGCCCTGACCGGCTACTGGCAGAACTTCAACAACGGCGCGACCGTCCAGAAGATCTCCGACGTCTCCGCCCAGTACGACATCATCGCCGTCTCCTTCGCCGACGCCACGAGCACGCCCGGCGCCATCGCCTTCAACCTGGACTCGGCGGGCCTCGGCGGGTACACCGTCGCCCAGTTCAAGGCCGACGTCGCGGCGAAGAAGGCGGCCGGGAAGTCCGTCATCCTCTCCATCGGCGGCGAGAAGGGCACCATCTCGGTGAACGACTCCGTCTCCGCGAACAACCTGGCGGACTCGGCGTACGCGCTGATGCGGGAGTACGGCTTCAGCGGCATCGACATCGACCTGGAGAACGGCCTCAACCCGACGTACATGACGCAGGCGCTGCGCGCGCTCGCGGCCAAGGCGGGCCCCTCGTTCGTACTGACCATGGCCCCGCAGACGATCGACATGCAGTCCACCCAGGGCGGCTACTTCAAGACGGCGCTCGCGGTCAAGGACATCCTGACCGTGGTCAACATGCAGTACTACAACAGCGGCGCGATGAACGGCTGTGACGGCAAGGTCTACTCCCAGGGCTCGGTGGACTTCCTGACGGCGCTGGCCTGCATCCAGCTGGAGGGCGGCCTCGACCCCTCACAGGTGGGCATCGGTGTCCCGGCCTCCCCCAGCGGGGCGGGCAGCGGCTACGTCTCCCCGACCGTCGTCAACAACGCCCTGGACTGCCTGGCCCGGGGCACGGGCTGCGGCTCCTTCAAGCCGTCGAAGACCTACCCGGGGCTGCGCGGCGCGATGACCTGGTCGACCAACTGGGACGCCAAGGCGGGTAGTGCCTGGTCCAACGCGGTGGGTCCCAAGGTCCACGGCCTCCCGTAGGCGGTAGGTGTGGGGGTGGCTGATTCGGTCCTGCGCGCACCAGCGACATATTGACCGGGACATGCCACGAGAGCACGCTGTGCGCGTCCGCACGGCTACCCCCACACTCCACCCCAGGAGAACGCATGCGGCTCCATCACCGCCGGAGGGCCGCCGTCACGGCGGCCCTGCTGGCCCTCGCGCTCGGCGCGCCCGCCTACGGAATGAGCGCGACGGCGGCACCGTCCCCGACCCCGTCGACCGCCACCCAGGACGAGGCGGTCGTCCAGTACGAGATCCAGGGCCCCTCCACGGCCGCCGAACGCACCGCGCTGCTCGGCGCCGGCGTCTCGATCGACGAGGTCGACGCCCGCTCGGTCGTGGTCAGCGCCGACCCCGCGCAGGCCAGGACGCTCCGGGCACGGGGTTACGTCCTCACCCCGCTGCCCGGACCGCCGGACCGCACCGAGCGCGGGATCGCGGCGAAGCCGATGGACTTCCCGTCGGCGGACTCGAAGTACCACAACTACGCCGAGGCGAACACCGAGATCGACCAGCTCATCGCCCAGTACCCCGGGATCATGAGCAAGCAGGTCATCGGTAAGTCGTACGAGGGCCGCAACCTCTACGCCATCAAGGTCAGCGACAACGTCGCCACCGACGAGGCCGAGCCCGAGGTGCTCTTCACCGCGCACCAGCACGCCCGGGAGCACCTCACGGTGGAGATGGCCCTCTACCTGCTCAAGGAGTTCGGCTCCAAGTACGGCACCGAACCCCGCGTCACCAACATGGTCGACGCGCGCGAGATCTGGATCGTGCCGGACCTCAACCCCGACGGCGGCGAGTACGACATCGCCACCGGCTCCTACCGCTCCTGGCGCAAGAACCGGCAGCCCAACAGCGGCTCGTCCTACGCCGGTACGGACCTCAACCGGAACTGGGACTACAAGTGGGGCTGCTGCGGCGGCTCCAGCTCCAGCAAGAGCTCCGAGACCTACCGCGGGCCCGCCGCCGCCTCCGCGCCCGAGGTCAAGGTGGTCTCCGACTTCGTGCGCAGCCGCGTCGTCGGCGGCAAGCAGCAGATCAAGGCCGCCATCGACTTCCACACCTACAGCCAGCTGGTCCTGTGGCCCTTCGGCTGGACCTACAACGACACCGCGCCCGGCATGACCGCCGACGACCTCGCCGCCTACAAGAAGATCGGCACCGGCATGGCGGCCAGCAACGGCTACACGCCCGAGCAGTCCAGCGACCTCTACATCACCGACGGCACGATCGACGACTGGCTGTGGGGCACCCAGAAGGTCTTCGCGTACACCTTCGAGATGTACCCGTCCGACTCCGGCGGCGGGGGCGGCTTCTACCCGCCCGACGAGGTGATCGACCGCGAGACGTCGCGCAACAAGGAGGCCGTGCTCCAGCTCCTGGAGAACGCGGACTGCATGTACCGCTCCATCGGCAAGGAAGCGCAGTACTGCTCCTAGCCCGCGGGCGATGAGCGAAAGGGGCGCCTCACCGCCAGGGGGGCGCCCCTGCCCCGCACCCGGCTCAGCCCAGGACGGCGAGCGCGTCGATCTCGACCAGCAGGCCGGCCGGGAGGCCGACGTAGACGGTGGTGCGCGCGGCCGGGGCGGAGGTGAGGCCCTGCTCCTCGAAGTAGGCGTTGTAGATCTCGTTCATCTCGGCGAAGTGGCCGGTGTCGGTCAGGTAGACGCGGATCATCACCGCGTCGTCCCAGCCCGCGCCGCCCGCCTCCAGCACGGCGCGGACGTTCTCCAGCGTCTGGAGGGTCTGCTCGCGCAGCGTCGGCCCGGCCGGCGTCGGCGGCTGTCCCTCGACGCGCGGGAGGAAGCCGACCTGGCCGGCGACCTGGAGGATGTTGCCCTTGCGCACGCCGTGCGAGAACTTCGCGGGCGGGGCGGTGTGGCCGGCGGGGGTGATGGCGGTCTTCTCGGTCACGGAATTTCCTCGTCCTCGTCCTGTGGTTCTGCTGCTTCGGATTCGAGTGCTGCTTCCGGCGGCGCGTCCGCAAGCGGATCCGCCGCCGTACCGGAGTACTCCCGGCTGATGATGTCGGCAGTGCGCCGCACCAGGGGCAGCAGTTCGAGCAGTTCTCCGGCGCCGATCACCACCCCGGGCGCCGAGACGGACATCGCGGCGACCACCCGCCCGCCGGGCCCGCGCACCGGAGCGCCCACGCAGTTCAGCGCCTCCTCGTGGCCGCCCAGGTCGGCGGCCCAGCCCTGTTCCCGTACGAGGGCCAGCTCGCGCAGGAACGCCTCGGCGTCCGGGGTCGAGCGGGAGGTGTAGCGCGGGTAGTCGATCCGCCCGGCCAGGGCGCGCCGGTCGGCCTCCGGCAGGTCGGCCAGCAGCAGCTTGGCGACGGCGGCGACGGTCAGCGGCACGGGCCTGCCGATACGGGAGTACATGCGCACCGGGTAGCGGCTGTCGACCTTGTCCACGTACACCACCTCGTCGTCCTGGTGCAGGGCGAGGTGGACGGTGTGGCCGGTCCGCCGGTTCAGCTCGACCAGGTGCGGATGGGCCACGTCGCGGACGTCGAGGTTCTCGACCGCCTCCGCCGCGAGCGCGAACAGCCCCGCCCCGAGCCGGTAGCGGCCGTCCGGCTGCCGGTAGGCGAGGCCGTGCGCCTGGAGGGTGCGCAGCAGCCGCAGGGCCGTGCTCTTGTGCACGCCGAGTGCGCCGGCCACCTCGCCGAGGCCCGCCGGGCCCTTCGCCAGCGCGGGCAGGATGCGCAGCGCCCGTTCCACCGACTGGCTCACGCGTGCCCTCCGTACGTCGGTGGAACCGGGCACCGTTGACCCGTCGTCATCGGGGATGTTAGACACCAGGAGCACCACCCGCAACGAGTGTTGCGCATCACGCAACACACGAGGAGGCACCCGCATGGCCAGCGACGCAGTCCGACGGCTCGCCGACGAGCCGGTCGACCACCGGTTCAAGGGCCTCCCCCCGGACGCCGAGGCCGCCGGCCTCACCGTCGGCGCGCTCGCCGCCCAGGCCCGCGACCTGTACACCGGCGGGTTCACCACCCCCGTCCTGACCCTCGACGCGGACGCCCTGGAGCACAACCTCACCGCGCTCGGCACCTACGCCCGCCGCCACGACCTGGCCTTCGCCCCCCACGGCAAGACCTGCATGGCCCCGCAGCTCTTCGAGCGCCAGCTGGAGCACGGCGCCTGGGGCATCACCGCCGCCGTCCCCCACCAGGCCCGCGTCTACCGCGCCTTCGGCATCCGGCGGATCTTCCTCGCCAACGAGCTCGTCGACCCCGCCGCCCTGCACTGGGTGGCCGCCGAACTCGCCGCCGACCCCGACTTCCGCTTCATCTGCTACGTCGACTCCGTGCGCGGCGTCCGCCTCATGGACGCCGCCCTCCGGGGCCGGGGCGCCGTCGTGGACGTGGTCGTGGAACTCGGCGCCGGCGAAGGCGCCCGCACCGGGGCCCGCGGCGACGACGACTGCCGCGCCGTCGCCGACGCCGTCGCCGAGGCCGCCACCCTGCGCCTGGTGGGCATCGCCGGGTACGAGGCCGAGGTGCCCGGCGCCGACCCGGACACCGTCCACGCCTACCTGCGCCGCCTCACCTCCCTCGCCGTCGAGTTCGACGCGGCCGGGCGCTTCGGGGCCGGCCTGGAGGAGATCGTCGTCAGCGCGGGCGGCTCGGCCTGGTTCGACGCCGTCGCCGACGTCTTCGCCGCCCTCCCGAAGCTGTCCCGGCCGGTCCTGAAGCTGCTGCGCTCGGGCGCGTACGTCTCCCACGACCACGGCTGGTACACCCGGCTGACCCCCTTCAACCGGGTCCCCGGGGAGGGCGGCCTGCGCCCCGCCTTCCGGCTGTGGACCCAGGTGGTCTCCCGGCCCAGCCCCACCCAGGCCTTCGTCAACGCCGGCAAGCGCGACATCGCCTACGACCTCGGCCTGCCCGAGGCCGAACTGGTCCGCGACGCCCTCACCGGCGAGACGCGGCCCGCCACCGGCGTCCGCGTCGTCAAGCTCTCCGACCAGCACGCCTGGCTGGAGACCGGCTCCGCCGACGACGTGCAGGTCGGCGACTGGGTGGCGCTCGGCATGTCCCACCCCTGCACCATCTTCGAGAAGTGGCCGCTGATCCCGCTGGTCCAGGCCGACGGCACCGTCACCGACTACGTCCGCACCTTCTTCTAGCCGTGGACCTCGTCATCCGGGGGGCCCGCGTCGCCGACGGCACGGGCCGCCCGGCCCGCACCGCCGACGTCGCCGTCCACGAGGGCCGCATCACCGCCGTTGGCCGGATCCCGGGCGGCGCACGCCACACGCTCGACGCCCGGGGGCTGGTCCTGGCCCCCGGGTTCATCGACATGCACGCCCACAGCGACCTCGCGCTGCTGCGCGACCCCGACCACAGCGCCAAGGCCGCCCAGGGCGTGACCCTCGAAGTCCTGGGCCAGGACGGCCTCTCCTACGCGCCCGCCGACGAGCGGACCCTCGCCGCCGTGCGCACCGCCATCGCCGGCTGGAACGGACCCGGCGACGACGTCGACTTCGACTGGCGCACCGTCGGCGGCTACCTCGACCGCCTCGACCACGGCTTCGACGGGCAGGGCATCGCCGTCAACGCCGCCTACCTCGTCCCCCAGGGCACCGTCCGCGCGTACGCCCTCGGCTGGGACGACCGGCCCGCCACCCGCGCCGAGCTCGACCGGATGCGCCGGCTCGTCGCCGAGGGGCTGGAACAGGGCGCCGTCGGCCTGTCCTCCGGCCTCACCTACACCCCCGGCATGTACGCCACCGGGTCCGAACTCACCGCCCTGTGCCGGGTCGTGGCCGCGTACGACGGCTACTACTGCCCCCACCACCGCTCGTACGGCCGGGGTGCGCTCGGCGCCTACGCCGAGATGCTCGCCCTGGCCCGCGAGGCGGGCTGCGCCCTGCACCTCGCGCACGCCACCATGAACTTCCCCGAGAACGAGGGCCGCGCCGGGGAACTCCTCGGCCTCCTCGACGCGGCCCTCGCCGACGGCGCCGACGTCACCCTCGACAGCTACCCCTACACCCCGGGCTGCACCACCCTCGCCGCCCTGCTGCCCGGCTGGGCGCACGAAGGCGGCCCCGAAGCGCTCCTCGCCCGGCTGCGCGACGACACCACCGCCGAGCGGATCCGCCACGCCCTGGAGGTGGAGGGCGCCGACGGCTGCCACGGCGTACCGGTGCACTGGCCGTCGATCGAGGTCTCCGGCACCACCTCCGCCGCGTACGCCGGCCACGTCGGCACCCGCCTCGACGGCTGGGACACCGCCCGGCACCTGCTGCTCGGCGACCGGCTCGGCCCGGCCGTCCTCCAGCACGTCGGCCACGAGGGCAACGTCCGCGCGATCATGCGCCACCGCGTCCACACCGGCGGCTCCGACGGCATCCTGCACGGCGCGAAACCGCACCCCCGCGCGTACGGCACCTTCCCGCACTACCTCGGGCACTACGTCCGCGAGCTGGGCGTGCTCTCCCTGGAGGAGTGCGTGGCCCACCTCTCCGGCCGCCCGGCGGCGCGGCTGCGCCTGCCCGACCGGGGCCTGGTCCGCGAGGGCCACCGCGCCGACCTCGTGCTGTTCGACCCGGACACCGTGGCCGCCGGGTCCACGTACGAGCGCCCGCGCGCGCTGCCCACCGGGATCCCGTACGTCCTGATCGACGGGCGCTTCGTCATCCGCGACGGCCGCCGCACCGACGTCCTGGCGGGACGCTCCGTACGCCGGACCCCCGCCCGGGCCCGGGCGCGGCGGCCTCGATGATCCGACCCATACGATGAACCGCATGGCCGCCGCGTTCCTCCTCCCCGCCCTGCTCTTCCTCGCCCTGTGCGCGAGCGCCTGGAAGGACCGCCGCCGCTTCAGCAACGCGGTGCTGCTCGGCCTGACCTGCCTCACCCTCTCCTTCGCGCTGCTCCTCCAGCTGACGGTGCTGCCGTCGTGGGCGGCGCTGTCCGTGCTGGTGCTCGCCCTCGCCCTGCCCACCGCCGGGGTCCTCGCTATCGGCGGCTTCCTCGTCGCCAACGGCGTGACCATGGTCCGCAGAGAAGGCCGCAGCCCCAACAACCTGCTGTCGCTGCTCGCGGGCCTCGGCATCTTCGGGATGACCGCGCTGCTGCTCACCGTCCCCTGGTTCGGCTCGCGCACCCTGAACGGCATCGCGGCCACCCTCACCCTGGTCGTCGCGTACGTCTCGTTCCTCTTCCTGTGCTTCCTCGGTTACGCCTTCCTCTACGGCCGGATCAAGGTCCGCGGCGACGTCGACCACGTGGTCATGCTCGGCTCCGGCCTGGTCGGCGGCGACCGGGTCCCGCCCCTGCTGGCCTCCCGCC
This sequence comes from Streptomyces sp. NPDC102258, assembly GCF_055584685.1. Classification (NCBI taxonomy): domain Bacteria; kingdom Bacillati; phylum Actinomycetota; class Actinomycetes; order Kitasatosporales; family Streptomycetaceae; genus Streptomyces; species Streptomyces sp. NPDC102258. Next base: position 72,322 of record NZ_JBVJLO010000014.1, read on the forward strand.
TGCGCAAGGGCAGGGAGATCTACGCCGCCCAGCTGGCCCGCGGCGGCCGCCCGCCGGTGCTGCTCCCCTCGGGCGGCAAGGGCAGCGACGAGAAGGTCGCCGAGGCCCGGGCGATGGCCGACTGGCTGATCGCCGAGGGCGTCCCGGCGGAGCACATCGTGGCGGAGGACCGCTCCACCACCACCGAGGAGAACATGCTCTTCTCGCGCGAGCTGATGGAGGCGGCCGTCCCGGGCTACCGGTGCGTGGTGGTCACCAACAACTTCCACGCCTTCCGGGCCGCGATGATGGCCCGCAAGGCCGGGGTCAACGGCCAGGTCGTGGGCGCGCCGACCGCGCGCTACTTCCTGCCGAGCGCCACCCTGCGCGAGTTCGTCGCGGTGTTCTGGGAGCACCGGACGGTCAACCTCTGGATCTGCGGACTCCTGGTCGCCCTCGGCGCCGCCGCCACCCTCACCGCGGGCTGACGCCGTCCGAGGTGCGTTCTTGGGGCCGGGGCCGGACGATGGGGGCCTGGGGGGCACCGAGGGAGGTACCGATGGACAGTGAAACGGACCAGCAGGACCAGCGGCCCACCCGCTCGGACCAGCTCTTCACGGGTGGCGAGCGGCCGTACGACCCCGAGGACCTGGTGATGGCGACCGGGCACGACCCGACTCCGGAGCGGGTCGAGAAGGCACGCCGCCTGATGGAGGAGGAGGGCCCTCAGGTCATCGAGCGGTACCTGCCGTAGGGACGGCCGGGACCCGGGCCGGGAGCGCGGCCCGGGCCGGGTCCGTGGGCCGCGTGCGGAACAGAATCGGTGGGGGCTCGTTAGCCGTCCGGGGGCAGCGCCACGGAGGTCAGATGAACAGCGTCGCCGTCACCGTCGACTGGGACCACCCCACGGATCCGCGCCCCGGTCCACGGCTCGACCACGTCCGCACCTACGTCTCCAGCGGCGGCGCCGACGGGCACCTGTGGCACGGGGTCCCCACCCTGCTGCTCACCACGCTCGACCGGGCCACCGGCCGCACGGCGCGGACCCCGCTGGTCTACGGCCGGGACGCCGGCCGCCACCTCGTCGTGGCCGCCGCCTCGGGCGGCCCCGAACACCCCGCCTGGTACGGGAACCTCACGGCCCACCCGGAGGTCCGCCTCCAGGTGGGCGCGGACGTCTTCACGGCCCGGGCGCGCACGGCGACCCCGGTGGAGCGGGAGACGTACTGGGAGGCGATGACGGCGCTGTGGCCGCTCTTCGACGACTACCAGGCCGCGGCCTGGCCACGGGAGATCCCGCTGGTGATCATCGAGGCCTGACCGGGGCGGTCAGCTGCCCCGGTCAGCCGGTGGTGCGCCTGGTCCGCTCGTCGTCGGTGGGGGCGTCGAAGCGGACCGAGCGGACGAGCAGCCGGTCGCCGGCCTTGCGGCCGTGGGGCTTCAGCCGCCAGGTGCGGCCCTCGCAGCCGGTGCCGTCGTACACGGTCACCCAGGCGTCGGTGTCGTTGTGCGGGGCGTAGCCGGGGGCGGACTCGTCGGAGTCGACGCCGTAGAGGTCGATGCAGCGGTCGCTGCGCGGGTCGGGCAGGGTGACGGTCAGCTCGCGGTCCCCCTCACCGCGGAACGTGTAGTGGAACTCGCCGGTGGCGGCCAGCGCCGAGCCGGACATCGACAGGGTGAGCGCGAGGGCGCCGAGGGCGGCGCCGAAGGCGTTGCGGAGCTTCATGGGGCCGACCCTAGGAGGGCCGCGTCCGGCGAATCGATCCGTCACGGGCCGCCGCCGCGGCGCGTCCCCGCATCACCACCCTTTCGGGGCCGTCACCCTCGGGGCGGCCTCACGGGCGGTCACCCGTCGCGGCGGCCGCTTCGGCGCCCGTGCGGGGCCCGAACCCCCGCACGAGCAGCCACCCGGCGAACCCCAGCTCCCAGGCGAACACCGGCAGCGCGGCGACCGAGCCGGGGACGGAGAGCTGGGCGTACAGCCCGGCCGCCACGGCGACGGCCGAGGCGCAGATCAGCGGCCCGCCGACCAGCCCGAGCAGGGCGAGGGAGCGCGGCACGAGCCGCGCGCGGTGGGCGAGGAACGCCAGCAGGACGGTGTTCATCCCGAGGGCGACGTTGGGGCCCAGCAGGAACGTCCAGTCGTGCACGGCGACCAGCACGGCGTCGGCGGCGGCCGCACCGGGGGCCCCGGGTTCCCGCCGGAGGGTGACGAGCGCCAGTACGGCGACGATCCCGACGGCGATGAGGGCCGCCTCCAGCAGCCGCCCGCAGACGTAGCCGAGCGCGAGCCCCTCCCCGTGGCGCCGCAGGACGGGGAACAGCGCCGCCCCCGTACCGACCACCGCCACCACCAGCACCACCTCGCACAGCGCCCCGAGCAGGGCCGACGTGTCGGCGCCCTGGGCCAGCCGGCCGTCCGCCGCGCCGAGCAGGGGGCGGTACAGCACGGCCCCCGCGATGGCGGCGGCCTCGGTCAGCAGGAACAGCAGCCCGGCGGCCACCGCGGTTCTCCGGTCGGGGCCCATGTCTCGCTCCCCCTCGCTTCCACCGAGGTGTACGGCGTACACCTCCGGCTCTGACGGCGACCCTAGGTGTACGCCGTACACTCGTCAAGGTGGGAAGGGAGGCCGGAGTGACCCGAACGACGCGAACGACCCGAACGACCCGGCAGGAAGCCACGCAGCGCACCCCGCTCAACCGGGAACGGGTGCTGCGCGCCGCCGTCGCGCTCGCCGACGGCACCGGCATCGACGCGCTCAGCATGCGCAGGCTCGCGCAGGAGCTGGACGTCGTACCGATGGCCCTCTACAAGCACGTGGCCAACAAGGAGCAGCTCCTCGACGCCATGGCCGACGCCGTCGTCGCCGAGATCGACCCCCCGGGCACGGGCCCCGACTGGCGCCAGTTGGTCCGCGAACGGATCCTCTCGGCCCGCCGGGCCCTCCTGCGCCACCCCTGGGCGGCCCGGGTCATCGAGTCGCGGACCGGCCCCACCCCGGCCGTGCTGGAGTACCTGGACTCGATGGCCGGGATCCTCCGGGCCGGCGGCCTCTCCGCCGACCTCACGCACCACGCCATGCACGCGATGGGCAGCCGCCTGCTCGGCTTCAGCCAGGAACTGTTCGACGCATCGGGGGGCGAGGCCACCCCACCGGACCCGGCACTCGCCGAGCGCTACCCGCACATAGCGGAGCTGGCCACGACGGCCGCGCACGACGGGGGCTCCACGGTCGGCGGCGGCTGCGACGACCAGTCGGAATTCGAGTTCGCCCTGGACCTCCTCCTGGACGGCCTGGAACGCCTCCGCCACCAAGCCTGGACACCACGGCGGGGCTGAGGGGGGTGGGGGGGTCGGGGGTGGGCGGTGCACCCCCGACGCCCTCAGGGAGGGGCTGGGGCTGCCCGCCAGTCCATCGTCCTTCCGTGGCGGGCCAGTCCCTCAAGGGCGCTCCCTTCGGTCGCGTCGCTTCGCGATGGCCTTCGGCCACCCTTGACCGACCGACCCGCCACGGAATGCCAAAGACTGTCGGGAAGCCCCGAGGAACGGCCGGGAGGAACCTCCAGGCACCAGCCCCGTCAGAGAAGAGACGACGGGCCGGGCGCCGCCCACCACCCGACGCAAGGCTGAGACGATCCGACCGGCCCACACCACACAGCACACAGCAGGTCGCGACGCACTCCTGGTCCTTCAGTGTCTGCGAGCCGTCTCGGGCTGGACATAAGCCGCCCACGCTCCGGTGGACGGCTGACCTCACCTGGCGACGACGAGGCCGACGACGAGGGCGACTAGCGTGGCTCACCATGACTCAGCTGCCTGCGGATCCAACGGTGTTGCACCCCTTTCCCGACCAGCCGCGCGTGGTGTTGCTCAAACCGCTCGTGACGTCCGGGCTGATCGAGGTCGGCGAGTATTCGTACTACGACGATCCGGACGATCCGACCGCCTTCGAGACCCGCAACGTCCTGTACCACTACGGGCCGGAGAAGCTGGTCATCGGAAAGTTCTGCGCACTCGGCACCGGGGTGCGGTTCATCATGAACGGCGCCAATCACCGAATGGACGGCCCGTCCACCTTCCCCTTCCCCATCATGGGCGGATCGTGGGCTGAGCACTTCGACCTCATCACCGGACTGCCCGGACGCGGCGACACCGTCGTCGGCCATGACGTCTGGTTCGGGTACGACACGACGGTGATGCCCGGGGTCCGCATCGGACACGGCGCGATCATCGGGTCCGGAGCCGTCGTCGTCGACGACGTCCCCGACTACGGCATCGTCGGCGGCAATCCGGCACGACTCATCCGCACCCGCTACGACGCCCCCGACATCGCCCGCCTCCTGCGCCTCGGCTGGTGGGACTGGCCCATCGAACACATCACCGCACACGTACGCACCATCATGTCCGGCACGATCGAAGAGCTGGAGGCCGCCACCCCGACTTCCCACTCCCACTGACTCCTCGCACATCCCCCAATCACTGCCTCGTCGTCGCCAGGTGAGGTCAGCCGCCCACCGGAGCGTGGGCGGCTTATGTCCAGCCCGAGACGGCTCGCAGACACTGAAGGACGAGGGGTGCCATGCGGTCTGCTGTGTGGTGTGGGCCGGTCGGTTCGTCTCAGCGTTGCCTGGTGTGGTCGGGCGGCGCCCGGCTCGTCGTCTCGTCTCTGACGGGGCCGTGGGTCACGGGTTCCTCCCGGCCGTTCCTCGCGGCTTCCCGACAGTCTTTGGCATTCCGTGGCGGGTCGGTCGGTCAAGGGTGGCCGAAGGCCATCGCGAAGCGACGCGACCGAAGGGAGCGCCCTTGAGGGACCGGCCCGCCACGGAAGGACGATGGACTGGCGGGCAGCCCCAGCCCCTCCCTGAGCGCACCAGGGGTGCACCGCCCACCCCCGACCCCCTCCCCATACCCACCCGCCCCCCTTGCCCCGCCCGCCCCCTCTCCGCTTTAATAAATGACCAGCCATTCATTAACTCCCCCAGGAGCCCCCATGCCCGGCCGTCCCCGCACCCTTGATGACGCCGCCATCCTGCGAGCCGCCGTGGCCGTCATGGGGCGGGTCGGGCCCGGGGGGTTCACCCTGGGGGCCGTCGCGGGGGAGGTCGGGCTCGTGCCCGGGACGCTGTCGCAGCGGTTCGGGTCCAAGCGGGGGCTGCTGGTGGCCCTCGCCGAGCAGAGCGTGCGCGAGGTGGAGGCCCTGCACGCCGAGGCGCGGGCCGGGCACCCCGATCCGCTGGCCGCGCTTCGCGCCGTGACCGTCGACGCCGTGGCGGCGATGACGGACGCGAGGGCCTTCGCGCACCACCTGGCCTTCCTCTGCGCCGATCTCGCCGACCCCGAGCTCCACCAGCTCGCCCTGACCGTGCACCGGCGGCAGGAGGCCGCCGTACGGGCCCTGCTGGACGAAGCCGTCGCCGCCGGCGGCCTGCGCCCCGGCACCGACTGCGCGGCGTTGGCCGGCTTCGTCCAGGAAGCCGTCGCCGGGGCCGGGCTGCTGTGGGCCGTCGACCGGGTCGGCACGCTTCCCGGGCGGCGCCTGGCCGCGCTGGAGACCGCCTTGCGCCCCCACCTCCCCCTGCCCCGCCCCACCCCACGAGATGAGGACCCGGCATGACCACCACTCCCACCCGACCCGCCCGCCTCTTCCGCACCGCCGTCACCATCGGGGTCAGCCTGGACGGGTTCATCGCGCGCCCCGACGGGGACATCGAGTGGCTCACCTCGTACGACGCCGAGGAGGTCGGCGACACCGGCTACGAGGCGTTCATGGCCGGGATCGACACGCTGGTCATGGGCCGCAACACCTACGAGAAGGTGCTCACCTTCGGCTTCTGGCCCTACGAGGCCAAGCGCGTGGCCGTCCTGAGCACCACCCTCACCACCGACGACGCACGCGTCACCGTCCTGCGCTCCCTCGACGCGCTGCTGGCCTGGCTGGACGCCGAAGGCGCCCGGAACGTCTACGCGGACGGCGGCCGGGTCGTGCAGACCTTCCTCCGGGAGGGCCTGCTGGACGAGCTCACGATCACCACCGCGCCCGTCCTGCTCGGCTCCGGCATCCCGCTGTTCGGCGAACTCGGCGGCCGGGACGTCCACCTCACGCTCCGGTCCGCCAAGCCCCTGGGCGCGGGCTTCGCGCAGGCCACGTACGCGGTCCGCCACTGACCCGCCCGGCGCCCCGCCACCCCCGACGCCCCGCCCCGCCCCACCCCCGAGGTGACGAGCGCAACACTCCGACCTCCCGCCCCCGCCTTCCCTGATTCCGCAGGCCTCGCCCCCGGCGGGCCGCCGTTTCCAAGGGTGGATCCGGTCCCCACCCACCCTTCACGCGTAACGGGGCATTTCGCACCCCCACGTTCGGCTGAATTGGCGAAGCGGGCGGCGGGCGGGGACCCGTAAGCTCCCGTCATGCAGGTGATCCAGTCAACGAAACTCGCCAATGTCTGCTACGAGATCCGCGGACCCGTCCTCGAAGAGGCGATGCGGCTCGAAGCGGCAGGTCATCGCATCCTCAAGCTCAACACCGGCAACCCCGCGGCCTTCGGCTTCGAGTGCCCGCCGGAGATCCTTGAGGACATGCTGCGCAACCTGGGCCACGCCCACGGTTACGGGGACGCGAAGGGCCTGCTCTCGGCGCGCCGCGCGGTCATGCAGCACTACCAGACCAAGGGCATCGAGCTGGACGTCGAGGACATCTACCTCGGCAACGGCGTCTCCGAGCTGATCCAGATGTCGATGCAGGCGCTGCTGGACGACGGCGACGAGGTGCTGGTCCCCGCCCCGGACTACCCGCTGTGGACCGCCTCGGTGAGCCTGGCCGGCGGCACGGCGGTGCACTACCGCTGCGACGAGCAGTCGGACTGGATGCCGGACCTCGCCGACGTCGAGCGCAAGATCACGGACCGCACCCGGGCGCTGGTGATCATCAACCCGAACAACCCGACGGGCGCCGTCTACGACGACGAGATGCTGCGCGGGCTGACGGACATCGCCCGCCGCCACAACCTGATCATCTGCTCGGACGAGATCTACGACCGGATCCTCTACGACGGCACCACGCACACCAACACCGCCGCCATCGCGCCCGACCTGCTGACGCTCACCTTCAACGGCCTGTCGAAGAACTACCGCGTCGCCGGCTTCCGGGCCGGCTGGATGGCGGTCTGCGGCCCGAAGAAGCACGCCTCGTCGTACATCGAGGGCCTGACGATCCTCGCGAACATGCGTCTGTGCGCGAACATGCCCTCGCAGCACGCCGTCGCCACCGCCCTCGGCGGCCGGCAGTCGATCCAGGACCTGGTCCTGCCGGGCGGACGGATCCTGGAGCAGCGCAACGTCGCTTACGACCTGCTCACCCGGATCCCCGGCGTGACGTGCGTGAAGCCGAAGGGCGCGCTGTACGCCTTCCCGCGGCTCGACCCGTCCGTCTACAAGATCAAGGACGACCGCCAGATGGTCCTCGACCTGCTGCGGGCCGAGAAGATCATGGTGGTGCACGGTACGGGCTTCAACTGGCCCGATCCGGACCACTTCCGGATCGTGACCCTGCCCAACGCGAAGGACCTCGCGGACGCGGTGACGCGGATCGGGAACTTCCTGGAGGGGTACGCGCAGCCGTAGCGGGGCGGGTGGGCGGGGCGGGGAGCCGCTCCAGCCACACTCAATCAGGATTCAACTCAACTTTAGACGGGTTCCAATGTAGGATGGGTCTCCTAACCACGCAGGAGGCCTCCTCATGTACGAGCCGATCCGCTCCAAGCCGGTCGTCCACCGCGAGGGCGTCCGTCCCGGCGACAACGACTACCCGCACCGCAGCCGCGCGGAGGCGCTGGACATCCAGCTCGCCGGGCACCTCTCGGCGCTGCTCGCCCTGACCGACGAGCTCGGTCTGGACGAGGCCGCCGAGCAGATCGCCGCCCAGGTGGCGCGGCTGCGCGGAGCCCGCCCGGCCCGCGCGGCGGGGCACTCCACCGAGGACCGGACCGCCCTGCACCGGCGGGCCCACGACCTCGCCGCCCGCGCCCTGCTCGTCGCCGCGTCCCGCGCCGACACCACCGCGGCGATCCTCGCCGCCGAGCGCATGGACGCGCACGCCGCCGCCCTCGACTCCGTCGACCTGGCCGGCGCCCACTGACGGCCCCGGTCCGGGGCCGCGGAGGCTCCGGACCGGGTGCCATGACATTGCGGGGCAGTGTTGCAGGCAGTACAGGGCAGTGCCGGTCCGCCGTGCGGTGTCACGACGCCGGGTCGGCCCGGGCCGCCTCAGCCTCCACCCCCGCCACCCCGCACCACGGCGTGGCCCCCGCCGGCCAGACCGGACCGATGGCCTCCGCGTAGGACGGGGCGGCCGCGGAGAGGCCCGGGATGCGGATCAGGGCCTGGGACGTGCGGGTGTCCGGACCCAGGGACCGCTGGTCGCGGAACTCGACGGTGACCACGTACGCCACCCCGCCGCGCTCCCCGGCCGCCGCTTCCCCGGCCGCCCCCGCCGCCACCGTGGCCTGCACCGTCGCGGCCACCCGCCGGCTCACCGGATCGACGCGGCAGGACGTCACACGGACGTCCGGCCGCGGCGCGGGCGCCGCCGCCCCGCCTCCGCCGCTGGCCCATACGTAGAGGCCCAGCGGGGCGAACACCAGCAGGCCCGCCAGTCCCATCAGGCCGACCAGCCAGCCCTGCCACTTCAACGCGCTCACGCCCATGGCACGATCCTCCCGGGCCCCCGCCCGGCCCACCAGCACCCACGGGCCCACACAGCATTTCGAAGTGGGACCGCCTGGACACCCCGCGTTCACCCGACTCACCGCGGAATGTGGGTTTCCGCGAGCACGCTGCCCCACGTGAGACGCAACCTGGGAATCGCTCTGGCGGTCCTCCTGATCGGCGGCGTGATCGCCGTCATCATCCTCGGGGGATCAGGGTCCGGAGGCACGCCAACGACGAGCGTGCGCGGCGTCATCGGGTCGGAGAAGTCCGAGTTCTTCCGCGACCCCGACGTCAACAAGGCCCTTGCCGGCAAGGGCTTCACCGTGAAGACCGAAACCTCGGGATCCTGGGCCATGGACCAACTGGCCCTGAAGGATTACGACTTCGCCTTCCCCGGCAGCAGTGAACCGGCGCAGGAGATCGAAGCCGCCGCCGGTGTGAAGGGCGCGCAGACCACCAAGCCCTTCTTCTCCCCCCTCGTCGTCATCGCCCGGGCCAACGCGGCAAAGGTGCTCGCCGACAACGGCCTCGTGAAGACGACCGGCAAGAACTCCGGCACCCTCCTCATGGGCCCCTACCTGAAGGCCGCCGGCGAGGACCGGACCTGGCAGCAGCTGCCCGGCTCGGCGGAGTACCCGGAGCTGACCGGCACGGTGTTCATCAAGACCACCGACCCCGCCACCTCCAACTCCGGTGCCCTGTTCATCGCCGCGACCTCCAACGTCGCCAACAACGGCACGGTCGTCTCCGACGATGCCGGAATCGACCGCACCGCGCCCCTGCTGCGCAAGCTGATCTCGGTGCAGGGCGCCCTGGAGCCCAGCACCGACGACCCGTTCCGCGCGTTCATCAGCGGCAGCGGCGAGCCGCTCATCCTCGCCTACGAGTCCCAGGTGGCCTCCCTCCTGATCCAGAAGCAGGCCGCCGGCGGGGTGGACGACATGGTGGTGCTCTACCCGGACACCACCGTCAACTCCCCGCACACCTTCGTGCCGCTGAGCGACAAGGCACGGGAGCTCGGCACCCTGCTCGCCACCGATCCGAAGCTGCGCGAGCTGGCCGTACGGCACGGCTTCCGCCCGCAGGAGGGCGTCGCCGAGTTCACCGCCGCGACGGCCCCGTACGCCGGGTACCTCAATCCGGGGCTGAGCGGCATCCGGCAGGTCGGCGCACCGACCGTGAAGGTCCTGATGGCGATGGCCGCCCGCGCCAAGGGACAGGGGGGCACGCCATGACGGCGATACCGACGCCGGAACCGGAACCGGCACCGGCATTGGCACCGCCCGGGGACGCCCCGCTCGTCCTCACCGCCCCCGGGCCCGTCGCGCCCGTCCGCCGGGAGCAGGCCTCCGGGCTCGTCCCGCTGGCGGACGGAGCCCGCGAGGAGATGGCCCGCCGGGCCGGGGAGTACGTGGAGCGGCTCGACGGACTCGACGCCCGCTCGCCCGAGTTCGCCACCCGGATCGGCGAGATCGCCGGACTCGGTGCGGCCGACGTGCGCGACGCCGCCCAGCAGTCCAACCGGATGCTGGAGCGGGCCGTCCGCGCGCTGGGCTCGGGCGGCGGCGCCGGTGACGCGCAGGCCCGGGTCGCGGGCTCGCTCGTCGAGCTGCGGCGCACCGTCGAGGACCTGGACCCGCGGGACGCGCCCGCCAAGGGGCTGGGCCGGCTGTTCGCGAAGCTGCCCGGCGGGAACCGGCTGCGCGACCACGTAGCCGCGTACGCCTCCTCGCAGGCGACCCTCCACCGGATCGTCGGCGCGCTGCGCGGCGGCCAGGACGAGCTGCGCCGTGACAACGCGGCGCTGCACACCGAGCGGACCCGGCTGTGGGAGACGATGGGCAGGCTCCAGGAGTACGCGGTCCTCACCGAGGCCCTGGACGCGGCGGTGGAGCTGCGGATCGCCGAGGCGGAGCGCACCGATCCGGCGCAGGCGGACGCGATGCGCGCGGACGTGCTGTTCCCGGTGCGGCAGAAGCACCAGGACCTGCTGACCCAGCTGGCGGTGTGCGCGCAGGGCTATCTGGCGATGGACGTGGTGCGGCGCAACAACGACGAGCTGATCAAGGGCGTGGACCGGGCGGCGACGACCACGGTCTCGGCGCTGCGGATCGCGGTGATGCTGGCCTCGGCACTGGACCACCAGCGTCGGGTGAGCGCACAGGTCGACGCGCTGAAGGGGACGACCGAGGAACTGATCCGGGGGAACGCGGAGATGCTGTCCACGCAGAGCGGGGAGATCCAGCGGATCGCCGCGGATCCGGCGGTGGGGGCGGAGACGCTGCGGTCGGCCTTCGCGCAGATCTACCAGACCCTCGACGCGATCGACGCGTTCAAGGCGCAGGCGACGCAGCACATGGCGGCGACCGTGGAGTCCCTGACCGGTGAGCTCCAGGCGGCTTCCGTCCACCTGGCCCGGACGCGGAACGCGAACGCCCTGGAAGGCGGGGAACGATGAGCGGACGTACGACGCGTGGCACGGCGCGGCCCTCCAGACGGTTCGCGGCGGCCCTGGCCCTGGCGGCGACGCTGCTGGGCGCGGCGGCCTGCACCTCCGAGGAGCCCTCGACGGCCTCGGGCGGCTCCGGCCCCTCCGGCGCCCCGAAGCCGCAGGAGTACCAGGAGGGCCGGCTGCGGGTGCTGGCGTCCAGCGAGCTCGCCGACATGGAGCCGGTCCTGAAGGCGGCGAAGGCGGCCACCGGCGTATCGGTGGACTTCACCTGGTCGGGGACGCTGGACGCGGCGGAGCAGGTGGCCTCGGGAAAGGCGGACGGGAAGTACGACGCGATCTGGCTGTCGTCCAACGACTATCTGCGGCTGCGCCCGGAGGCGGCGACGAAGCTCACCAACGAGACCCCGGTGATGTCCTCGCCGGTCGCGATCGGGGTGAAGCCGCAGGCGCTCGCGCGGCTGGGCTGGAAGCCGCAGGAGGTGACCTGGTCGGCGGTCGAGGAGGCCGTCGCCGCCGGGAAGCTGACGTACGGTATGACGGACCCGGTGCGCTCCAACTCCGGTTTCTCCGCGCTGGTGTCGGTGGCCTCGGGGCTGTCGGGGGCGCAGTCCGCGCTGACCGACGCCGACGTGGACAAGGCGCGCCCGCGGCTGCGGGAGTTCTTCAAGGGGCAGAAGCTGACGTCGGGTTCCTCCGGCTGGCTGGGGACCGCGTACGCGAAGCGCGACGACGTGGACGCGCTGGTGAACTACGAGTCGGTGCTGCTGTCGATGAACGGCCGGGCGAAGGACCCGCTGACGGTGATCCGGCCGAGGGACGGGGTGGTCACGGCGCACTATCCGCTGACGTTGCTCACCTCGGCCCCGGCCGGGGCGCGGGAGTCGGGCCGGCTGCTGACGGAGTACCTGCGGGGGGACGCGGCGCAGAAGGCGATCACGGAGAAGACGCTGCGGCGCCCGGTGGCGGCCGGGGTGGCCGCGGCGCCGGGGCTGGACGGGGAGAAGCGGCGCGAGCTGCCGTTCCCGGGGACCCGGTCGGTGGCGGACGGGCTGCTGTCCTCGTACGAGAACGAGCTGCGCCGGCCGTCGCGGACGGTGTACGTACTGGACACCTCGGGGTCGATGGCGGAGCAGAACCGGATCGGGCGGCTGCGCGCGGCGCTCACCGAGCTGACGGGGAGCGGCGGTTCGGGCCCCGGGGAGCGGTTCAGGGACCGCGAGGAGGTGACTCTGCTGCCCTTCGGTGACAAGGTGAAGAAGGTGCTGACGCACGTCGTCGAACCGGGTGATCCGGGGGCCGCCCTGGACGCGATCCGCGGGGACGTGAACTCCCTGCGCCCGGAGGGGGGTACGGCCGTGTACGGCAGCCTGAAGGCCGCGTACCAGCACCTGGGGCAGGGGAACGCCGACGCGTTCACCTCGATCGTGCTCATGACGGACGGGCAGAGCGGGGACAAGGTGCAGGATTTCGACTCCTTCTACGCGGGGCTGCCCGAGGGGCAGAAGCACACGCCCGTCTTCGCGGTGCTGTTCGGGGATTCGGACCGCAAGGAGCTCACGCACATCACGGACCTGACGGGCGGCCGCCTCTTCGACGCCACCGACGGCAACGGCTCGCTGGACGGGGCCTTCGAGGAGATCCGTGGCTACCAATAGGGTCCTGGCCTGGCTGGAGTCGTCCAAGAACCTGGCGGGCAGCGCGTGCGGGCTGGCCGGGCTGGGGCTGACCCTGGCCGGGGTGGCGGGGACGTACTGGCCCCTGGTGGTCGGTGGTCTGTACGGGGCGGGGGCGCTGATCGCCCCGCCACAGCGGGCGGAGACCCCGTACTTCCCGGATCCGGCCGAACAGCTGGGCGTCGTACGGGAGGACCTGGGGCGGCTGCGCGAGTACGTGGCGGAGGTGGAGCTCCCGGCGGCGGCCGGGGCCCGGCTCGCGGAGCTGCTGGAGCGGTACGCGGCGCTGCTGGATCCGGGGTGGGTGGCGGACGTGCTGGCCACCGACCCGGAGGCGGTGCACACGTTGTCGCGGGCGATCCGGCTGGACGTGCCGGAGTGCGTGGACACGTACAACCGGACGCGGTGGTGGACGCGGCTGACGCCGGGCGGCGAATCACCGGAGCGGCACCTGGAGCGGCAGCTGGCGCTGCTGCTGGAGGAGGCGGAACGCGTGACGGCGGACCTCCGGGAAACGGAGGCCCGCCGTCAGCAGACGCACACGACCTATCTGGAAGGTCGCAGAGAGCCCTAGGTCGGGGACTCCCGCGTCAGCCCTGCGGTCGGGGACAGCCGGCCGCTGGTTCTGGGGGGTGGGGCCGGGGTCAGCCCAGGCGCTCGACGAGCGCGTGGTACTGGTCCCACAGCTCCTTCGGGGTGTGGTCGCCGTAGGTGTTCAGGTGCTCGGGGACCAGGGCGGCCTCCTCGCGCCAGACCTCCTTGTCGACGGTGAGGAGGAAGTCGAGGTCCTCGGCCGGGAGGTCGAGGCCGTCGAGGTCGAGGGAGTCCTTGGTCGGCAGGACGCCGATGGGGGTCAGGGCGCCGTCGGCGGTGCCGTCGAGGCGGCCGACGATCCACTTCAGGACGCGGCTGTTCTCGCCGAAGCCGGGCCACACGAACTTGCCCGCGTCGTTCTTGCGGAACCAGTTCACGTAGTAGATCTTCGGGAGCTTCGACTGGTCCTTGCCCTTGGCCACGTCGATCCAGTGGCCCATGTAATCGCCCATGTTGTAGCCGCAGAAGGGCAGCATCGCGAAGGGGTCGCGGCGCAGCTCGCCGACCTTGCCCTCGGCGGCGGCGGTCTTCTCGGAGGCGATGTTCGAGCCGATGAAGACGCCGTGGTTCCAGTCGAAGGACTCGGTGACCAGCGGCACGGCGGAGGCGCGGCGGCCGCCGAAGAGGATCGCGGAGATCGGGACGCCCTTGGGGTCCTCCCACTCGGGGGCGATCGTCGGGCACTGGGCGGCGGGGACGGCGAAGCGGGCGTTGGGGTGGGCCGCCGGGGTCTCGGACTCCGGGGTCCAGGCGTTGCCCTTCCAGTCGACGAGGTGGGCGGGCGCCTCTTCGGTCATGCCCTCCCACCAGACGTCGGAGCCGTCGGGGGTGAGCGCGACGTTGGTGAAGACGGTGTTGGCGTACATGGTCTTCATGGCGTTGGCGTTGGTGTGCGCGCCGGTGCCGGGGGCGACGCCGAAGAAGCCGGCCTCGGGGTTGATCGCGTAGAGGCGGCCGTCCTCGCCGAAGCGCATCCAGGCGATGTCGTCACCGACGGTCTCCACGGTCCAGCCGGGGACGGTGGGCTCCAGCATGGCGAGGTTGGTCTTGCCGCAGGCGCTCGGGAACGCGGCGGCGATGTACTTCGCCTCGCCCTCGCCCTGCGGCGGGGTGAGCTTGAGGATCAGCATGTGCTCGGCGAGCCAGCCCTCGTCGCGGGCCATCACGGACGCGATGCGCAGGGCGTAGCACTTCTTGCCGAGCAGGGCGTTGCCGCCGTAGCCGGAACCGTAGGACCAGATCTCGCGGGTCTCGGGGAAGTGCGAGATGTACTTGGTGGTGTTGCAGGGCCACGGCACGTCCGCCTCGCCCTCGGCGAGCGGGGCACCGAGGGTGTGGACGGCCTTGACGAAGAAGCCGTCGGTGCCCAGTTCGTCGAGGACGGCCTTGCCCATGCGGGTCATGGTGCGCATGGCGACCGCGACGTAGGCGGAGTCGGTGATCTCGACGCCGATCGCGGAGAGCTCGGAGCCGAGGGGGCCCATGCAGAAGGGGACGACGTACATCGTCCGGCCCTTCATGGAGCCCCGGAAGATACCTTCCTGCCCGTCCTTGCCGGCGAAGAGCTCCTTCATCTCGGAAGGGGCCTTCCAGTGGTTGGTCGGGCCCGCGTCCTCCTCCTTCTCGGAGCAGATGAAGGTCCGGTCCTCGACGCGCGCGACGTCGGAGGGGTCGGAGGCGGCGTAGTACGAGTTCGGGCGCTTCGTCTCGTCGAGCTTCTTGAACGTGCCCTTGGCGACGAGCTCCTCGCACAGGCGCTCGTACTCGGCCTCGGAACCGTCGCACCAGACGACGCGGTCGGGCTCGGTCAGGGCAGCGATCTCGTCCACCCAGGAGATCAGCTCCTGGTGAGTCGTCGGGGTAGTGGGAGCCGCGTTGTCGCGCGCCACGATTGCTCCTTGTTGAGGGGTTTGTTTGGTGTTGCCCCGTGGGGGCTGCGACCCGGACGCTTCGCGCTCCGCTCATCCGGTGCCGACCGCACTCATCTGATCATCCGGTGGATGTGCGCATATGTCCAGAGGGCCTCTCACGTGAGCATCGCCACGTCCGTCAATCTTCCGTAAAGAGGACTAACGGAAACCTACGGACCCGTAGGTAGCATGTGGACCATGACTTCTGACGCTGCCGCCGTCGCGGCCCCGCCGGAGCTGCCGGCGGCGGAGACCGAGGCCAAGCCGCTGATGCGCGGCTGGCTGCACACCGGGATGTTCCCCGCCGTGGTCGTCGCGGGCCTGGTGCTGATGACCTTCACCAACTCCACCCGGGCCCGCGTGGCCTGCGGGGTCTACGTCCTCACCGCCTGCCTGCTCTTCGGGATCAGCGCCGTCTACCACCGCGGTACGTGGGGACCGCGCGGCGAGGCGATCCTGCGGCGGCTCGACCACGCCAACATCTTCCTGATCATCGCGGGTACGTACACGCCGCTCACCGTCCTGCTGCTGCCGGACTCCACCGGGCGGACCCTGCTGTGGGCGGTGTGGATCGCGGCCGCGGCCGGCATCGCCTTCCGCGTCTTCTGGGTAGGCGCCCCGCGCTGGCTCTACACCCCGTGCTACATCGCGATGGGGTGGGCCGCCGTCTTCTTCCTGCCCGACTTCCTGCGCACCGGCGGCATCGCCGTCCTGGTGCTGGTGATCGTCGGCGGGCTGCTCTACAGCGTGGGCGGCGTCATCTACGGCATCAAGCGGCCCAACCCCTCGCCCCGCTTCTTCGGGTTCCACGAGGTGTTCCACTCGCTGACGCTGGCGGCCTTCGTGGCGCATTACGTCGGCATCTCGCTGGCGGCGTACCAGCACTGAGCCGGCGTACGGGACCGCGGTACGGGTCTCAGTGGCGCCCGCGCGGCAGGTAGACGAGGGCTTCGGTGGCGGCGAAGCGCAGCACGAAGGTGGTCACGAGCGCCAGTGCCGTCGCGGGCAGCACGCCGAGGCCGAGCCGGGCGACGAACAGCGCGATGAGCGGGATCCGCAGCAGCAGATCGGCGTTGGCGAGCAGCGCGAAACGCCCGACGCGGTCCGCCCAGTGGCGGTGGCGGCGCCGGTCGCGGAAGAGCAGGGCCTCGATGAGGAGGAAGTTCCACAGCACCCCGGCCTGGTTGGCGAGGACCTCGGCGGCCAGGTACTGCACCCCGGCGTGCGTGAGCAGCCAGAGGGCCAGCAGGTTCGGGGCGAAGCCGGAGAGCCCGATCAGCCCGAAGCCGATCATCCGGGCGAGCGGGCTCGCGGAGCGCAGGACGGCGAGGTGCGCGAGCAGGCCGAGCCCTTCGCGGGCCGTGGTGCGCAGGCCCTTGCGGGCCGTCGGGCGCGGGCCGTCGGGCGCCGTCGGGCGCGGGCCCGGTCCGGCTTGGGGCTCCGCCGAGGGGCGGTCCGGGACGACGAGGGGCACCTCGGCGGTCTTCGCCGGGCGGCGGCGGACGGCCAGCTCCAGCAGGATGCGGCGGCCAGGAGGACACGGGGCGGGGGTGGCGGGGGCCGTGGTGGCGGTGGTGCCCGTGGTGCCGACGCCTACACCGACGCCGAGCGCCGTCCGGCGTACCGCGAACAGGTCGCTCAGCGGATCGGTGATGCCGCGCAGGGCCCTCGGGAAGAGGCATTTGGCCAGCCAGGCCGCCCCGCGCGCGAGCACGGCGCGGCGGCTCCCGGCGAGCCCGGCCCGGCTGCCGCCGGCGGTGTAGCGGGAGGCGACGACCAGGTCGGCCCCGGTGCGCAGGCCCTCCCGGAGCAGTTCGGGGACCAGCTGGGGCGGGTGCCGCGGGTCGGCGCCCATGACGACGATCCACTCGGACCGGGCGTGCCCGGCCCACCCGGCGAGGGCCCCGGCGGGCTCCCCGCGCAGGACGCGCACCGGAAAGGGACACTCCCGCCCCGCCTCCTCGGTCACGCCCGGGGCACCGCCGACGACCAGCACCTCACAGGGCGGGCCGACGGGCAGGCAGGCGCGGAGCCCGGACAGCAATTCCCGTAAGCCCGCGGGCCCGTCGGGGGCCGGCACGATCAGGGTGACGCTGCCCGGGGTGGGAGCCGGGGCGTCGGCGGCTTCCGGGTGGTCGTCCAGGGCGCGCGGGGGCCACAGGTCCTCGCTCATGGTGGTCTGCTCCCACTCTCGCGGTCGGGGCGGCGGATCCTCGTACGGCCGTCGCCACCCGCCGCCCGCCGGGGCGAGGACGGCGGGCGCGGCCGAGGTCCCCTTGGAGAACCGGACCGGGCCCGCCCCGGGTGCAACACCGCGATGAACAGCGCCGAGCCACTGCGCGTCGCCGGCGAGGACGCGATGTGTGCGCGGGGCCGCCGGACGCCTCAGGCCGGGGCCGGCCCCAACTCCCGTTCCAGTTCGGCCGGGTCGGTCGTGGGGCGGGCGCAGACGAAGTGCCGGCACACGTACGCCGTCGCCGAGCCGTCCACCAGGTCACGCCCGGCCAGCAGGGGGAACTCCGCTGCGCCGCCGTCCGCGCCGCGCGCCGGCCCGGCCGCCACCACCGCCCCGGGAGCCGTCCCCAGCAGCGCGGTCCGGTGCAGCGCGGCCAGCGCCGGATCCCCCGCGTCCCCGACGACGGCCACCTCGCGCGGCCCGTCCACGAGGGCCTCCGCCACCGCCAGCCCGTGCCCGATGAAGCGCGGGGCGCGCGGCCCGAGGGCCCGCACCACCCCGAGCGCCCGCTCCGCCGCCGTGCGGTGGGGCTCCGAGCCGGTGTGGGCGGCGTACGAGAGGAGCGCGCCCGCGGCGGCCGTCCAGCCGGAGGGCGTCGCCGTGTCGGTGGGGTCCTGCGGCCGCCTGATCAGCTGTTCGGCGTCGTGCGCGGTGTCGTAGAGCGAGCCGTCCTCGGCGGCGAAGCGGGCCAGCACCAGGTCCACCAGGAACCCCGCGAACTCCAGCCACACCCCCTCACCGGTGACCGAGGCCAGCGCCAGGAACCCCTCGGCGACGTCGCCGTAGTCCTCCAGCACCCCGGCGTTGCTCCCGGCCTTGCCGTCCCGGCTGGTCCGGGCCAGACGGGCGGCGGCGTCCATGTGGACCCGTACCAGGAGATCGGCGGCCTCGGTGGCCCGCTCGATCAGGTCCGGGCGGTCGAAGTACGCCCCGCACTCGGCGAGCGCCGCGACGGCCAGCCCGTTCCAGGCGGCGACGACCTTGTCGTCCCGGCCCGGCGCGGGGCGACGCGCACGGGCGGCGAGCAGCCGCTCCTTGATCCCGGCGAGCCGCTCGGCGTCGAGGGCGGGCCCGTCCTGCGGGAGTTGCAGTACGGAGGTGCCGTGCTCGAAGGTGCCCTCCTCGGTCACCCCGAAGTACGCCTGCGCCACCGCCGCGTCGGCCTCCCCGAGCACCTCGGCGAACTGCGCGGGCGTCCAGGCGTAATAGGCCCCCTCGACGTGCTTCCCGCTCGCCGGGTCCTCGCTGTCGGCGTCGAGCGCGGAGGCGAAACCACCCTGCTCGGTGCGCAGTTCCCGCACCATGAAGTCGGCGGTCTCCAGCGCGACCCGCCGCGCGAGGGCCGACCCGGTGGCCCGCCAGAGGTGGGCGTAGACCCGGCAGAGCAGGGCGTTGTCGTACAGCATCTTCTCGAAGTGGGGGACGACCCACTCCCGGTCGACGGAGTACCGGGCGAACCCGCCGCCGAGCTGGTCGTAGATCCCGCCGCGCGCCATGGCCTCGCAGGTGTCGGCCGCCATCTGGAGGGCGCCCTCGGACCCGGTGCGGGCGTGGTGGCGCAGCAGGAACTCCAGCACCATGGACGGCGGGAACTTCGGCGCGCCGCCGAAGCCACCGCGTACGGAGTCGTACTCGCGGGTCAGCCCGAGCAGCGCGCCGGACAACTCCTCGGGCCCCGGAACGCCGGCCTTGCCGTAGTCCAGCTGCCGCCCGGCCAGATCCCGCGTGATCTTCCGGGCCACCTCGCCGACCTCGTCGCGCCGCCCGGTCCACGCGGCGGCCACCCCTTCGAGGACCTGCGTGAAGGAGGGCATGCCGTGCCGGGGCTCGGGCGGAAAGTAGGTCCCGAAGTAGAACGGCTCTGCGTCCCCGGTCAGAAAGACGGTCATGGGCCACCCGCCCTGCCCGGTGGCGGCCTGCACGGCCTCCATATAAACGGCGTCGACGTCGGGCCGCTCTTCACGGTCGACCTTGACGTTGACGAAGTGCTCGTTCATATAGGCGGCGGTCGCCTCGTCCTCGAAGGACTCATGCGCCATGACATGGCACCAGTGACACGCCGAGTAACCGACCGACAGCAGCACGGGCACGTTACGCCGTCGCGCTTCCTCGAACGCCTCGGGTTCCCAGGGCCACCAGTCGACCGGATTGTCAGCATGCTGAAGCAGATAAGGCGAGGTCACACCAGCCAGCCGGTTCATACGCCCCAGCCTCTCACAACGCCTGCCGCGGCCGGCGAACCCCTGACGGGCCCACCTCGCCTGGCCGTATTGCACGGGTGAGGCACTGTGTCGCGTTCCTGCGAGTCGGGCGGCCCCACGCCCCGGAACAATAGGCTGGGCGCGGCAGCGCCGGACCTGGCGATGCTCCTCGAAGGAGGTACACCATGAGCGCCGAGATGGTGGCGCCCGCGTGGATGCATGCGCAGATCAGCGCGGAGCAGTACGACTCCTGGTCCGAGGAACAGTGCGCCGGCATCGAGATCGTGGACGGCATGGTCGTCGTGACCCGAGCACCTCGGAGCGGCACAACCGGCTGGCCCGCATCCTGGCCAACGCCCTGGACGCCGCCGCGGGCCCGGACTGGAACGCGGACACGGACTTCGACGTCCGCCTGCAGGACGTTCCGCTCACCAACCGCCGTCCGGACGTCATCGTCTACCGGGCGGAGACCATCGACCTCACGCCTACCCGTCCCGAGCACGTACTCCTGGTCGTCGAGGTCGTGTCGCCCGGTTCGGAGACCACTGACCGCATCGTGAAGGTGGACCAGTACAAAGAGGTCTGAGGCCAACTCCCTCTGAACTAGCTCAGATTGCTCGCGTGGTGGGCGGGGGCGCCGCACACTTGGGCCACGTTGCACGGAGCTCTCCGAGGAGGATGCCGATGCGGGACAGCCATCGCGAAGAGGCCGAACGGCTGCTGGCCCGGGCCGTCGGGGAAGAGGTGCGGCGGGCGGGAGCGGGGGCGGCCGTCGACCGGGAAGGGCTGCTGGCGAGCGGGCGGGAGGCGTTGGACGGGCTCGCCGCGGCGGCGGCCGAGGAGTACGCGGCGTACGTGGCGGCCCTGGACGCGGCCGCGGCCGGGCAGCAGTCCCTCGGCGAGGCGTTCCGGCAGGGCGGCAGCGCGAGCGCCCTGCTCGTGACGGCGGTCGCGGCCGTCGCGGCGGCCGGGGCCGACCTGGCCTTCGGCGTCGCCGCCGGTACGGCGCTCAGCGCGGGCATCGTCGTCGGCGTCGCGGGGGCGGCCACGACCGCCGCCAAGGTGGCGGCGGTGCACCTGCCCGCCGCGAACCGCCGGGCCGGGGCCGCGGGCCGCCCCGGCGGGGCCGAACAGCTGAGGCTCCAGTGGCTGACGGCGCTGGAGGTACGCGGGATACGTCCCTTCCTGGAGCAGCGGCGCCCGGTACGGTCGGCTCCGCCCGGCGCCAACGGCACCCGTACCGGCGCCACGAAGCCGCCGGGGTCCCGCTCCGTCCCGTCGGGGCGCGGCGGCGACCGCAGCGCCGAAGCCCGCCGGCGCCGCGTGCTGGAGCAGTCCTTCGGGCAGCTCCCGGACCCCGGCGCCCTGTTCACCGGCCGCGGCGCCGAGCTGACCCGCATCGCCCAGTGGCTGCGGACCGCCCGGGCCGGCACCGAGACCCGCCCGGTGGTGGTGGTCCTGCACGGCGAGCCCGGGGTGGGCCGCACCGCCCTGGCCCTGCGGGCGGCGCACGCGCTGCGGGACCAGTTCCGCGGGGCCTGCCTGGTGGACCTGCGCGGCGGGTCCACCGCCCCCGGCGAGCCCCCGCTGCCCACCCGCGAGGCGCTGCTGCACCTGCTGAACCGCCTCGGCGCCCCGCGCGAGCAGCTCCTCTTCCGCGAGGGGGCCACCGCGGAGCAGCAGGTGCGCCGGCTCGGCGAGCTGTACCACCAGCACCTCCAGGGGCTCCCGGTGACGGTGGTCCTGGACGACGCGGTGGACGCGGAGCAGGTCAGCGCGCTCGTCCCGGAGCGCTCCGAGAGCCTGGTGCTGGTGACGGCGCGGGAGCCGCTGGAGCTGCCGTCCGGCCTGTCGGCGTGGGTGCACCAGCTGCCGGTGGCGCGCCTGGCCGGGGCGGAGGCGGCCGAGGTACTGGCCGCCGGGGCGCGCGCCGCGGGCGGGCCGGCCCCGGGCGAGGCGGCCGCGGCCGGGCTGCTGGAGCTGGGCGCGGGGCTGCCGCTGGCGCTGCGCGCGCTGGCCCCGCTGGGGTCGGCGCGCGCCTCGGACGCCGGGGACGGTTCGCTGGAGCACGCCCTGGACCTGGCGTACGCCCGCCTGCCGGAGGACCGCCGCAGGCTGCTGCGGCGCCTGACCCTGGCGGGCCGGGCCTCGCTGGGGGCGGCCGCGGCGGCGGCGCTGGCGGGCACGGACCGGGCCGAGGCCGGGCGGCTGCTGCGCGAGCTGGCCGAGGCGGGCCTGCTGGACCTCGTACGCGGGGAGCGGTACCGGATGCACGACGCGGTACGGGCCTACGCGGCGGCCCGGCTGGCGGCGGACGAGGACCGGGCGGAGGCGGCGGCCGCGCACGAGCGGCTGATCCGGGACTACGCGCAGCTCGCGGACGCGGTGATCCGGATGGTCGACGGGAAGATGTCCACGCGCGCCCACGCCTTCGGCGGCCACGGCTTCGCCTCGCTGGACGCGGCGCTGCGCTGGCTGGACGAGGAGTCGAGCTTCATCACGGCGGCGCTGCGGCACTCGGAGGGCGTGGACCAGCAGGCGGTACTGGACCTGCTGGGCGCGCTGTGCGACTTCTGTCTGCTGCGCGGGGACCTGTACCGGCTCGGCGAGATCAACGAGCTGACCCGGGCCGTGGACGGCGGCCGGCTGAACCGGTCGGTGCAGTGGCGTACCGGCATCGCGGCGCGCCAGCTGGGCGAGCTGGACAAGTCGCGTACGACGCTCACCTCACTGGTGGACCAGTTCCGCGAGGCCCGGCAGGAGGCGGGCGCGGGCATGGCGCTGGTCTCGCTCGGCATCACCCTGCACCACCAGGGCAACCTGCCGGAGGCGGCGGCCCGCATCCGGGAGGCGCTGGCGCTCCAGGAGGCGCCGGAGCTGGCCGGGGACCGGGCGTGGGGGCTGCACGCGCTGGCGGCGGTCGAGCGCGACCGGGCGCACCTGGCGGAGGCGATGGCGCTGCTGGAGGAGTCCCTGACCCTGCACCGCGACAGCGAGAGCGTGCACGGGGAGGCGTGGGCGCACTTCCAGCTGGGCCAGGTCCACCTGCGGCTGGGCGACGTACCGCGGGCGGAGGCGGAGCTGGGCCGGGCGCTGGAACTGTACGGGCGCACGCGCGACGACCGGGGCGAGGCGTGGGCGCTGACCCAGCTGGGCCGGGCCCGGGTGGTCGACGGGGATCCGGCGGGGGCGCTGGAACGGCTGCGGGACGCGCTGGCCCGCCACCGGCTGGCGGAGGACGCGCGCGGCGAGGCCTGGACGCTGTACTACCTCGGGCTGGCGCTGGAGGAGGACGGGGAGCTCGACCGGGCGGTGCGGGAGCTGGAGCGGGCCCGGACGATGTTCTCGCGGATGCGGGACGTGTACGGGCTGGCGCACGCCCGCTACCAGTCGGGCCGGGTGACGCGCGACCAGCGGGCGGCGCGGACGGGGAACCTGCGCAATTCCGGGTTCGCCCGGCAGCTGCTGGTGGACGCCCGGGCCGATTTCCGGCGGATCGGGCTGGCGCACGGGGAGGCCTGGACCGCGCTGGAGCTGGCGGTGGTGGACGCGGGCAACGGGCGGGTGGCGCAGGCGCTGGTGCTGTGCGAGGAGGCGACCCGGCTGTTCATCTCGTACGGGGACCGGCGCGGCGAGGACTGGGCCCGCTTCCTGCGCTGCACGCTGCTGCCGTACGCGGTGCCGGCGGCGCCGCAGGAGGCGCGGGCGGAACTGGACCGGCTGACGGCGGCCCCGCACCCGCTGCGGGACGGGCGGCTGGCGGAGTTCCTGGAGACGTACGGGGTGGTCCTCGGGCGGGGCGTCGACCCGGCGGAGGGCTGGCAGGCGTGGCGCCTCGGCATGGTCCCGGACCTGGCCGCCCGCGAGGTCATGGGCGTCCCGCTCCCCTCCCGGACGGCGGACTGACCGCCGCTGCCCGGCCGCACGCGCGTCGGACCGCGGCCCCGGAGGCGCGCGGCGATGCCCGGGAACCGCCGCCCCACCGCCGCGCGTACGGAAACGCGCGGGCGGGGCGGCGTACGCAAACGGCACGCGCCGCCCGTCCGCCCGGACGGCCGGGCGGGCCGGACGGCGGGGCCGGGCGGGCCAGGCGCCGCTAAGCGCCCTTGCGGGCCTTGGCGCCCTTGGCGCCCTCGGCGGCCGGCGCCGCGGCGGCGGGCTCCGGGGCCTCCTGGAAGTTGACCCGGCCCATGTGCCGGCTCATGGACTTCATCAGGACCCACACGCCGACGGCGAGGGCGGCGAACACGATGAAGCCCAGGAGCCCGGGCGTCACCTTGTTCTTGTCGAAGGTGTCGGCGGCCAGCGGAAGGAGCTGGGTGACTGCTGCCTGCGTAGCGCTCATAGCTACGCATTCTCCCGGATGCCCGCGAAGAGGTCGGACTCGGGGAGGGAAGTGTCGACGAGCGACTTCGCCAGTTCGTACTCCTCGGTGGGCCAGACCTCCTTCTGGATCTCCATCGGGACGCGGAACCAGCCGCCGTCGGGGTCGATCTGCGTGGCGTGCGCGATGAGCGCCTTGTCACGGATCTCGAAGAAGTCGGCGCAGGGCACGTGCGTGGTGAGGTTCCGCTCCGTGCGCTCGAACTCCTTCCACCGCTCCAGCCACTCCCCGTACGGCGACTCCAGGCCGCGCGCGAGGAGCGCCTCGTGCAGCGCGACGGTGCGGGGCTTGTTGAAGCCCTGGTTGTAGTACAGCTTCATCGGCTGGTACGGGGCGCCGTACTCGGCCTCGGGGAACTTCTCGGTGTCGGCCGCACCGTCGAAGGCCACCATCGTGATCTTGTGGGTCATGATGTGGTCGGGGTGCGGGTAGCCGCCGTTCTCGTCGTACGTGGTGATGACCTGCGGCCTGAAGGCGCGGATCTTCTTCACCAGCTCGCCGGCGGCCTCGTCGACGTCCGCGAGCGCGAAGCAGCCCTCGGGCAGCGGCGGCAGCGGGTCGCCCTCGGGCAGGCCGGAGTCCACGTAACCGAGCCACTCCTGCTCGACGCCGAGGATCTCGCGGGCCTCGTCCATCTCCCGGGCCCGCACCTCGTGGATGTTCTCCTCGATGTACTTGTCGCCCTGGAGCTTGGGATTCAGCACGGAGCCGCGCTCCCCGCCGGTGCAGGTCACCACCAGGACGGGCACTCCTTCGGACACGTACTTGGCCATGGTGGCCGCGCCCTTGCTCGACTCGTCGTCGGGGTGGGCATGGACGGCCATCAGTCGAAGCTGCTCGGTCAAGACAGGATCCTCTGTGATCTGGGCGCGGGCGGGGCGCGACGGGCAACTCCTATATTGACGCCTCCCCTCTGCAAACCACGAAGGGGATTCCCGGCTCACGCCGCCCGGCCGTCCGGTGGACGGCCGGGTCTTCCGCGATCGGCGCCGGCCGGGTCGAGACCTGCCCGGACGAGCATCACGCGCGCGGAGTTCTTGTCCCTGGGGGAGACGGCTCCGCACGCGGTGCAGGTGTACGTGCGTTCCGACAGCGGCAGGGCGTGCTTGGCTCTCGCTCCGCACCGTCCGCAGTCCATGGTGGTGAACGCCGGATCCACGAGGTGGACGGTCCGACCGTGCTTGCGCGCCATGCCGAGCAGTTCGCCCTGGGTGGCGGCGATCGCCGCGTCGGCCGCTTTGCGGGCCAGTGTGGACTTCGCGAGGAACTTCGGGCGGAAGTCCTCCACCGCGAGGTGGTCGAAGTCCCGCACGACGCGCCTGGCCCACTTGCGGGCCGTGTCCTGGCGCTGCCGGGCGGTCTTCCTGTGCGCCTTCGCGGCCTGCCGCCGCGCCCACCGGTAGCCCTTCGAGGCGGGGCGGCCCGGCCCCGGCCGGCGCCGGGCCATCATCCGCTGATACCGGGCCAGCCGCCCCGCCGCCTGCTCGCCGTGGCGGGGGTGGGGGAGGTCATGGGCGTCGCTGGTCGTCGTCGCGGTCTCCCGCACACCCCAGTCGATGCCGATCACCGCACCGGTCGCGGGCAGCGGCCGGGTTTCGGTCCGGACGACGAACGAGGCGTACCAGTGCCCGAGGGCGTCGCGGTAGACCCGTACGCTCGACGGCTCGGCGGGCAGCCCGCGCGACCACACCACCGCCACCGTGACCCCGCCGGCCAGCCGCAGTCGCCCGTCCCGCACCCGGAACCCACGCCGTGTGTAGTTCAGCGACGGAGCCGCCACACCCTTCTTCTTGAACCCGGGAAGGCCCGCCCGCCGCCGCACCGGCTTGCGGTCCCTGATGTCCTGCACAGCCCGGGCGCGCGCCGTGGCGAAATCCCGGACGGTCTGCTGCTGGGGCACACTGCCCCCCGCATGCAGCCACGGATGTTCCCCGCGCCACCCGGTCAGCATCCGGTCGAGCCCGGCGGCCCCGCACTCCTCCCCCGCCCGGAACGCCGCGCGCGACCGCGCGACGCACTGGTTCCACACCCACCGACACCGGTCCCACTCCGACAGCAGAGCCGACACGGCGGTGGACGACACGCGCAGCCGGTAGGTGTACCGGGCGTACCCCGGCTCGCGCGGTCCCTCCGATTCCGTCACGGCACCAACCTAGGAGCCGGGCCCGGGCCGCTCTCCGATAAACCGACTACGCCACCCGAACGGGTGACCGACCGGGTTCCGTCTCCGAAGGAGCCCGATTGCCTCGCCGTGCGGTGGCCATGGCATGCTCGGTTGGCAGGCGATCGGACCGGAGGTGCGTCCCCCGGCCCCGCAGAGAGGAACGATCATGAGTGCGGTGCGCGAAGGGCTGCCCGAGGGTCGGTACGGGCGGTCGGCGGACGAGCGGGCGGACCGGAAGCTCAAGGTCGTCGGGTCGGTGCTCGGGGTCGGGCTGCTGGCCGTGGTCGGGTGGATCGGCTGGGACTACGTCGGCGGGCAGGCCGTCAGTGCCGAGGTGATCAAGTTCCAGATCGTGTCGGACTCCGAGGTCAAGGTGCACCTGGAGGTCCGCAAGGACGCCTCGGTCACCGGGGTGTGCACCCTGATGTCCCAGGACGAGCAGCACGGCGAGGTGGGCCGGGCCGACTTCACCTTCGCGCAGCGCGGCACGCGCGTGGACGAGATGGTCACCCTGAAGACCACCGGCCGCGCGACGATGATCGAACTCGTCGGCTGCCAGGTGGCGTCCGCGCGGGGCTGAGCCTCACGAGGCGGCCCCACGGGTCGCCGGTGGGAACACGCGCAGGTCGAGGGTCGTGTCCTGACCAATTTCGAGCGCGGACGACCGGTGCCACCAGGCCGTACGACGGTTTCGGCGGGTGCAATGACACACTTCATACACAGGGTGTCCTCCCCCTTTTCTTCCCGAATTGTTAGGCTCGTGGTTTCGCCCGCCGCTGGCGGCTTTGTAGTCCCCTGTACCGACGAGGAGCACCCGTGACCCAGACGAGCGAGAGCGTCACCTGGCTGACCCAGGCGGCGTACGACCAGCTGAAGGCCGAGCTGGACTACCTCTCTGGTCCTGCCCGCACGGAGATCGCCGCGAAGATCGCGGCCGCCCGGGAAGAGGGCGACCTGCGGGAGAACGGCGGCTACCACGCGGCCAAGGAGGAGCAGGGCAAGCAGGAGCTGCGGGTCCGCCAGCTCACCCAGCTGCTGGAGAACGCCAAGGTCGGCACCGCGCCCGCCGCCGAGGGCGTCGTCGCCCCGGGCACGCTGGTGACGATCGCGTTCGACGGCGACGAGGACGACACGCTGGAGTTCCTGCTGGCCTCCCGCGAGTACGCGTCCTCGGACTTCGAGACCTACTCCCCGCAGTCCCCGCTGGGCAGCGGCGTGATGGGCAAGAAGATCGGCGAGGACGCCGAGTACGAGCTGCCGAACGGCAAGAAGGCCGCGGTCAAGATCCTGGCGGTCAAGCCCTTCACCGGCTGATCATCGGGCCGATCGCCCTGGTGTGCGCGTGCCTACGCGCTCGTACGTGAGCCCCCTCCGGATGCGTCCGGAGGGGGCTCACGCGCGTCCGCGGGCTCAGGCGGTCGCCGAGCGGTACTTGCGGACCGCGAGGGTACGGAAGACCAGCACGATCAGCACCGACCACAGGAGGGACGCCGCCACCGGGTGCTGCATCGGCCAGGCGGCGGGGACCGGGTAGCCCTCCGGGAGGTTGCCGAAGAGTACGCGGGCCGCCTGGACGGTGGCGCTGAAGGGGTTCCACTCCGCGATGTGCCGCAGGAAGGTCGGCATGTTGTCGGAGGGGACGAAGGCGTTCGAGATGAACGTCAGCGGGAACAGCCAGATCAGCCCGCCCGAGGTGGCCGCCTCCGGGGTGCGCACCGACAGGCCGATCAGGGCGCCGATCCAGGAGAAGGCGTAACCGAGCAGGAGCAGCAGGGCGAAGCCGGCGAGGACCTCGCCGACGCTGGTGTGGGTGCGCCAGCCGACGAGCAGGGCCACGACCGCGAGGACGACGAGGGTGAGCGTGGTCTGGACGAGGTCGGCGAGGGTGCGGCCGGTGAGGACCGCACCGCGGGCCATGGGCAGGGAGCGGAAGCGGTCGATGAGGCCCTTGTGCATGTCGTCCGCGATGCCCGCGCCCGCGCCGGCGGTGGCGAAGGTGACGGTCTGGGCGAAGATGCCGGCCATCAGGAACTCGCGGTACGCGGCCGGGTCGGTGCTGCCGCCGACGGCGATGGCGCCGCCGAAGACGTAGCTGAAGAGGACGACGAACATCACCGGCTGGATGACGCCGAAGATGATCACCTCGGGGATGCGGGACATCCGGATGAGGTTGCGCTGGGCGATCACCAGGGAGTCGCGGACGCCCTGGACGAGGCCGCCGCGGGGGCGGGGGGCCGCGAGTTCCGGGGCCGGGGACGTGACGGTCACTGCGCCGCCTCCTTGTGCGGGCCGTTTCCGCCCCGGGTCGTGTCGGTGGGCCGGGCGTCGCCGGTCGGGTCGGTGGGCTGCGCGGCCCCGGTCGGGGCGGCGGGCCGGGCGGCCCCGGTCGGCTCGGTGGGCCGGGCGTCGCCGGTCGGGGCGGCGGGCGTGCCCCCGGCGGCCGGGGCGGTGCCGCCCTCGTCGTCCGGGGTGCGTTCGGCGGCGTGGCCGGTGAGGGAGATGAACACGTCGTCCAGGGTGGGGCGGCGCAGGGCGATGTCGTCGATCTCGATGCCCCGGCCGTCGAGTTCGCGGATGACCTCGGCGAGGAGCTTGGCGCCGCCCGAGACCGGGACGGTCAGCTTGCGGGTGTGCGGCTCGACGGTGGTCTCGCCCTTGCCGAAGCCGGCGAGCACCTGGCGGGCGGTGGCGATGTCGTCGCGCTCGTGGACGACGACCTCGACGCGTTCGCCGCCGGTCTGCGCCTTCAGCTGGTCGGAGGTGCCGCGGGCGATGACCTTGCCGTGGTCGACCACGGCGATGTCGTGGGCGAGGCGGTCGGCCTCCTCCAGGTACTGGGTGGTGAGCAGCAGGGTGGTGCCCCCGGCCACGAGTTCCTCGATGACGTCCCACAGGGCCTGGCGGTTGCGCGGGTCGAGGCCGGTGGTGGGTTCGTCCATGAACATGACGGGCGGGCGGACGACGAGCGCGGCGGCGAGGTCGAGGCGTCTGCGCATGCCGCCGGAGTAGGTCTTGGCGGTGCGGTCGGCGGCCCCGGCGAGGTCGAAGCGTTCCAGCAGCTCGGCCGCGCGCGCCTTGGCCGCCCTGGCGCTCATCTGGTAGAGCTGGCCGACCATCCGGAGGTTCTCGCGGCCGGTGAGGTATTCGTCGACGGCGGCGAACTGGCCGGAGACGCCGATCGAGCGGCGGACGTCGTTGGGGTGCTTGAGGACGTCGATCCCGGCGACGACGGCCCGGCCGCGGTCGGGCCGGAGGAGGGTGGTCAGGACGCGGACGGCCGTCGTCTTGCCGGCGCCGTTGGGGCCGAGGAGGCCCAGCACGGTGCCTTCGGGGACGTCGAGGTCCACTCCGTCCAGAGCCCGGACGTCGCCGAAGGTCTTGACCAGACCTTCGGCGTAGATGGCGCCTGGCATAGCGGTGCTCCCAGAGTCGATCGGACCGTAGGGGCGCGGCGACATCGGTATCGAAATCGGGGCGTTCCTACGCGAATCCTAGGCATGCCGGGCGGCCCTCGACCGGCGCACCGGCACCGTATCGCGTCATATCGCGTTGCGCCACGGGTTTCCCGAAGTCCCGCACCCCACGGCTCCGGGTGCCGCCCGGCCGCGGGTCGCCCCCGCCCTCAGCCCGTGACCGGGTACCCCGCCGCGTGCAGGGTCCGGGCCACCTGCGCGCAGTGCTCGGGGCCCTTCGTCTCCAGGTGGAGTTCCACCTCGACCTCGGTGAGCCCGAGACGCGGGTCGGTCCGTACGTGGCTGACGTCCAGCACGTTGGCGTCGACGGTGGACAGCACCCCGAGCAGGCCCGCGAGGGCGCCCGGCCGGTCGGTCACGCGCAGCCGCAGCGACAGGTAGCGGCCGGCGGCGGCCATGCCGTGACGCAGGATGCGCTGGAGGAGCAGGGGGTCGATGTTGCCGCCGGACAGGACGGCCACGACCGGCCCGTTCCCGTACCGTTCGGGCTCGCTCAGCAGCGCGGCCACCGGACTGCACCCGGCCGGCTCGACGACCATCTTGGCCCGCTCCAGGCAGAGCAGCAGGGCGCTGGAGAGCGCGTCCTCGGAGACCGTACGGACATCGTCCAGCAGCTCCCCGATGATGCGGAAGGGGATGTCGCCGGGGCGGCCGACCTTGATGCCGTCCGCCATGGTGACCGGGTCGTCGAGGGAGACGGGGTGGCCGGCCTTCAGCGAGGGCGGGTAGGCGGCCGCGCCCGCCGCCTGGACGCCGATCACCTTCACGTCCGGGCGCAGCGCCTTCACCGCGACGGCGATCCCGGCCGCGAGACCGCCGCCGCCGATCCCGACGAGGATCGTCCGCACCTCCGGGCACTGCTCCAGGATCTCCAGGCCGACGGTGCCCTGACCGGCGATGATGTCGCGGTGGTCGAAGGGGTGGATGAACACCGCGCCCGTGCGGTCCGCGTGCTCCTGGGCGGCCGCGAGGCTCTCGTCGACGACCTGGCCGTGCAGGCGCACCTCCGCGCCGTACTCCTCGGTGGCGGCCACCTTGGGCAGCGGGGCGCCGACCGGCATGAACACCGTGGAGCGGACCCCGAGCAGGGAGGAGGCGAGCGCGACGCCCTGCGCGTGGTTGCCGGCGCTGGCGGCCACGACGCCGGCCGCGCGCTGCTCGGGGCGCAGGCCCGCGATGCGCACGTACGCGCCGCGCAGCTTGAAGGAGCCGGTCCGCTGGAGGTTCTCGCACTTGAAGTGGACCGGGGAGCCGGTGAGGGCGGAGAGGTGCCGGCTGCCCTCCATCGCGGTGACCCGGGACACGCCGGAGAGCATCTTCTGGGCACCCCGGACGTCGTCGAGGATGACCTGCGGGACGGGCTCGGGCACGCGGTAGTTCATGCGGCCAGTCTCGCAGCCCGCGCGGGTCGCGGCTCAGCCGCGCTCAGGGGAGGGACCGGTGCGACACAGTCCCGGCCCAGGGGCGAAATCTCGCCATGCGGAACGCCGCCGGGGCCGCCGGGTCCAAGCGCCGTACGAGTTCTCGTACGCGGCGTACGAGGCGCCGTACGGCCGCGTACTCTGTCCCCCATCCTTGTCGGCCCCATCCGAAGAGAGCCCACGGCCATGCCCTCCATCCCGGCCAGTTCCGACCTGCCCGCGGCGGCCGAAGCGCCCGCCGGATCCGGTCTCCTCGACGCGCTCCAGCACCAGGTCGCGGTCTTCGCGCGGCGGGCCGAGCAGACCCGCCTGGGCGGCGTCGGCCAGGCCCGCAACTCGATGGACCGCGCCGCGTACCTGCTGCTGAACCGCCTCGACCTGGAAGGCCCGATGGGGGTGAAGGCGCTGGCCGGCGGGATGGGCATCGACTCCTCCACCGTCACCCGGCAGGTCGCCCCCCTCGTCGACACCGGGCTGGTCAAGCGCACCTCGCACCCCGAGGACGGCCGGGCCGTGGTGCTCGCGCTGTCCGCGCGCGGGCTGGCGCGGCTGGAGGAGGTCCGCTCCTCGCGGCGCGAGCTGATGGTGCGGGTGACCGAGGGCTGGGACGAGGAGGAGCGCGAGGTGTTCACCAAGCTGCTGACCCGCTTCAACCTGGCGCTGTCGGAGCAGATGGCCGCGGCGGCCGAGGGCGGTCCGGCCTCCTGAGGCGGTATCGCTGATCCGGCCGTGTCCGACCCCTTGACCGGGGTGGTGGCACCGGCCCCACCATGGGTGCCGTGGACCGGCGTTCGGGGCGCGACCCGGAGTTCGAGGCCTTCGTCGCGGGCGCGGCGGGGCGGCTGCTGCACGTCGCCGTCCTGCTGACCGCCGAACCGCGGGCGGGGGCACCGGCGGTGGCGGCGGGCGCCGCCGAGGGGGCGCCCGCCGCGCGCGGGCTGCTGGCCGGCGCGCTGGCCCGTACGTACACGCACTGGGAGCGGCTGCGCGGCGACGACCCGTACGACCACACCCGCCAGGAGCTGTGCGCGGCGTACGCCCGTACGGCCCGGCGGCTGGGCCCGGGCACCGGGGTGCTGGCGCGGCTGAGCCCGCTGGAGCGGCTCGTCCTGGTGATGCGGATCTACGAGGGCGTCGCCGAGGAGGTCACGGCCGCGCAGCTGGGACTGGCGCCGGAGCGGGTGGAGGCCGTCTGCAACCGGGCGGTGGCCACGATGCGTACGGCGGCCAACCCGGCCCGGGGCGCGGCCGCATGAGCCCCCTCGACCGGAAGGAAGCCCAGGTCAGGGCATTGCTGGCGGGACCCCATCCGGCGGTCCCGGCCGGACTGGCGGCGGCCGCCCGGGCGCGCGGGCGGCGGATGCTGCGCCGCCGCCGGGCGCTGCGCCGGTTCGGCTGGGCGCTGCTGTGCGCGGCGGCGCTGGCCTTCACGGTGTGGGCGGCGCTGACCCACCCCTGGGCCACGCCGCCGAGCGACGTCTCCCCGCCCCTGGAGGGCTGGTAGCCCTCCAGGGGCAGGGGGTGTCAGCCGAGGGCCTGGGTGAGGTCCGCGATCAGGTCGTCGGCGTTCTCGATGCCGACGGAGACGCGGATGAGGTCCGCCGGGACCTCCAGGGCCGAGCCGGCCACCGAGGCGTGGGTCATGCGGCCCGGGTGCTCGATGAGGGACTCGACGCCGCCGAGGGACTCGGCCAGGGTGAAGATCCTGGTGCGGCCGCAGACCGCGACGGCCTCTTCCTCGCCGCCGGCGACCTGGAAGGACACCATGCCGCCGAAGTTGCGCATCTGCTTGGCGGCGATCTCGTGGCCCGGGTGCTCGGGCAGGCCCGGGTAGAGGACCTTGGTGACCTTCGGGTGGCGCTTGAGCACCTCCACGATCTTCTCGGCGTTCTCCGCGTGCCGGTCCATGCGGACGGCGAGCGTCTTGATGCCGCGCAGCACGACCCAGGAGTCGAAGGGGCCGGCGACGGCGCCCATCGCGTTCTGGTGGTAGGCGAGTTCCTCGCCGAGGGCCTCGTCGGCGGTGACGAGGGCGCCGCCGACGACGTCGGAATGGCCGCCCATGTACTTGGTCAGCGAGTGCACGACGACGTCGGCGCCGAGCGCGAGCGGCTGCTGGAGGTAGGGGGAGGCGAAGGTGTTGTCGACGACCAGCTTGGCGCCGGCGGTGCGCGCGATGTCGGCGACCATGGCGATGTCGGTGATGCCGAGCAGCGGGTTCGAGGGGGTCTCGACCCAGATGAGCTTGGTCTTCGGGGTCAGGGCCGCGCGTACGGAGTCGGCGTCGGAGGTGTCGGCCACCGACCACTCGACGCCCCAGCGGGAGACGACCTTCGCGAAGAGGCGGAAGGTGCCGCCGTACGCGTCGTCGGGGATGACCACGTGGTCGCCCGGGGAGAGCAGCGTGCGCAGCAGGCAGTCCTCGGCGGCGAGCCCGGACGCGAAGGCGAGGCCGCGCCGGCCGCCCTCCAGCGCCGCGAGGTTCTCCTCCAGCGCGCTGCGGGTCGGGTTGGCGCTGCGGCTGTACTCGTAGCCGTCGCGCAGTCCGCCCACGCCGTCCTGCTTGTACGTGGACACCTGGTAGATCGGGGGCACGACCGCGCCGGTCCGCGGGTCCGCCGTGTTGCCCGCGTGGATCGCGCGGGTCTCGAAGCTCTGGTGCTGGTGGCTGTCGTCGCTCATGGGCCGATGCTATGCCCCGGGCGGGCCGTGGTCCTCTCCTGGCCTGACGGTGCGCTGGCGGGCCGCTGACCCGCTCGCTGACCTGCGCCCCGGCCGGCGTCCCGGCTTGTACCCCGGTCCGTATCCCGGCTTGCGCCCCGACCGGCGTCCCGGCTTGCGCGGCGGCCGCGTCCCGGCACGGCTTCCGGGGGCGGGGGCATTCGCCTTTCCGCCACCCCGTCTGGTTCGCTTGAGGTCATGCAGATGATCTGGGTCCTGATGGTGCTCGCCCTGGCCGTGGCGATGACGTTCCGCTTCGTCCGGGTCAGGCGTGGCGGTGGCGGCCCCCGGCTGGTGGCGCCCGGCAGCCCGGACGCGGCCGACCCGGCGGACTACGGCTTCGCCCTGCAGGAGGAGCTGGACGTCCGGGTGCCGGGACCCGACCAGGACCTGATGGACGCCCTGGGCCACGTCCAGCGCGGCGGGCAGTGGCAGGCGGCCTCGGCGCTGCTGGCCGGCACCCCGAAGGAGGGCGAGCAGCGCTGGCAGCGCGTGCAGGCCTTCGGCGGCGCGGCCGCGCTGGAACTCTCCCCCGGCCACCGCCGGGAGACGTCCCCCGGGCAGCCCGGAGCGGGCGCGCTGTGGCTGAAGGCGTGGCGGCTGGAGGCGGAGAAGGACGCGGGCGGCGCCCAGGTGCACGCGGAGCTGCTGGTGCAGCAGGCGTGGCGGCACTCGGGCGGGGTCGGTTCCGAGGACCACCGGATCATCCTGGAGGAGGCGCGGACGGCCTGCCGCAAAGCGGCCCTGCTGGCACCGGGCGACCCGGTCCCGTACATCACGGAGCTGGCCATCGCGCGGGCGCTGGGGTACTCCGAGGCGGACTTCGACGCGCTGTGGGCGAAGGTGATCGACCTCGCCCCGGCGCACATGGGGGCGCACCTGGCGGCGCTGCACTACTGGTGCGAGAAGTGGCACGGCTCGCGGGAGCAGGCCGACGCCTTCGCGCACGCGGCGGCCGCGCGCGCCCCGCGCGGCTCGCTGCTGGCGGCGCTGCCGCTGTTCGCGGTGTACGAGCACCTGCCCGAGGTGGTCCTGGTCGGCAGCTTCTGGCGGAGCGCGGTCGTCACCCGGGCGGTGGAGGGCGCGCTGTACGCGGTGCAGTCGGCGCGGGCCGACGACCCGATGCTGGCGCACGTACGGCACCTGCTGCTGTGGTTCCTGGTGAACATGGAGCGCTGGGCGGAGGCGATGGAGCAGGTCCGGCACGTGGACGGCTGCGTGGGCGCCCTCCCGTGGTCCGCCTCGCCGGACCCGGCCGCCGCGTACGCGGTGTGCCGCGCCCTGGCGGTGGCCGGCTACGAGGCCAACGGCGGCTCCCCGGCGACACTGCCGCACTGACGGGGCGGCGCGGCGGGGCGGGGCGGCCCGGGGCAGGACGCCCCACCAGGGAAGACCGCCGCGAGACCGCCGCTCAATAAGGTTGCCGTAAGTGCCCTCCGGGCCGCATGATGCGGCGGTGGCGGCGCGCGCACGCACCCTCGCACGGCCGCATCGCGGGCGACCCATCGCGGGTACGGGGCGGGAACACGGACGCGGACGCACCACGCACTTCCGCACCGCATCCATCCCGTGGGGGGATCTGTCCATATGGGCGCTTCACTGCGTGCCTTGCGCGCGCTCGTCCTGCTCGCCGGCTTCTATCTGCTCGGCGCGGTCCTGCTGGCCGTTCTGGCCGGGCTCGACTACGTGGCCTTCGCGAACGGCCTGCACGGCCTGGCCATGGGCAAGCTGGCCCTCGTCTCCGTGGTCCTCGCCGTCCCGATCGTGCGCGGCATGTCCATGCTGCGCACCCCCCGGGGTGAACCGCCGGCCGGCGTCCCCGTCACCGAGGCGCAGGAACCCGTGCTGTGGCAGGCGGTCCGCGACACCGCACGGCAGGTGGGCACCCGCGCCCCCGACGAGATCGTCCTGATCGGCGAGGTCAACGCCGCCGTCAGCGAGGACGCCCGGCTGCTGGGCCTGCGGGCCGGCACCCGCCGCCTCTACCTCGGCCTGCCCCTGATGAGCGGCCTGGACGAGATGCAGCTGCGCGCCGTACTCGCCCACGAGATGGGCCACTACGCCAACCTCGACACCCGCCTCACCCCGCTGATCGCCCGCGGCCGCGCCCAGCTGATCCGTACCATCGGCCACTTCCACGAGCGCGCCGACCAGGCGGTGGCGACGGAGCGGGCCAAGCAGGAGAAGAAGGCCGCGCAGCGGATCTCCAAGGGCAAGAAGGCCAAGGCGGTGGACACCACCGGCCAGGGCGCGCTGTACCGGGGCATGGCCAAGGTCTACACGGCGTACGGCAAGCTCTACATGCGGGCCACCCTCTCCTCCGCCCGCCGCCAGGAGCTCGCCGCCGACCTCGCCTCGGTGCGGGTCGCGGGCCGCGACTCCAGCGCCTCCGCGCTGCGCGAGCTGAACGCCCTCGACTCGGCGCACGACTTCTACATGAACTCCTACGCCACCCTCGGCGTCGGTGCCGGCCTGCTGCCCCGCCCCGGCGAGGTGTTCGGCGGCCTGCGCAAGCTGCTCGACGCCCGCGCGGGCGAGCTGGAGGACCTGCGCCGGGAGCTGTCGACCGAACCGACGTCCCCGTACGACTCCCACCCGGCGCTCGCCGAGCGCGTGGCCCGCATCGAGGCGCTGCCCGACGACGGCCGCGCCGGCCAGGCGGCCCGTCCGGCCCTGGAGCTGCTGTCCCGCCCCGAGGCGTCGCTGGCCGCCCTGGAACAGGCGGTCCTCACCCCGCAGGCCCTCGCGCTGGAGCGGATGGACTGGGAGGAGCTCGTCCACACCTCGATGACCCGCTACGTCGGCCAGGGCGCGCAGGACATCCGCGAGGCCCTCGCCGCCGAGGGCGCCGGTCCCGGCCTCGCCGGTCTGCTGGACGCGGTCGACGCCGACCCGGCGGTCCGTTGGCGGATCGCCGAGCACTTCCCGAAGTCGCAGGAGGCGGCCGCCGCCACCGGCCGCGCGGCCCGCGAGTTCGCCCGCCCGGTCCTGCGGCGCGCCCTGAACCAGCTGGTCACCGCCGATCTGACGGCCCGGGGCGCCGCCCGCTGGCAGCTGTCCTGGTCGGACTCGGCCACCCTGCGCTACCCGGCCGACGGTTTCGAGGACGAGCTCGGCCTCGCCCTGGACGCGGTCGTGGCGGACCAGCCCGACACCGAACCCCTGCGGAAGCTGGTGCTCGCCCCGTGATCGGTCTCGTCATCCTCGGCGTCATGCTGCTGGGCGCCGTCCTCACCTGGGTCAAGGGCCGCCGGGGCGGCAAGGCCCGCGGCCCGCGCGCCGGGCACGCCCGGGCCGCCGTCGACCGGGGCTTCGTACCCGCCGACCGGCTGGACACGGAGCACCGGGCCCCTGTGTCCGCCGACGAGCGGGCCGCCGTGGCCGCCGCCCGGGCCGGCGACTGGCAGGCCTGCGCGGCCTGGCTGAAGGCGGCCGGCCGGGACTGGGACGAGCGCGTGCGGCGCGTGCAGATCCTGTCCGAACTGGCCGCGACCGAGGACGGGTGGCTGCTCGCGTGGCGCTCGGCCCGCCCCGGGGACCCGGACGCCGCGGTGGTCCACGCCGACGCCGCGGTACAGGTCGCGTGGAACGTCCGCGGGTCGCTGAGCGCGAGCCGCACCACACAGGAGCAGTTCCGGATCTTCCACGGGCTCATCGCCCAGGCGCAGGAGGCCGCGCACGAGGCGCAGCGGATCGCCGACCCCGCCGACCCGGTCCCGTACCTGGTGGAGCAGCCGATCGCCATGGCCCTGGGGTATCCGCACGAGCGGTACCGGGAGCTGTGGGCGCGGATCACCGAGCGCGACCCGAAGGTGTTGTCGGCGCATGTCGGCGCGCTGCAGTACTGGTGTCGCAAATGGCGCGGCTCGCACGAGGAGGCGCACGGGTTCGCCCGGGCGTCGGCGGCGGCGGGCGCACCGGGCGACCTGCTGACGCTGCTGCCGCTGTACGCGCACCTGGAGCAGGAGATGGCCACCGAGGACGTGTCCCCGGACGTCTACTACAAGCGGCCGGAGGTCGTGGCGGCCACCGACGCGGCGCTGGCGGACCTCGCGGCGGCCCGGCCGGACGACCGGCGGGCGGGACGGCTGCGGCACCTGCTGGCGTGGGTCCTGTACTGGCAGGACCGCTACGAGGAGGCCCTGGAGCAGTTCCGCGTCGTCGACGGGTACATCGGCGCGACGCCGTGGACGTACTCCTCGGATCCGAAGGGCCGTTACCTCCAGGTCCGGGACTTCTGCGTGAGCCGGGTGCCGGGCGCCACGGCGTAAGGCGACGGACGCGGAGAGCGGGCGGGGCCGGCGGGGAATCCCGTCCGGCCCCGTTCCGTTGTCCCTTGCACAAGAAGGGAATCGATTCCATGTTCTCGTACCGTCGCACGCCCGAGCTGCCCACCCGCGAAGAGGCCCTCAAGGGCCGCCCGCAGCGGCAGTTCTCCCTGCCCGAGCGCCACACGGTCCTCGGCAACCCGCTCGCCGGCCCCTACCCCGCCCACCTGGAGGTCGCCGACTTCGCCCTGGGCTGCTTCTGGGGCGCGGAGCGCAAGTTCTGGCAGACCCCGGGGGTGTGGACCACCCTGGCCGGCTACCAGGGCGGCTTCACCGAGAACCCGGAGTACGAGGAGGTGTGCTCGGGGCAGACCGGCCACACCGAGGTCGTCCGCGTGGTCTTCGACCCGGCGCTCGTCTCGTACGAAACGCTGCTCAAGCTGTTCTGGGAGTCCCACGACCCCACCCAGGGCTTCCGCCAGGGCAACGACGTCGGCACCCAGTACCGCTCGGCGCTCTACACCCACTCCCCCGCCCAGCAGGCCACGGCGGAGGCCTCCCGCGCCGCCTACCAGCGCGTCCTGAACGCCTCCGGCTACGGGGAGATCACCACGGCGGTCCTCCCGGCCGCGGAGCGCCCCTTCTGGCCGGCGGAGCCTTACCACCAGCAGTACCTCGACAAGAACCCCGCGGGTTACTGCGGCATCGGCGGCACGGGCGTCTCCTGCCCGATCGGCGTGGCCGCCGCCGAGTGACGCCGTCCGGCCCGGCCCCCGCGCGGGCGGGGGGCGGGCCGGACGAGCAAAGGGCCAGGGTCAGATGGTCGAGGTGTCGATCACGAAGCGGTAGCGGACGTCGCTGGCCTCGACGCGTTCGTACGCCTCGTTGATCCGGTCGGCGGCGATGAGTTCGATCTCCGAGCCCAGGCCGTGCCCGGCGCAGAAGTCCAGCATCTCCTGGGTCTCCGCGATGCCGCCGATCATCGACCCGGCGAGGGTCTTGCGGCCGCCGATGACGGAGAACAGGTTCAGCGAGACCGGCTCCTCGGGGGCGCCGACGTTCACGAACGCGCCGTCGACCTTCAGCAGGCCCAGGTACGCGTCCAGGGGCAGCGGCGCCGACACGGTGGACACGATCAGGTCGAAGCTGCCGGCCAGCTTCTCGAAGGTGGTCTCGTCGCTGGTCGCGTAGTAGTGGGAGGCGCCCAGGCGCAGGCCGTCGTCCTTCTTGCGCAAGCTCTGCGACAGGACGGTGACCTCGGCGCCGAGCGCGGCGGCGATCTTCACGCCCATGTGGCCGAGCCCGCCGAGGCCGACGACGGCGACCTTCTTGCCCGGCCCGGCCCCCCAGTGGCGCAGCGGCGAGTACAGGGTGATGCCGGCGCACAGCAGCGGGGCGGCCACGTCCAGGGAGAGGCCGTCGGGGATGCGGACGGTGTAGTTCTCGTCGACGACGATGTGGGTCGAGTAGCCGCCGTAGGTCGGCTCGCCGTCCTTGCCGACGGCGTTGTAGGTGCCGGTCATGCCCTTGACGCAGTGCTGCTCCCGCCCGCTCAGGCAGTACTCGCACTCCCGGCAGGAGTCGACCATGCAGCCGACGCCCACCCGGTCCCCGACGGCGAACCGGGTGACGCCCGGGCCGACCTCGGCGACGACACCGGCTATCTCGTGGCCCGGGACCATCGGGAAGATGCCCTCGCCCCAGCCGTCCCGGGCCTGGTGGATGTCGGAGTGGCAGATGCCGGCGTACTTGATGTCGATGAGGACGTCGTGCTCGCCCACCGGACGGCGCGGGACGGTCGTGCGCTCCAGCGGGGCCTTCGGGGCGGGGGCGGCGTAGGCGGCGACCTGCGTGACGGAAGCGGCGGAGGTGGCGGAGGTGGTGGAAGTGGCGGGGGTGACAGACATGGGGGGATCTCTCCTCGGACGAGGACGCCGGGCTCCGGCTGGGTGGCCGGAGCGGGCAGCGGCGTCCGTGCTGCGGTGCGTTCCACGATGCCGTCTTCCCCGTACGCCACCCAGACCCCTGCCGGGCCTATGTCTGCTGGTCCTACCCCTGGCGGGGTCAGGATGAGCCCCGTGTCCGGTGTGCCGCCCGGGGATACTTGCGCTATGGATCACCTCGATCAGCGAGCCGAACTCGGCGAGTTCCTCCGCACCCGCCGCGCCCGTCTGCGTCCCGAGGACGTCGGCCTGCCGGATTACGGGAGCCGCCGCCGGGTGCCCGGCCTGCGCCGCGAGGAGCTGGCGCAGCTCGCCGGGGTGTCGATGGCGTACTACACGCGCCTGGAACAGGGCCACGGCCAGAACGTGTCGGCGGAGGTCCTGGACGCCATCGCGCGGGCGCTGCGCCTGGACGGCACGGAGTCGGCGCACCTGAACCACCTGGCGAGCCCCCGCACCCGCAAGCGCAGCCGCGCCCGGCGCCCGCAGCAGGTCCGGCCGGGGCTGCGGTCGCTGCTGGAGGCGATGGACGGCGTACCGGCGTACCTGGTGGGGCGGCGGCAGGACGTCATCGGGTGGAACCCGCTGGCCGCGGCCGTCTTCGGGGACTTCGGGGCGCTCCCGGCGGCCGAGCGGAACCTGGTGCGGCTGGTGTTCCTGGACCCGGCCACGGCGGAGCTGTACGCGGACTGGGAGTGCCGGGCCTGCGAGGTGGTCAGCAACCTGCGCATGTACGCCGGCCAGTTCCCCGACGACGAGCAGCTGTCCGCGCTGGTGGGCGAGCTGTCGGTGAAGAACGAGGAGTTCCGGCGGCTGTGGGCGGCGCACACGGTCGCCGACAACAAGACGCACGGCGTGAAGCGGCTGCGCCACCCGCTGGTGGGCGCGCTGTCGCTGTCCTTCGAGACGCTGACGCTGCCCGACGACCCGGCGCAGTCCCTGGTCACCTATCACGCCGAGCCGGGCTCGCCGTCGGCGGACGCCCTGCGGATGCTGTCCTCCTGGTCGGCTCCCTCCCCGGCCGCGCCCGCGCCCGCCTCATCCGCCACCCCCGCCTCGCCCGCCGAGAAGCGGGGCTGACCCGCCCCCGCTCACAGCCCCAGCTGGAAGAGGCCCGCGCCGCGTTCGCGCCGGTAGCCCAGGGCCTCGTTCACGGCCAGCATCGGGGCGTTGTCGTCGGCCACCGTGGTGCCGACGCGGCGCAGCCCCGGATGCCGGGCGGCGGTCTCCGCCAGCATGCGCAGCTTCACCGCCCGGCCGAGGCCGTGCCCGCGGTGCCCGGGGACGACGACGGTGTCGTACTGGAGGGCGCGCGGGCCCGCCGGGTCCGTCAGCACCAGCACGGTGTACGCGGCCACCTCCCCGGCGGGGGTGACGGCCGCGACGGTGGTCAGCTCCCCGCCCCGGTCCAGGACGACGCGCTGGGCGGTGCGCACCCTTTCGGCGGTCCAGGGCCGGAACACCTCGTCGCTGTCGCCGCTCGGCGCGTCCGCCATCGCCCCGTGGGCCACGGCGAGGGCCGGGGCCCACGCGTCGGGGGTCAGCCCGGGCCAGGTCAGCAGCTCGTACCCGGGTGTGGCGGGGACGGGCGGGGCGGTGGCCGGGAGCTCCTGGACGTACCAGGCCATCGGCAGCACGTTCCGGAAGCCGAGGGACTCGGCGAAGGCCCGGCCGGGTCCGTCGAGGTCGGCGACGGTGGCGACGGAGGTCCGGCCGGCCGCGCGCAGCTCCTCGCGCACCCGCTCCCACAGGGCCGTGCCCACGCCCCGCCGGCGCGCGTCGGGCCGTACGGTCAGCTCCTCCAGGAACGCGGTGTGCGTGTTGCCCGCCTCGGTGAAGAGCAGCAGGGCGGCGTGCCCGTCGCCGTCCGCGGTGACCCAGTGCGCGAGGCGGCCCCGGGCGGGCGGTACCCGCAGCCGCCCGGCGGCCTCGGTCCGGGTGGGCGGGGGCACGCCGGGCAGGGCGGCCGCGTCGGCGGCGTGGGCCGCGGCCTGGACCGCCCACCAGGCGTCCACCTCGGCGTCGGTGGGGGATCCGGACAGCGTGTGGATCTTCGTCATGCCCCGGACCCTAGACGGCGGGCCGCCCCCGCGCTCAGGGGTTTTCGGTGACCGTGACCTTGCCGCGCCGGATGGTCGCCACGCGCGGGGCCCGGCGGGCGAGGGCGCTGTCGTGGGTGACCATCACGAAGGTGAGGCCGTGTTCCTTCCACAGGCCCTCCAGCAGGTCCATGACCTCGTCGCGCATGGACTCGTCGAGGTTGCCGGTGGGCTCGTCGGCCAGCAGCACCTTGGGCTTCTTCACCAGCGCCCGGGCGATGGCGACGCGCTGCTGCTGGCCGCCGGACAACTCGCCGGGCAGGTGGCCCATCCGTTCGCCGAGCCCCACCGACTCCAAGGCCTCGGCGGCCCGCGCGCGCCGCTCGGCGGACTTGAGGCCGAGGGGGACGAGGGCCGTCTCGACGTTCTCCTGGGCGGTCAGGGTGGGGATGAGGTTGAAGGACTGGAAGACGAAGCCGATGTTCTCGGCGCGCACGCGGGTGAGGCGGGCCTCGGAGACGGTGGCGAGGTCGAGGCCGTCGAGGACGATCTGGCCCGCCGTGGGCCGGTCGAGGGCGCCGAGCATCTGGAGCAGGGTGGACTTGCCGCCGCCGGTGGGGCCCTGGATGACGAGGCGGCCGCCGTCCTCGATGGTGAGGTCGACGCCGGCGAGCGCGTCGACGGTTTCCTTGCCGCGCCGGTAGCGCTTGGTGACTCCGGTGAGCTGGTACATCTCGTTCCCTCGGTTGCTGTGCGGGTACGCGGCCACGTGCGTGGCCCGTACGGATCGGCGCGGCGGCGCGGGCCGCCCGGGCGGACGGCGTACGGGACTACTCGACGCGGCGCAGGGCGTCTGCGGGCCGCAGCCGGGAGGCGCGCCAGCCGCCGAAGCCGCCCGCGACGAGCCCGCCGGCCACCGCGAGGGCGACGGCCAGGCCGATGGTGGACAGTGAGACGGGCGCGGTCAGGGCCACGTCCAGGGCCTTGCCGGCGGTGTGCCGGGCGGCGCCGCCGAACATCCGGGCGCCACCGCCCGCGCCGCCTGCCCCCCGGCCGCCGCCCCCGGCGCCGCCGGCGAGCTGCGCGGTCAGGCTCGGGCTGACCGCGGTGATCACGTACGCGGCGGCGAGCCCGACGCCGATCCCGAGCACTCCGCCGATCAGGCCGTTGACCAGGGCCTCTCCGGCGACCTGCCCGGTGACGCGGCCGCTCTTCCAGCCGAGTGCCTTGAGGGTGCCGAACTCCCTGACCCGGCGGGAGACGGCGGAGGAGGTGAGCAGTCCGGCGACGAGGAAGGCCGCGGCGAGGACGGCGTAGGAGAGCCATTTGCCGACGGTGGAGGCCAGCGAGGAGGCCGTGGAGAGGGAGCCGGAGACCGTGTCGGCGAGGTCGGCGGAGGTGGTGACGGTGGTGTCGGGGACGTTCTTCTGGATGGCCTGCTTGACGGAGCCGATGGCCTGGGAGTCCGCGGCCTGGACGTAGACCGTGGTGATCTTGTCGGCGGCTCCGGCGAGGGTCTGGGCCTGCTTGAGCGGGACGTAGACGTTGGCGGCGGCGTCACCGCTGTCGGCGGTGGCGATGCCGATGACCTTGAACGGGGTGTTCTTGACGGTCAGCGTCGAGTCCACGGCCAGCTTGTTCTGGGTGGCGTAGGCGCTGTCCACGACGGCGACGGCGGTGTCGCTCTCGCCGGTCTGGAAGGTGCGCCCGCTGGTGATCTTGGAGGTGGTGAGCGGGCCGAGCGCGGGGTGCGCCACGTCG
This sequence comes from Streptomyces sp. NPDC102258, assembly GCF_055584685.1. Lineage (NCBI taxonomy): Bacteria > Bacillati > Actinomycetota > Actinomycetes > Kitasatosporales > Streptomycetaceae > Streptomyces > Streptomyces sp. NPDC102258. The sequence goes on from NZ_JBVJLO010000014.1 coordinate 116,248, forward strand.
GCGCCGTAGACGGAGAAGGAGTTGACGTCGAAGTTCGCGCCGCCGCCCTCGACCGACCCGCCCTGACCGCCGGCGCCGCCGGCCGCGCCGCCGCCCGTACCCCGGCCGCTGCCGCCGCCGCTGCCACCGCCCGTGCCCGTACCGCCCTGGGCGCGCCGCAACTCGCCCCGCTTGAACTGGCCGTTGACCTTCATCACCTGGAGGCTGAGCCCGCCCACCGCCTGCGCGACCCCGCTCTGGCCGGACACCTTGCCGACGGTGGCCGCGTCGAGGGTCTGGAAGCCCTGCGGCATGACGATGTCGTGACTCTGCTCGGCGTCCGCGTTCGCGTCCCCCTCGCCCTTGGCGTCGAACTGGAAGCGCGGCCGGGCGGGCTGCCCGTTCTCGCCGGGCGGGGTCTGCGCCTTGGTGACGGTCATGTCCGTGCCGAGGCCGTAGAGCGACTGGAGGACCTTGTCCTGGGCCGCGTTCATCCCCGCCGAGACCGAGGTGACCACGATGACGAGGGCGATGCCGAGGGCGAGCCCGGAGGCGACGACGAGCGCGGCCTTCCGGCGGCGGCGCAACTCGCGCCGGAGGTAGGTGAAGAACATGCGGCCGAACGTAGGCCCGGCCCCTGATGGCCGGATAAGGCATGGGTAAGAGTCGTATGAGAAGCGAGGCGGCACGCGAAAGCCGGACGGCGGGGACCCGTCTCGGGTTCCCCGCCGTCCGGCGTGAAGCGCTGCTGCCGCTGCCGTCCCGGCGTCGGATCAGGCCGAGGGACCGGCCTTCCACTCCGCCCAGCTCATGTTCCAGCCGTTGAGGCCGTTGTCGGGCTTGATGGTCTTGTCCGGGGAGTTCACCACGGTGACCACGTCGCCGATGAGCGAGTTCTCGAAGAACCAGGCACCGGCGGTGTCCGGGTCGTTGGCACCCTTGGAGTCGTTCAGGCCGACACAGCCGTGGCTGGTGTTCACACTGCCGAAGATCGAGTCGGATCCCCAGTAGTTGCCGTGGATGAAGGTGCCGGAGGTGGACAGCCGCATCGCGTGCGGGACGTCCTTGATGTCGTACTCGCCCTTGCCCTCACCGTTCTTGAAGCCGACGGTGGCGCCGTCCATCCGGGTCTCCTTGAACTTCTCGGAGATCACCATCTGGCCGTTGTACGTCGGGTTGTCCGGGGAGCCCGCCGAGATCGGGATGGTCTTGAGGACCTGCCCGTCCCGGGTGACCGTCATCTTCTTCGTCTTCACGTCGACGGTGGAGACCTGGCTCCGGCCGATCTTGAAGTTCACGGTCTTGTTCTGGACGCCCTGGATGCCGGGCGCGCCCTGCACGCCCTCCAGCGCCAGCTTCAGCGTGACGGTGGAGTTGGCCTTCCAGTACTCTTCCGGGCGGAAGTCCAGGCGCTGGTTGCCGAACCAGTGGCCGACGACCTCCTGGCCGCTGCTGGTGGAGACGTTGATGGCCGCCTGCACGGCCTTCGTGTCCTTGATCGGCTTGTTGAAGGTGATCGAGACCGGCATGCCCACGCCGACCGTCTCGCCCTCGTCCGGGATGAACGAGCCGACGAAGCTGTTCTCCGGGGAGACCGTGGTGAAGGAGGCGTTCTCGTGCGCCTCGCGCCCGGCCTCGTCCTTCGCGGTCGCCGCCAGCGCGTACTTCGTGGAGCGCTTGAGGGCGCCCTCAGGCTTCCAGCTCTTGCCGTCGGCGGAGATCTTGCCGGACACGGCCGTGCCGTCCGTCGTCTTCAGCTCCACCTTGGTGAGCGTGCCGTCGCTGACGGTGACGTTCGTGGCGTCGTTCAGGCCGATGTTCGTCGCGCCGTCCTTGGGCGTGATGGCTATTCGCGCCTTGGAGCTGTCCTTGGCGGCCGCCGCGTCCACGTCTGCCTGCGACTTGCCCGTATCCGAGCCGCCCTGTGCCTTCCCATCACCCGCGTCGTTGCAGGCCGAAAGCATCAGTACGCCACCGAGCACGGCGGATACGGCCACCAGGGACCGCCTCCGCCGCTTGCTGTACGTCCTCACACGTCACTCCATCGTTGCCGGAAATCCCGAGGCTGCATTCCCGGGATCGGGCCGGGCAGGGGCGCGAACCCCTGCTCGTCCTGACAACGCGTTACGACGTGGAACGGTTCCACATTCCGTTCGGATGTGTGCAACCCCACGGTCAGGCGTTGTCGGCCTCTTCCTCGAAGTCACCATCTTCCTCGTCGAGGTCCCACTCCAACGACTCGGGGTCGTATTCGACCGGTTCGCTGCTCCATGAAGCCTGGGCCAGTTCCACTCCCGACAGCTCCGCGACCAGATCCGTCGGGTCCACCAGGTAGGCCAGAGCCTCCGATTCGTCCTCCCGCACGGCCGACTCGGCGTGGCCGCGCTCCTCGTCCGGCATGAACTCGTCGGCCTTCACGTGGGCGAGGGCGGCGCCGATGAGGGCGTCCGCATCGGTCACCTCCAGCACCAAATCCACCCGAAGCCGTACGTATCGTGATGTCTCAGAAGGGTTCATACGACGGAGAGTAAGCCCGCGACAGCCTCGACTTTCCCACGACCCGCCCCTTTCACTAGCATCTGCCCCCACGGCCAATTCGCTGCTTCCGCAAGGGGGATCGCCGGTGTCCGCACGTCGACCGCTGCTCACCGCTCTCGGAGCGACCACCCTCCTCGCCGCCCTCTGGTTCGTCCCCTCGGCGAACGCCACGGCTCCCGGGCACACCTCGGGCTCCGGCGCGCCCGCCGCCGCCAACACGGGCACCGTCAGCGGCACCGGTACGGGCACCGGCAGCATCGCCGGGGCCGAGGAGGTGGCCGCCGAACCGGAGACCGCCGCCGTGGTCACCCTCTCGCTCGCCGACACCGGCAGCGTCGACACCACCCCGTACGTGGTGGGCGGCACGCTCTTCCTGGGGCTGGGAGCCGGGTTCGTGACCTTCTCCGTACGCCGCTCGCGCGCCCTGTAGCCGTACGCGCACGGGCCGCGCCCCCGGGAGCGGATCCCGGGGGCGCGGCCCCTCGTACGACTGCCGTGGCGGCCGGCGCCGCGGCTCAGGCCAGCGGGCCCGTCACCGGCTCGACGGCGGCCACCAGAGCGCCCGCGCGCACGAAGGCGTCGGCGGCGGCCAGGTCGGGCGCGAGGAAACGATCCGGCCCGGGGCCCTGCACGCCCGCCGCCCGTACCGCGTCGATCGCGGCGCGGCTGGCCGGCGCCGGGGTCAGGTGGTGGCGCAGCTCGATGGCGCGGGTGGCGGCGTAGAGCTCGATGGCGATGATCCGCGTCAGGTTGTCGATGGCGGTACGCAGCTTGCGCGCGGCCGACCACCCCATGGAGACGTGGTCCTCCTGCATGGCGGAGGAGGGGATCGAGTCGGCGGAGGCCGGGACGGCGAGCCGCTTCATCTCGCTGACCAGGGCCGCCTGCGTGTACTGGGCGATCATCAGACCGGAGTCCACGCCGGCGTCGTCCGCGAGGAACGGCGGCAGGCCGTGGCTGCGGTTCTTGTCCAGGAGACGGTCGGTGCGGCGCTCGGCGATGGAGCCGAGGTCGGCGGCGGCGATGGCCAGGAAGTCCAGGACGTACGCGACCGGGGCGCCGTGGAAGTTGCCGTTGGACTCCACGCGCCCGTCGGGCAGCACGACCGGGTTGTCGACGGCGGCGGCCAGCTCGCGGGAGGCCACGAGCGCGGCGTGCGCGAGCGTGTCGCGGCCCGCGCCGGCGACCTGCGGGGCGCAGCGCACCGAGTAGGCGTCCTGCACGCGCGGGGCGGACTCCTCCTGGAAGTGCCCGGTGAGCCCGGAGCCCTTGAGCACGGCGGCCATGTTCGCGGCGGAGGCGCCCTGGCCGGGGTGCGGGCGGATGGCGTGCAGCTCGGGCTGGAGGACCTTCTCGGTGCCGAGCAGGGCCTCCAGGGTCAGCGCCGCGGTGATGTCGGCCGAGGTGTACAGGGTGGCGAGGTCGGCCAGGGCCATGACCAGCATGCCGAGCATGCCGTCGGTGCCGTTCAGGAGGGCCAGGCCCTCCTTCTCGCGCAGCTCGACCGGCTCGATCCCGGCCTCGGCGAGCAGCTCGCCGGCGGGGCGGACGGTGCCGTCGGGGCCCTCGGCGTCACCCTCGCCCATCAGCGCCAGGGCGCAGTGGGACAGCGGGGCGAGGTCGCCGGAGCAGCCCAGGGAGCCGTACTCGTGGACGACGGGGGTGATCCCGGCGTTGAGCACGTCGGCCATGGTCTGCGCCACGGACGGCCGGACCCCGGTGTGCCCGGAGGCCACCGTCTTCAGGCGCAGGAACATCAGGGCGCGCACGACCTCGCGCTCGACGCGCGGGCCCATGCCGGCGGCGTGCGAGCGGACGATGTTGCGCTGGAGCTGCGCGCGCAGCTCGGGGCTGATGTGCCGGGAGGCGAGGGCGCCGAAGCCGGTGGAGACCCCGTAGACGGGCTCGGGCTTGGCGGCGAGCGCGTCGACGATCTCGCGAGCGCGGGCGAGGGCGTCGAGCGCCTCGCCGGACAGCTCGACCCGCGCGTTGCCTCGGGCGACGGCGATGACGTCCTCGGCGGTGGTCCCGGACGTCCCCACCACGACAGTGTGCATATCCATATTCAGCACCCTACGGACTGAATCCCAACCTGTCACTAGCCAACCGTGTCACGATCCCGCGAGGGGTACGCCCCTTACGCACGCGGCCTCACAGGCGGCCCCGGAAGCGGCGCCGTTCGCCCGGCGACTCCCGGGCGGCCGCCGCGTCCGCCAGCCGGACCACCGCCGTGTCGCGCCCCGCCACCACCGGTCCCGCCGACCGGGCCGCCTTCGCCTTGTACTGCGCCGCGTCGGCCAGCCGGAAGAGCCTGCGCGAGGACCGCACCGGCCCGATCGGATCCCCCGTCGAGGCGACCCCGCAGGCCACCCCCTCGCCCAGCTCCAGCGCGGCGGCCCGTACGCACACCTCCTCGGTCACCCGTACCACCTCGTCCGCCGAAGGACCCGCGCTGACCAGGCAGAACTCATCCCCGCCCAGCCGCGCGACCAGCGCGCCCGCCAGCCTGGCGCCGCACAGGCTCAGCACCGAGCCGAATCGTTCCAGCAGCCGGTCGCCGCTCGCGTGCCCGTGGGTGTCGTTGACCCGCTTGAGACCGTTCAGATCGCAGACGACCAGGCTCACCACGGCCCCCGTGCGCCGGTGCTCCTCCAGCGCCTCGTCCAGCCGCATGTCCACGGCCCGCCGGTTCGCGAGGCCGGTGAGCGGGTCGGTGAAGGCCAGTCGGCGGGCCTCCTCCAGCCGCTCGTTCTGCGCGAGGCCGGCCGCGACCACCGCCGCCAGCACCGTCGCGAACTCGGCGTCGCCCTCGTCGAAGTCCGCCAGCCCCTCGTCCCGGGCGACGTACAGCTCACCCCAGGCCCGCCCGCTGAGCACGATCGGCGCGACCACGCACGTACCGCGCCCCCGCCGGCGCAGCGCCGCGCCCCGGCGCCCGGGCCGGCTGCCCACCGCGCTCTCGACCCAGGCGTGCGGCCCGCCACCGCCGGCCCAGCGCTCGTGCAGGAACTCCGCGATCTCCGGGAAGTCGTGCACGGGGTAGGACTCGTCGTCGGGGAACTCCTCCTCCCCGGACCGCCGCTCCCCCTCGTTCACGAGGACCCGCAGCCGCCCCCGCTCGCGCTCCCACGCCGAGATCGCGGCGAACGACCCGTCCAGCGCGAGCCGCGCCCCCCGCGCGGCGGCCCGGACGCTGTCCCGTGGCGCGCACGCCGCCGCCATCGCCTGCGCGAGGCCCACGACGGCCCGAAGCCGCCCGTCAAGTCCCATCAACCCAGGTTAGGGGCGTTAGGGGTTTTGTCCCATTTGTGATCCCGGGCGCGGCGCCGCGCGGACTGCCCTCCGCGGACTGCCCTCTGCGGCCTACTCCCCCGGCCAGTGCGGGGTGCGCTTCTCGTTGAACGCCGCCACGCCCTCCGCCCGGTCCCCCGAGAAGGCCACCGTCCGCCAGGCCGCGTCCTCGATCTCCAGCCCGGCCGCCAGGTCCATCCCGTGCCCCAGCCGCAGCGCCCGCTTGGCCGCGCGCAGCCCGACCGGGGAGTTCGCCGCCATCGCCGCCGCCAGCTCCAGGGCCCGCGTACGGTCCCCGCCCGCCGGGGCGACCTCGTCCACCAGTCCCAGCGAAAGCGCCTCCGCGGCCTCCACCCGGCGCGCCGTGAAGATCAGCTCGGCCGCGCGGGCCGCCCCGACCCGCCGGGGCAGCAGCTGCGTACCGCCGCCGCCCGGGATCACGCCCACCGACACCTCGGGCAGGCCGACCACCGCCGTCGCGTCGGCCACGATCACATCGCAGGCCAGCGCCAGCTCGAAGCCGCCGCCCAGCGCGAAGCCGTGCACCGCGGCGATGGCCGGCACCGGCAGCTCCAGTACGCCCCCGTACGCCGCGCGGGCCGTCGGGCGCTGGCGCACCAGCTCGGCGTCCGAGAAGGAGTTGCGCTCCTTGAGGTCGGCGCCCACGCAGAACGCCCGCTCGTGGGTGGAGGTGAGCACGACGACCCGTACCGAGGAATCGGCGGCCAGCGCCGCACAGGCCGCCCCGAGGGAACGGGCCATCTCCGTCGACACGGCGTTCATCGCCTTGGGCCGGTCCAGCACCAGCTCGGCCACCACGCCGCCGTCGCCGTGCCGCCTGACCCCGACGAACTCCCCGTACCGGACCTCGTCCACAGCCACGCCACCCTCCCGGTTAACGAACGTTACCCGGGGATCTTAGGCGTCCTGCGCGTCAGCGACCAGGGCTCCACGACACCCAGACCACGCACCGGCCGCTGCCACATCGGCTGGAGCGCGAAGCGGTACGTGCCGCCGCCGCCCTCGGCCTCGGCGTCCTTCTCCGACTTCGGCGCGGCCCCGGTCCGGCCCAGCTCCTCCGCCATGGCGCCGTCCACCAGCACCGCGTCCTTCGGCGCTATGGACGTCAGACGGGAGGCCAGGTTCACCGTCGTGCCGAACACATCGCCCATCCGGGTCGTCACCGTGCCGAACGCGATGCCCACCCGCAGTTCCGGCATCTGCGGATCGGCCTCCATCGTCTCGATCAGCCGCAGCGCGATCTCCGCCGCCGTCGACGCGTCGTCCGCCGCGTACAGCACCTCGTCGCCCAGCGTCTTGATCAGCCGGCCGCCGTGCGCCGCCACCAGGTCCGCCGCCGTCGTCTCGAAGGCCTCGACCAGCTCGCCGAGCTCCTCCTCCTCCAGGCGCCGCGTCAGCCGCGTGAAGCCGACCAGGTCCGCGAAGCCCACCGCGAGGCGCCGGTCGACCATCTCCTCGTCGTCCGCGACCTGCACGACCCGGCCCGTCGCCGCCGCGAGCTGGCGCCGCCAGACGTAGACCAGGAACTCCTCCAGCTCCGGCAGCAACAGCTCGACCAGCGGATACGTGACCTCCGTACGGGTCATCCCCGGCTCCGGCGGCTCCGTCAGCCCCTCCAGGAAGGAATCGATCTGCCATTCGGCCAACCGGGCGGTCGTCTGCCCCGTGGACCGGGCCACCTGCACCGCCATCGGCTCGCTCAGCAGCCCCGCCTCGACCAGACCGGCCAGCCGCCGCAGCGCCAGTACGTCGGCCTCCGTCAGCGCCTTGGCCTGCCCGATGTCCGCGAAGCCCATGGCCCGCCAGAACCGCGACGCCAGCTCCATCGACACCCCGGCGCTCCGGGCGGCCTGGAACGGCGTGTACCGCCGCTCGGCGCCCAGGATCAGCTGCTCCAGCCGGATGGCGAGCGGATCGGCGGTGGGCTGCGCGGTGTGGTCCACCTCGTGCATCGGAGTGTGCTGGTCCCGCCCGATGGGAGTGCCGTGCCCGCCCCCGGAACCGCCGGAGCCGGACGGGGACGCGCCGGACGTAGGGTCGTCGACGGTCAAGGGCCGCCTCCTGTCCATTCCGTGCGCACTGCGAAACCGGGTGATCACCGCGGGCCGGGGATCGCCTAAACCATACGGCAGGTGTGCCGTAGCTCACTCCCCCTCTCTGGGGGAGCCTTCGCCTCCGGGGCGCTGATGCCGGACTCACAGGGGCCACGTGCTCAGACCGCTCGTTCCTCACGGTCTTCCGCGCGAGGCCCCTGTTCCCCCGGCGCGCCCCTCCGGCTCAGGCACCCCGTGCGAGCTGCGGCGCCCAAATCCAGCCTCGCCGGCGATTGAGGCGCGGGGGCCCGGGGGCAGAGCCCCCGCAACGGCGCCGCGCCGGGCGGCCGGGTTCGGGGCCGGTCAGCGGATGGAGCGCAGGTGGACCACGTCCCCCGCCCCCACCGCCTCCCGCTCACCCTCCGGCGTCCGGATCACCAGCCTCCCGTCCGCATCCACCGCTTCGGCCGTTCCGGTGAGCGCCCGCCCTCCCGGCAGCTCCGCGCGCACATGCCGGCCCAGCGTCGCGCAGCCCGCCGCGTACGCCTCCTGGAGCCCGCTCTCCGCCGGATCCCCACCGGCCTCGCGCCAGTCCCCGTACCACTCCTCCAGCGACCGCAGCACCGCCTTGAGCAGCGGTTCCCGGTCCGTGACGGAGGCCTTCGCCAGGAGCAGCGACCCGGCGGTGGGCACCGGCAGCTCGTCCTCCGTGAGCGTGACGTTGAGCCCGATCCCCACGACGACGCCGTCGGCGACCCGCTCCGAGAGGATCCCGCCGGCCTTGCGCTCCTCCCCCTCCACCCCGACCAGCAGGTCGTTGGGCCACTTGAGGACCGCGTCCACGCCCGCCGCCCGGGACAGCCCCCGCGACGCCGCCACCCCGGCCAGCAGCGTCAGCCACCCCCACCGCTCCTGCGGTACGCCGTCGCCGGGCTTGAGCAGGACGGAGAAGAACAGTCCCGACCGCGCCGGCGCCGTCCAGGTACGGTCCAGCCGCCCGCGCCCCGCGGTCTGCTCCTCGGCGACCAGCACGGCCCCCTCCGGCAGCCGCGCGGCCCGCGCCGCGAGATCGGTGTTGGTGGACCCGGTGGCGGGGACCACCTCCAGGGAGGACCACAGCCCACCCTCGACCACGAGGGCCCGCCGCAGGGCCGCGACATTGAGGGGAGGCCGGTCCAGGCTCGACCAGCGTCCGGCGGAAGCTCCGGCTGAGGGCTCTGATGACATGATCGGATTCCTTATGTCGCCGTACGTGACCCTTTGACCCGAGCTTGTCTTCGGATCATGACCGACCCTAGCTTCCGGGCTGTGGGGAAACTCTGCGGTAAAAAGAGCGTACAAATTCCGTTTCTACCCGAACGACGCGCAGGCCGTGGAGCTGTCCAAGACGTTCGGGTGCGTGCGGAAGGTGTACAACCTGGCTCTGGCCGCCCGCACCGAAGCCCGAGCACGACGGGATCCGACGGACTACGCCCGGACTTCCGCGATGCTCACCGCCTGGAAGCGGTCCGAGGAACTGGCTTACCTCGCCGAAGTCTCCTGCGTGCCGCTCCAGCAGGCCCTGCGCCACCTGGAGCGCGCGTTCACCGCGTTCCGGGAGCGGCGGTCGGGGTACCCGCGCTTCAAGTCGAAGCGGAGGTCACGGGCGAGCGCCGAGTACACCCGATCGGCGTTCCGCTATCGGAACGGTGAGCTCACCCTCGCCAAGCTGGTGGCCCCTTTGCCCATCGTCTGGTCCCGCCCCCTGCCTCTCGGTGCCGAGCCGACCACGGTGACCGTGTCCAGGGACTCGGCCGGCCGGTGGTTCGTCTCGCTCCTGTGCGAGGACACCCCCGCCCCCCTGCCCGCCTCGACCGCGACGGTCGGCATCGACCTGGGGCTGACGGCTCTGGCCACGCTCTCCACCGGCGAGCGGATCACCAATCCGAGGCACGCCCACACGGAACGGGAACGGCTCCGGCGGGCCCAGCGCTCACTGTCCCGAAAGGCGGAGGGAAGCAACAACCGGGCCAAGGCGCGCGTCAGAGTGGCACGGATCCACGCACGGATCGCCGACCGCCGCCTCGATCACCTGCACAAACTGACCACTCGACTCGTGCGCGAAAACCAAACGCTCGTCATCGAGGACCTCTCCGTTCGCAATATGCGGGGAAATCACAAGCTCGCCCGCGCGATCGGCGACGCCGCCTGGCGCCTGCTGCGCGGCATGCTGGAGTACAAAGCGGCTTGGTACGGCCGCGAACTGATCATCGTCGACCGATGGTTCCCCAGCTCGAAGCTCTGCTCGGCCTGCGGGGCCATCGCGGGCGGCCTCACCTTGGCCGTCCGCGCGTGGACGTGCGGAAGCTGCGGCACCACGCACGATCGGGACGAGAACGCGGCGATCAACCTCCGGGCCGCCGGGCTTGCGGTCACTGCCTGTGGAGCGGGCGTAAGACCTCGTCGGGGTGCCACCCCGGCGCGGCGGCGCGCGACGAAGCAGGAAGCCCCGCCCGCGAGGGCATCGCCGCCTCCCCTAGGGAAGGCGGCGATGCCAAGCAAGCCAATGTAGGTGTGTCAAACGCCGCACTGCCGAGCGCCATGCCCGCCGATACGCTACGCACCAGTAGCCAGCAGCAGTCATGCAATTGACCAGGCAGTTGACACCACACAGGGAGCCGCGACCCCGATGTCACAACCCTCAGAGCCGATCGACATGCACACGACCGCGGGCAAGCTCGCGGATCTCCGCCGCCGGGTGGAGGAAGCCACCCACGCCGGTTCCGAGCGGGCCGTCGAGAAGCAGCACGCCAAAGGCAAGCTGACGGCGCGTGAGCGGGTGGAGTTGCTCCTGGACGAGGGGTCCTTCGTCGAGCTGGACGAGTTCGCCCGGCACCGTTCGACCGCCTTCGGGCTGGAGAAGACGCGCCCCTACGGCGACGGCGTCGTCACCGGCTACGGCACGGTCGACGGCCGGCCGGTGGCCGTGTTCTCGCAGGACTTCACCGTCTTCGGCGGGGCCCTCGGCGAGGTCTACGGCCAGAAGATCATCAAGGTGATGGACTTCGCCCTCAAGACCGGCTGCCCGGTCATCGGCATCAACGACTCCGGCGGCGCCCGCATCCAGGAGGGCGTGAGCGCGCTCGGGATGTACGGCGAGATCTTCCGCCGCAACGTCCACGCCTCCGGCGTGATCCCGCAGATCAGCCTGGTCGTCGGGCCGTGCGCCGGCGGGGCCGTGTACTCCCCGGCCATCACCGACTTCACCGTCATGGTCGACCAGACCTCGCACATGTTCATCACCGGCCCGGACGTCATCAAGACGGTCACCGGCGAGGACGTCGGCTTCGAGGAGCTCGGCGGCGCCCGTACGCACAACAGCACCTCAGGCGTCGCGCACCACATGGCGGGCGACGAGAAGGACGCCGTCGAGTACGTCAAGTCGCTGCTGGCCTACCTGCCGTCGAACAACCTCTCCGAGCCGCCCGCGTTCCCGGAGGAGGCGGACACCACGGTCTCCGCGTCCGACCTGGAGCTCGACACGCTGATCCCCGACAGCGCGAACCAGCCGTACGACATGCACACCGTGATCGAGCACGTGCTGGACGAGGGCGAGTTCCTGGAGACGCAGTCGCTGTTCGCCCCGAACATCCTCACCGGCTTCGGCCGCGTCGAGGGGCATCCGGTGGGCATCGTCGCCAACCAGCCGATGCAGTTCGCCGGCTGCCTGGACATCAACGCCTCCGAGAAGGCGGCGCGCTTCGTGCGGACCTGCGACGCCTTCAACGTGCCGGTGCTGACCTTCGTCGACGTCCCGGGCTTCCTGCCGGGCATCGACCAGGAGTACAACGGCATCATCCGGCGCGGCGCGAAGCTCATCTACGCCTACGCCGAGGCGACCGTCCCGCTGATCACCGTCATCACCCGCAAGGCCTTCGGCGGCGCCTACGACGTCATGGGCTCCAAGCACCTCGGCGCGGACCTGAACCTGGCCTGGCCGACCGCGCAGATCGCCGTCATGGGTGCGCAGGGGGCGGTGAACATCCTGCACCGGCGCACGATCGCCGAAGCGGGGGAGAATGAGGTGGAGGAGGTGCGCGCCCGGCTGATCAGCGAGTACGAGGACACGCTGCTCAACCCCTACACGGCCGCCGAGCGCGGTTACATCGACGCGGTGACCATGCCGTCCGAGACCCGCGCCCAGGTGATCAAGGGGCTCCGCCAGCTGCGCACCAAGCGGGAGTCCCTGCCCCCGAAGAAGCACGGCAACATCCCCCTCTAGGCCCCCGAGGAGCTCACCGTGATGATCAAGGTCGTCAAGGGCAACCCGACCCCCGAGGAGCTGGCCGCCGCACTGGCGGTGGTCCAAGCGCGCGCGGCGGCGCTGGCCTCGGCCCCGTCGGGCGCGCCCCGGGTCCAGGACGAGTGGGCGTCCCCGCGCCGCGTGGCGCGGCGGCGGCTGCCGCAGCCCGGCCCGCACGCGTGGGGACGTACGTACTGGCCTCCCCAGGGCTGAGCCGGCCGCGGGCCCCGCGTCCGGGAAACATGGCGCGAACGGATGGTGGCGCCTGAGTACGGGTACTCAGGCGCCACCGTCGTGCCGGGACCAGGATCGGGGCATGCTCTGGTCAGACCCGAAGGACGAGCCGCCGAAGGACATGCGCGACGCCCAGGCGATGCTGCGGCGGATGCTGGTGGTCCTCGCCCTGGCGGTGGCCGTCGGGGTGTACGTGCTCGGCGTCGCGCCGTTCTAGCCCCCTACCCGGGGCATCCCCCGCCCCGTTCCGGGGGCCGGTGCGGGCCGCCCTACGATGGCCCCCATGACCGTAGAGCCACAGCGCACGCTCGTCCTCGCCTCCGCCTCCCCCGCCCGGCTGAACCTGCTGCGGCAGGCCGGCCTGGCCCCGCACGTGATCGTCAGCGGCTTCGACGAGGACACCCTGGACCACGACGAGCCGGCCGCCCTCGCCCTGGCCCTGGCCGAGGCCAAGGCGGCCGTCGTGGCGGGCCTGGAGGAGGCCGCGGGCGCGCTGGTGATCGGCTGCGACTCGGTGCTGGAGCTGGACGGCGAGGCCCTCGGCAAGCCGGCCGACGCCGCCGAGGCCACCGCCCGCTGGACGGCGATGCGCGGCCGGGCCGGCGTGCTGCGCACGGGCCACTGCGTGATCGACACGGCGACCGGCCGTCAGGTCTCGGCGACCGCCTCCACGACGGTCCGCTTCGGCGAGCCGACGGACGCGGAGGTGGCGGCGTACGTGGCGAGCGGCGAGCCGCTGCACGTGGCGGGGGCGTTCACCCTGGACGGCCTGTCGGCGCCGTTCATCGACGGCATCGACGGGGACCCGGGCAACGTCATCGGCCTCTCGCTGCCGCTGCTGCGCTCCCTGCTGGGCGAACTGGGCCTGTCGATCACGGATTTGTGGGCCTGAGCCCGGCTCCCCGCGGTTCCGGTTCCGGTTCCGCCCGGTCCGCCGCGTAGAGCATCAGGGTCAGGACGAGCAGGCACAGGATCAGCATCGTCGCCGCGAAGGCGCCCCAGCCGACGAGTCCCACGGCGAGGGCGCCGAGCAGGACGTGGGTGAGGGCGGCGGCGATGATCACGACACGGGCGAAGCGGCCGGGCGCCCGGTCCCGTACGGCGGTCAGGGCGAGCAGGACGGCGCACAGCAGCAGGAAGCCGCCCATGACGGCGCCCAGGCCGTAGGTGGCCGTGGACATGAGGCCGGGGTCCATCCCGGCGACGGACATCGACTGGTTCGCGGTGGTCTTCCCGAGCACGAGGTGGACGAGGACCAGGACCGCCGCCTCCACGGCCAGGGCGAGCGCGCCCAGCCCGGCCACGAGTCTGCGCAGCACGACGCCCCCATCCCCCGTACACCACAAGCGTGTTCGACGCCCTGGAGGCTACTAACGAGTAAACCTGCGGACAAGGGGGCGGGGCGGCTTCGTTACGAGAGGCTTTCGTGACGGCTCTCACTCAAAGAATGCATAGGCCGTTCGTAGGGACTCGACAAAGAATCAGCAGGGGCCGCTGACCCGCCGAACAGAGACCTTCTCCGCGCAACGGGGTTACTGTGCAGTCGGGGATCTCCCTGACCTGGGGCAACACAAGGGCTTTCGCGCTGGAGGGACGCTCGCGTCACCCTCCGTGTGGGCAAGCTCACCACCGGGGAAGGGTCGAAAGGCCGTGTCGGCTGTCCCTAAACTCAGCTTGTTTCAAGGAGGGAGCCATCGTGCGCAAGGTGCTCATCGCCAACCGTGGCGAAATCGCTGTCCGCGTTGCCCGGGCCTGCCGGGATGCCGGGATCGCGAGCGTAGCCGTCTACGCCGATCCGGACCGGGACGCCCTGCACGTCCGCGCGGCAGACGAAGCTTTCGCGTTGGGCGGTGACACCCCGGCCGCCAGCTACCTCGACTTCGCGAAGGTCCTGCAGGCCGCGGCGGACTCCGGGGCCGACGCGATCCATCCCGGGTACGGGTTCCTGTCCGAGAACGCCGAGTTCGCCCAGGCCGTCCTCGACGCGGGCCTGACCTGGATCGGCCCGCCGCCGCAGGCCATCCGCGACCTCGGTGACAAGGTCGCCGCCCGCCACATCGCCCAGCGGGCCGGCGCGCCGCTGGTCGCGGGCACCCCCGACCCGGTCGCCGGGTCGGACGAGGTCGTCGCGTTCGCCGAGGAGCACGGCCTGCCGATCGCGATCAAGGCCGCGTTCGGCGGTGGAGGCCGCGGTCTGAAGGTCGCCCGCACCATCGAGGAGATCCCCGAGCTGTACGACTCGGCGGTGCGCGAGGCGGTGGCCGCGTTCGGCCGCGGCGAGTGCTTCGTCGAGCGTTACCTCGACAAGCCGCGTCACGTCGAGACGCAGTGCCTGGCCGACACCCACGGCAACGTCGTGGTCGTCTCCACCCGCGACTGCTCCCTCCAGCGCCGCCACCAGAAGCTCGTCGAGGAGGCCCCGGCGCCGTTCCTGACGCAGGCCCAGAACGAGGAGCTGTACGCGGCCTCCAAGGCCATCCTGAAGGAGGCCGGCTACGTCGGCGCGGGCACGGTGGAGTTCCTGGTCTCCGCCGACGGCCTGATCTCCTTCCTGGAGGTCAACACCCGCCTCCAGGTCGAGCACCCGGTCACCGAAGAGGTCTCCGGCATCGACCTGGTACGGGAGATGTTCCGCATCGCCGACGGCGAGGAACTGGGCTACGGCGACCCCGTCCTGCGCGGCCACTCCATCGAGTTCCGCATCAACGGCGAGGACCCGGGCCGCGGCTTCCTGCCCGCCCCCGGCACCGTCACGAAGTTCGCCCCGCCCACCGGCCCGGGCGTGCGCCTGGACACCGGCGTGGAATCCGGCTCGGTGATCGGGCCGGCCTGGGACTCGCTGCTGGCCAAGCTGATCGTCACCGGCGCCACCCGCGAGCAGGCCCTCCAGCGTGCCGCGCGCGCCCTGGCGGAGTTCGAGGTCGAGGGCATGGCCACCGCCATCCCCTTCCACCGCGCCGTCGTCACCGACCCCGCGTTCGCCCCCGCCGACGGGAGCCCGTTCACGGTCTACACGCGGTGGATCGAGACGGAGTTCGTCAACGAGATCCCCGCGTTCACCGCGCCGGCGGCCGAGGAGGCCGAGGACGAGCCGGGCCGGGAGACCGTCGTGGTCGAGGTCGGCGGCAAGCGCCTGGAGGTCTCCCTGCCGTCCTCGCTGGGCATGACCCTGGCCCGTACGGCGGCCGCGGGCGGCGCCAAGCCCAAGCGGCGGGCGGCGAAGAAGTCGGGTCCGGCGGCCTCGGGTGACACGCTGGCCTCGCCCATGCAGGGCACGATCGTGAAGGTCGCGGTCGAGGAGGGCCAGCAGGTCAACGAGGGCGACCTGATCGTGGTCCTGGAGGCCATGAAGATGGAGCAGCCCCTGAACGCACACCGCTCGGGCACCATCGTGGGCCTGAGCGCCGACGTCGGCGCCTCCCTCACCTCCGGCGCCACCATCTGCGAGATCAAGGACTGACCTCCCGGACTCCCGCTGTGACGTGTGACGAGGCCCCGCCCGGTTCCCCGGGCGGGGCCTCGTCGTCGTCCGGACCCGCGTTCGGGTGGTGTCCGGCGGGCCACCCTGGCGGGAGCCGCCCGGCGGACACCGTCCGTACGCGGATCCGGGGTCAGCGGCGCCGCATGTCGGCGACGCGGGCCCGTTCCCCGGCCTGCTGCTCCAGCATCGAGGCGGGCGCGCTGCGCAGCTGGGCGGTGGGGCCGCCGCGCCGCTGGACCGGCAGCGGGGACTCGCGACGGGGCCTGCGGCCCTGCATGCCGTCCCCGCCGGCGCCGCCGCCGTGGCCCCCGCCGGAGGCCACCGCGGCGCCCGCCACGGTGATCTGCACCCCCTGGTCGGCCAGCGCCTGGAGCTCCGTGGCGGCCCGGTCGTCGTGCGGCGGCGGCTCGTCCGTCACCAGCCGCGTCATGACGTCCGTCGGCACGGTCTGGAACATGGTGTCGGTGCCGAGCTTCGTGTGGTCGGCGAGCACCACCACCTCGGCCGCGGCCTGCACCAGCGCCCGGTCCACGCTCGCGGAGAGCATGTTGGAGGTGGACAGTCCGCGCTCGGCGGTCAGCCCGCTCCCGGACAGGAAGGCCCGCGAGACCCGCAGCCCCTGGAGGGACTGCTCGGCGCCGCTGCCCACGAGGGCGTAGTTGGACCCGCGCAGGGTGCCGCCGGTCATCACCACCTCCACCCGGTTGGCGTGCGCCAGGGCCTGGGCGACGAGCAGCGAGTTGGTGACGACGGTGAGGCCGGGCACCCGGGCGAGCCGGCGCGCCAGCTCCTGGGTGGTGGTCCCCGCGCCGACGACCACGGCCTCGCCCTCTTCGACGAGGCCGGCCGCGACATCGGCGATGGCGGTCTTCTCCGCCGTCGCGAGGTGGGACTTTTGCGGAAAGCCGGACTCCCGCGTGAAACCGCCCGGCAAGACCGCACCGCCGTGCCGGCGGTCGAGGAGTCCTTCTGCCTCCAGTGCCCGCACGTCCCGCCGTACGGTCACTTCGGAGGTCTGGACGACGCGGGCGAGCTCACGGAGCGAAACGGCTCCGTTGGCGCGCACCATTTCGAGGATCAATTGGCGACGTTCTGCAGCGAACACGAAACTGACAGTAACCCCAGCGACCGTCTGCTTTCAGCTCTTTGCGCCGGAATACCGAAGTTGTCCATACTGCGGGCCGACCAGTGGTATACGCGGTGCGGCCGCCGGGCGAATTGCCGCGACGCACCCGCACCTCGGGCCATCCTCCGCCCCAACCCGCGTACGGGAAGGGGCGGTTGGCCGCCCCTACACCTCTTCGGCCGCCTTGCGGGTGTGCAGCTGGCGGGCGACTTCGGCGATCGAACCGGACAGGGAGGGGTACACGGTGAACGCTTTTGCGATCTGCTCGACCGTCAGGTTGTTGTCGACGGCGATCGAGATCGGGTGGATCAGCTCACTGGCGCGCGGCGCGACGACCACGCCGCCGACCACGATGCCGGTGCCCGGACGGCAGAAGAGCTTCACGAAACCGTCCCGGATGCCCTGCATCTTCGCGCGCGGGTTGCGCAGCAGCGGCAGCTTGACCACGCGGGCGTCGATCTTGCCGGCGTCCACGTCGGCCTGGGTGTAGCCGACGGTGGCGATCTCCGGGTCGGTGAAGACGTTCGAGGAGACCGTCTTCAGGTTGAGCGGGGTCACCGCGTCGCCGAGGAAGTGGTACATCGCGATGCGGCCCTGCATGGCGGCCACGGAGGCGAGCGCGAAGACGCCCGTGACGTCACCGGCCGCGTACACGCCCGGAGAGGTGGTGCGGGAGACCTTGTCGGTCCAGATGTGGCCGGAGTCCTTGAGCCGGACCCCGGACTCCTCCAGGTTCATGTCCCGGGTGTTCGGGATGGCGCCGACGGCCATCAGGCAGTGGCTGCCGGTGATGACGCGCCCGTCGGAGAGGGTGACCTCGACCCGGTCGCCCACCCGCTTGACGGACTCGGCGCGCGAACGGCCGACGACGTTCATGCCGCGGCGGCGGAAGACGTCCTCCAGGACCGCCGCCGCGTCGGGGTCCTCGCCCGGCAGCACGCGGTCGCGCGAGGAGACCAGCGTCACCCGGGAGCCGAGGGCCTGGTACGCGCCGGCGAACTCGGCGCCGGTGACACCGGAGCCGACCACGATCAGTTCCTCGGGGAGCTCCTCCAGGTCGTAGACCTGGGTCCAGTTCAGGATCCGCTCGCCGTCGGGCATCGCGTCCGGGATCTCCCGGGGGTGGCCGCCGGTCGCGATGAGCACCGCGTCGGCGGTCAGGATGGTCTCGGTGCCGTCGGCGGCCGTGACGATGACGTCCCGGGTGCCGTCGATGCCCTGCGGGCCGCCGAGCTTGCCGCGGCCGCGCAGGACGCGGGCGCCGGCCCGGGTCACGGAGGCCGTGATGTCGTGGGACTGGGCGAGCGCGAGGCGCTTGACGCGCCGGTTCACCTTGCCGAGGTCCACGCCGACGACGCGCGCGGCCTGCTCGATGTGCGGGGTGTCGTCCGCGACGACGATCCCCAGTTCCTCGTACGACGAGTCGAAGGTCGTCATGACCTCGGCGGTCGCGATGAGGGTCTTCGAGGGCACGCAGTCGGTGAGCACCGACGCCCCGCCCAGACCGTCGCAGTCGACGACGGTCACCTCCGCGCCGAGCTGGGCCCCCACCAGGGCCGCCTCATACCCGCCGGGTCCGCCGCCGATGATCACGATCCGGGTCACGAAAAGTCCGCCTCACGTCTACCCGGCCGGCTGCCGCCCCGGCCGGTGTTCCGGGGGGTCTCCCCGGGGGATGCATTCCGTCCTCCATTGTCCCGCACTCCTCAAGGTGCTTCTCCCCCGGTCCCGCACGGGTGGGCCATCCGGGCACGCGGTCCGGGGCGCCCCTCCCGTACCCTCGACCTCATGTCGCTCTACGCCGCGTACGCCGGCAACCTCGACCCGCGGCTGATGACGCGCCGCGCTCCGCATTCGCCGCTGCGCGGCACGGGCTGGATCAACGACTGGCGGCTGACCTTCGGCGGCGAGCAGATGGGCTGGGAGGGCGCCCTCGCCACGGTCGTCGAAGCCCCCCGCCACCAGGTCTTCGTCGCCCTCTACGACATCGCTCCGCTGGACGAGGACTCCATGGACCGCTGGGAGGGCGTCGGGCTGGACATCTACCGGCGCATGCGGATCCGGGTCCACACCCTGGACGGCGAGGAGGCCGCGTGGGTGTACGTCCTGAACGGGTACGAGGGCGGCCTGCCCTCGGCGCGGTACCTCGGCGAGATCGCCGACGCCGCGGAATCGGCCGGGGCTCCGCACGACTACGTGATGGAACTCCGCAAGCGCCCGTGCTGATCGCGGCCGGATCCCCGCCCCATCCCCGCCTGATCTCCACTTGATCTTCGCCCGGCCGCGAGCGGCCGGGGACGATTCGGTGAAAACGACAAGGCAACGATCCGAACACCGTGAGCTGCGCCATCTACGCGCGTAGGCCGAGAGCGGTTACGCTCGTCCGCGTGAACGCATCTGTTACCGACCCCTTCGCCGCCGCCGACGCCGCCGCCACCCGCCTGCGCGAGCTGACCGGCGTCGATTCCCACGATGTCGCCCTCGTCATGGGCTCCGGCTGGGCTCCCGCCGCCGAGGCGCTGGGCGCGCCCGAGGCCGAGTTCCCGGTCACCGACCTGCCCGGCTTCCCGCCCCCGGCCGTCGAGGGCCACGGCGGCAAGATCCGCTCGTACAAGATCGGCGAGAAGCGCGCGCTGCTCTTCCTCGGCCGGACCCACTACTACGAGGGCCGCGGCGTCGCCGCCGTCGCCCACGGTGTCCGCACCGCCGTCGCCGCCGGCTGCAAGACCGTCGTGCTGACCAACGGCTGCGGTGGTCTGCGCGAGGGCATGAAGCCCGGCCAGCCGGTCCTGATCAGCGACCACCTCAACCTGACGGCGACCTCGCCGATCGTCGGCGCGAACTTCGTGGACCTCACCGACCTCTACTCGCCCCGCCTGCGCGCGATGTGCAAGGAGATCGACGAGACCCTCGAAGAGGGCGTCTACGTCCAGTTCCCCGGCCCCCACTACGAGACCCCGGCCGAGATCAACATGATCCGCGTCATGGGCGCCGACCTGGTCGGCATGTCCACCGTGCTGGAGGCCATCGCCGCCCGTGAGGCCGGCGCCGAGGTGCTGGGCATCTCCCTGGTCACCAACCTGGCGGCGGGCCTGTCCGGCGAGCCGCTGAACCACGAAGAGGTGCTCCAGGCCGGCCGTGACTCGGCCTCCCGGATGGGCACGCTGCTGACGCAGGTACTCGCCCGCATCTGATCGACGTACGAGAGGTAAGGCGGAAGCAGTGCAGGAACAGGACGACCTGATCACCCGGGCGCAGGCCTGGCTGGCCGAGGACCCCGACCCGGAGACGGCGGCCGAGCTCCGCCGCCTCGTCGAGGCGGGCGACACGGCGGAACTCGCGGACCGTTTCTCCGGCACGCTCCAGTTCGGCACCGCCGGACTGCGCGGCGAGCTCGGCGCGGGCCCGATGCGGATGAACCGCGCCGTGGTCATCCGGGCCGCGGCGGGCCTGGCGGCCTACCTGAAGGCCCAGGGCCACGACGGCGGCCTGGTCGTCGTCGGCTACGACGCGCGCTACAAGTCGGCGGACTTCGCCCGCGACACCGCCGCCGTGATGACCGGCGCCGGTCTGCGCGCGGCCGTACTCCCCCGGCCCCTGCCGACGCCCGTCCTCGCGTTCGCCATAAGGCACCTGGGGGCCGTCGCCGGCGTCGAGGTGACCGCGAGCCACAACCCGCCCCGGGACAACGGCTACAAGGTCTACCTCGGCGACGGCTCGCAGATCGTCTCCCCGGCGGACGCCGAGATCGCGGCGCGGATCGACGCCGTCCCCTCGCTCTCCGCCGTCCCGCGCCCGGAGTCCGGCTGGGAGGACCTCGGCGACGAGGTCCTGGAGGCCTACCTGGCCCGTACGGACGCCGTCCTGACCCCCGGGTCCCCCCGGGGCGTGCGGACCGTCTACACGGCCATGCACGGCGTCGGCAAGGACGTCGTGATGGCCGCCTTCGCCCGCCACGGCTTCCCGGCCCCCGTCCTGGTCGCCGAGCAGGCGGAACCGGACCCGGCCTTCCCGACGGTCGCCTTCCCTAACCCGGAGGAGCCGGGCGCGATGGACCTGTCCTTCGCGAAGGCCGCCGAGGTGGGCCCGGACATCGTCATCGCCAACGACCCGGACGCCGACCGCTGCGCGGTGGCCGTCCCGGACGACGGCGGCTGGCGGATGCTCCGCGGCGACGAGGTCGGCGCGCTCCTGGCCGCCCACCTGGTCCACAAGGGCGCCCGGGGCACCTTCGCGGAGTCCATCGTCTCCTCCTCGCTCCTGGGCCGGATCGCCGAGGCCGCGGGCCTGCCGTACGAGGAGACCCTGACCGGCTTCAAGTGGATCTCCCGGGTCGAGGGCCTGCGCTACGGCTACGAGGAGGCCCTCGGCTACTGCGTGGACCCCGAGGGCGTCCGCGACAAGGACGGCGTCACGGCCGCCCTCCTGGTCGCCGAGCTGGCCTCGGAGCTCAAGGAGCAGGGCCGCACCCTGACCGACCTCCTGGACGACCTGGCGATGGCCCACGGCCTGCACGCCACCGACCAGCTCTCGGTCCGCGTCTCGGACCTCTCGCTGATCACCTCGGCGATGTCCCGGCTCCGCGCCGAGCCCCCGGCCTCGCTGGCGGGCCTGCGCGTCGTCTCGGCGGAGGACCTGTCCCGGGGCACGGAGACCCTGCCCCCCACGGACGGCCTGCGCTACCACCTGGACGGCGACCACAAGGCCCGCGTCATCGTCCGCCCCTCCGGCACCGAGCCCAAGCTCAAGTGCTACCTGGAGGTAGTGGTCCCGGTCCCGGACGCCCCGTCCCTCACCCCGTCCCGCACCCGCGCCCGGGAAACCCTGGAAGCGATCAAAAAGGACCTCGCAGCGGCGATGGGCCTCTAGCCCACGCACCGACGGCCCCCCGAACTCCGGTTCAGGGGGCCGTCGGCGTTCCAGGGAGCCGTGTCACCGCCGCAGACGCCGTGCCGGGCCCCGGCCCTCAGCCCCTCGACGGCGAAGCGGGCGGGGAGGCCGACGGGCGGACCAGTTCGCCCAGGGTGGGGACCGACTCCGGGCGGGAGCGGACCGCGTCCGTGCATTCCCAGGCGCGGGGCGGGTCCGCGTCCGGGCCGCCGAGGACCACCGGGCCCGGGCCCGCCGAGACGGTGTCGCTCGCCGCCAGGGTGCACACCACCTGTGCCAGCGCCACCGGCGGCAGGTCCTCCGGCTTGCGGCTGAGCCGTACCGTGCCCGCCGGGTCGCCCGGCCGGGTGGGGCCGACCGACAGCCCGTCCGGGACCCCGGTCGTGAAGCCGGCGTCGCGTTCCGCCCCCGAGGGGGCCTTCTCCAGCGTCTCCAGCAGCGCCTGCGCCACCAGCACCACGGGATCGCGTCCGGCCCGCTTCTCCGGCACCGGCACCACCCGGTCCACCCCGACCAGCTGCGATCCGCACACCAGTTCCACGGGGGCCCGGAAGCCCTGTGCGCCGCTCTCCCCGGGCGCCTGCGCCGGCGTGTCGCAGGACACCCGCGAGGGCGCCGCCCCCACGTCCACCGGCACGGTGGTGGCCCGGATCCCGCACCCGGACAGGCCCCATGCGGCCAGCACGGCCACCGCCACGACCGTCCCCCTACGCGTCCCCGTCACCCGCGCTCACCTTCCCCACGTCCATCGGCAGGCGCAGCGTGAACACGGCCCCGCCGTCCGGCCCGTTCGCGGCCGTGATGTCACCGCCGTGGATGTGCGCGTTCTCCATGGCGATGGACAGCCCCAGCCCGCTGCCGTCCGACTTCGGCCGCGACGCGCTCGCCTTGTAGAACCGGTCGAAGACGTGCGGCAGCACCTCCTCGGGAATCCCGGGCCCGTTGTCCCTGACCGCGATCACCAGCTGTTCCCCCTCCACGGCCACCGACACCCGCACCGGCGAGCCGCCGTGCTTGAGCGCGTTGCCGATCAGGTTGGCCAGGATCACGTCGAGCCGCCTCGGGTCGAGCCGCGCCACGATCCCGCGCCCGGCGTCGAGTTCGACGGCGTCGAGCCAGGCCCGGGCGTCGATGCACGCCGTGACCTGGTCGGCGACGTTCACGTCGTCCAGCACCAGCCGCGCCGTCCCCGCGTCGAAGCGGGTGACCTCCATCAGGTTCTCCACCAGGTCGTTCAGCCGCCGCGTCTCGCTCACGACGAGCCCGACCGCCGGTGCGATCATCGGATCGAGGTCGTCGACCTCCTCCTCCAGCACCTCGGCCACCGCCGTCAGCGCCGTCAGCGGCGTGCGCAGTTCGTGCGACATGTCCGCCACGAACCGCCGGCTCGCCTCCTCGCGCGCGCTCATGTCGGCGACCTTCTTCTCCAGCGCCTCCGCCGTCATGTTGAAGGTGTGCGCCAGGTCCGCGAGTTCATCGGTGCCCGACACCTCCAGCCGGTGGTCCAGCTCCCCCTCGCCGAGCCGCCGCGCCGCGTCCCCGAGCCGCTGTACGGGCTTGAGCACGGTCCGCGCCGCCGCCTGCGCGAGCAGCGCCGAGCCGAGCAGCGCCAGGCCCGTCGCGATGGTCAGCGACCAGCCCAGGGCGTTGAGGTCGTCCCGTTCGGTGGCCAGCGACTTGTACATGTAGCCGGTCGGCCCGCCGCCCACGATGCGGGTGCCGCCGACCAGGTACGGGTTGCCGTTCGGCTTCGTCCGCTGCCAGTACATGTGGTACTCGGCGTCGTTCGCGGCCGTCGTCTTCTGCCGGTCGTTCACCGCGTGCTGGAGCGAGGCCGGTACGTCGTCCAGCCCGAA
Source organism: Streptomyces sp. NPDC102258 (assembly GCF_055584685.1). Lineage (NCBI taxonomy): Bacteria > Bacillati > Actinomycetota > Actinomycetes > Kitasatosporales > Streptomycetaceae > Streptomyces > Streptomyces sp. NPDC102258. Next base: position 139,979 of record NZ_JBVJLO010000014.1, read on the forward strand.
GGAGTCCGCCCCCGCCGCGCCGAACGCCTTGCGGCCGTCCTTGCGTTCGTGCACCAGCAGCACGCTGTACCCGGGGCTGCTGCCCGCCATCAGCTCGGCGGTGCGCTGCAGCTCCTCGGCCGTCGGGTCGGCGGGCAGCGCCGCCGCCCGGTTCTGCATCTCCTGGCGGAAGTCGCCGAGGGCCGCGTCCTGGGTACGGGTGAGCACCGCCTCCCGGTTGAGCCAGTACGCGATCCCGGAAGCGGAGACCGCGGCCGTCAGCGCGACCAGCGCGAACACCACCAGCAGCCGCAGCCGCAGGCTGGTCCAGCGCCGGCCCGCGAACAGGGCTCTGATCACTGCGGGGAGTCCAGCCGGTAGCCGACGCCGCGGACGGTACGGATCAGCGTCGGCGAGGACGGCACCTCCTCGACCTTCGCGCGCAGCCGCTGCACGCAGGCGTCGACGAGCCGCGAGTCACCGAGGTAGTCGTGCTCCCACACCAGGCGCAGCAACTGCTGGCGCGACAGCGCCTGACCGGGCCGGCGGCTGAGCTCCAGGAGCAGCCGCAGCTCGGTCGGGGTGAGCTGGAGGTCCTCGCCGTTCTTCGTCACGGTCATGGCGGCGCGGTCGATGACGAGGGACCCGAACACGGCGGAGTCGCTGGCCTCCCGCTCGCCACGGCGCAGCACGGCCCGGATCCGGGCGTCGAGCACCCGGCCCTGGACGGGCTTGACCACGTAGTCGTCGGCGCCCGACTCCAGGCCCACGACGACATCGATGTCGTCACTGCGGGCGGTGAGCAGGATGATCGGCAGCTGGTCGGTGCGCCGGATCCGCCGGCACACCTCGAAGCCGTCGATCCCGGGCAGCATCACGTCCAGCACGATCAGGTCCGGCCGCTGCTCGCGCAGCAGTTTCAGGCCGTCCTCGCCCGTCGCCGCGGTGGCCACACGGTGGCCCTGGCGTGACAGGGAAAGTTCGAGGGCCGTGCGGATGGCGTCGTCGTCCTCGATCAGCAACAGGAAAGGCACGCGCTCATTCTGTCCCATCGGCCGTCGGGACTTCGACCGTCCGGCGCGGTGGACGCACGCGCGGGTGGCTGTGACAGGCCTGTGACAGTCGCAGGACAGCCCGGTTATGTCGGACGGGCAGGCTTCTGTCATCAAGCACGGACCGAAGCAGACTCCACGACGGGGGGCGCGAGATGAACACGCTGCACAGCACCACGACCAGCGCGGTCGTCACGCGGCTGCACGATGTGAACCGCCGGGCGGGTGTCCGTAACGTCACGGTCGCCCGTCCGCGGCCGGCACACGTCACAGCCATTGACGCGAACCAGTACCAGACGGTTCCCGCGACGCGGACGACCGCGCCGACCGTTTCCTCCACCTCGGAGGCGGAGTTCACGGCGTACGTCCAGGAGCGGCGGGCGGCGCTGTACGCGACGGCCTTCCACCTCACCGGTGACCGCCACGAGGCGGAGGACCTGCTGCAGAGCGCGCTGTTCTCCACGTACCGCGCCTGGGACCGGATCAGCGACAAGGCGGCCGTCGGCGGCTACCTGCGGCGGACGATGACCAACCTGCACATCAGCGCCTGGCGCCGGCGCAAGCTGAACGAGTACCCGACCGAGGAACTGCCGGAAACGGCCGCGGACACGGACTCGATGCGCGGTACGGAGCTGCGGGCGGTGCTGTGGCAGGCGCTGGCCCGGATCCCGGAGCCGCAGCGCACGATGCTGGTGCTGCGCTACTACGAGGGCCGTACGGACCCGGAGATCGCGGAGATCCTCGGGATCAGCGTCGGCACCGTGAAGTCGAGCATCTGGCGCTCGCTGCGCCGGCTGCGGGACGACGAGGTGCTGAGCTTCGGGCGCGACGAGGCGGAGTCCTTCGGGGAGCTCGTCGCGTAACACGACCATGGGTCCAGGGGGCCGTCCTACGGGGGTGGGACGGGGACCGCGGGGGAAAAAGGCGGGATCAAGCGGCCGGGGGTCCGCGTGATCCCGCCTTTTTTACGTGTCCACATGCCCGGGCGCGCGCCCGTCGGGCCGGCCGGGCGGAACGCTCAGGCCGGGGCCGTCGCCGTGCGGTGGCGGCCGGCCGCGGCGGCGGCCAGCCGGCCGAGGGCCTCGTCGCGGCCGCAGGCGTGCGCGCCGAGGGCGATGTGACGGGCGACGATGCCGCGTTCGGCCCGCATCAGGCGCCATCCCCTGCGCAGCAGGAACGGCAGGGACTTGCGGCCCTCGCGCAGGTCACGGGCGAGGCGGCGGCGGAAGGTGGTCGAGGGCCGGCCGCGCAGGCAGATCGCGTCGGCGAGCAGCCCCAGTTCCTGGCACCGGGCGACGATGTCGGCGGCGAAGATCCCCTCCGCTATGAACAGCGGGGTCCGCGCGATGTCGAGGGTCTCGGTGCCGGTCCGCGAGGAGGTGGCGAGGGAGTACTCGGGGACCTCGGTGCGGCCGGTCGCGCAGAGTTCGGCGATGGCCGCGACGGCGGTGTCCGCGTCCCAGGACAGCGGGGAGTCCCAGTCGATGTCGGAGCTGCCCTCCACGAGCGGGAGCGTGGGGTCCGTCGCCTCCTTGTAGAAGTCGTCCAGGCGCAGCACGGGCAGGCCCGAGCGGGCCGCGAGCCGGGACTTGCCGGAGCCCGAGGGACCGGTCAGCAGGACGACGCGCGTGGGAAGGGGAGATGAACAGCTCACGGGTCACCAGTGTGGCGCATGACGGGCGGTATGGGCACACCGCCGGCGGCTCCTGCGACGACGCTCACACCGGCCCGGCGGGCGGGCCCGGCCCGGGCGGGCGGCCGGCCGCGCGGCCGGGCCGGCCGGAACTGGAATCCGGGAAGCCGTCTCGACTACCCTGTGTGCGCACGCGACTACGACCACAGGCGGGAACCCATGGCACGTCACGCAGCCCCCCACCCCTCCGCGAAGCGGCTCCGCGCCGCCGGCCTGACCCTCTCGATGGCCGGTGCGGCCCTGGCCGTGGCGGCCGGCGGGGCGCAGGCCGGTGAGCTCGACGTCCCGGCGGCCGTGTCGGGGGTGGTCGACCCGATCGCGAACCTCAAGGTCAACCCCCTGGCCCACACCGGCGTGGATCCCCTCGACAACGGGGTGGCGACCAAGGTCGCGGACTTCCCCTCCGTCGGTACGGGGATGGTCACCGGGACGCTGACCCGGGGGCCCTCGGTGGGCGAGCTGCCCGGCGCGGCCGTCTCCTCGCTGCTGGGGCCCGTACTCCCCAAGTAACCGCGCCCCGAAAGACGCGGGAACGGCTACGGAAACGGATACGGGAAGGCCCCGACAGCGCGGGGGACGCTGCCGGGGCCGGTTCTCGTGCGGGCTCTCCCGAGGAGGGCGCCCGCGGCGGGGCTAGTACGAGGAGCCGCCCGCGCCCAGCGAACCCGTCGGGTGCCAGACCGTCTTGGTTTCCAGGAAGGCGGTCATGCGGTGGGTGCCCGGGTCGGCGCTCCAGTCGTCCACAGGCTGTGGACGCAGGACGCGCTTGAGGTTGTCGGCCGCCGCGATCTCCAGCTCCTTGGCCAGGGACGCGTCCGCGCCGGCCAGATCGATCGCGTTGACGTCCTGGTGGGACGCCAGGTGCGGGCCCATCTCGGCGGCCTTGCCGGAGAGGATGTTGACGACGCCGCCCGGCAGGTCGGAGGTGGCCAGCACCTCGCCCAGGGAGAGCGCGGGAAGCGGGGACTTCTCGCTGGCGATCACGACGACGGTGTTGCCGGTCGCGATGACGGGGGCGATCACCGAGACCAGGCCCAGGAACGAGGAGTCCTGCGGGGCGACGACGGTGACGACGCCGGTCGGCTCCGGGGTGGAGAGGTTGAAGTACGGGCCCGCGACCGGGTTGGCCCCGCCCACGATCTGGCCGATCTTGTCGGTCCAGCCCGCGTACCAGACCCAGCGGTCGATCGCCGCGTCGACGACGGCGGCGGCCTTCGACTTGGACAGGCCCTCGGCCTCGCCGACCTCGCGGACGAACTGCTCGCGCCGGCCCTCCAGCATCTCGGCGACGCGGTAGAGGATCTGGCCCCGGTTGTACGCGGTCGCCCCCGACCAGCCGCCGAAGGCCTTGCGGGCGGCGACGACCGCGTCACGGGCGTCCTTGCGGGAGGACAGCGGGGCGTTGGCCAGCCAGTTGCCCTTGGAGTCGGTCACCTCGTACACCCGGCCGCTCTCGGAACGGGGGAACTTGCCCCCGACGTACAGCTTGTAGGTCTTGAAGACGCTCAGACGCGCCGACGACGACTCAGACATCGAGGTAGCCCTCCAGGCCGTGGCGGCCGCCCTCGCGGCCGAAGCCCGACTCCTTGTAACCGCCGAAGGGCGACGTCGGGTCGAACTTGTTGAACGTGTTGGCCCACACCACACCCGCGCGGAGCTTGTTCGCGACCGCGAGGATGCGCGAGCCCTTCTCCGTCCAGATGCCGGCGGACAGGCCGTACTGGCTGTTGTTGGCCTTCGCCACGGCCTCGTCGGGCGTGCGGAAGGTCAGGACGGACAGCACCGGGCCGAAGATCTCGTCGCGGGCGACGGTGTGCGCCTGGGTGACGTTCGTGAAGAGCGTCGGGGCGAACCAGTAGCCGGCGGACGGCAGCTCGCACGCCGGGGACCAGCGCTCGGCGCCCTCGGCCTCGCCGGTCTCCGCGAGCGCGGTGATCCGGGCGAGCTGTTCGGCGGAGTTGATCGCGCCGATGTCGGTGTTCTTGTCGAGCGGGTCGCCCAGGCGCAGCGTGGAGAGGCGGCGCTTGAGGGAGTGCAGCAGCTCGTCGTGGATCGACTCCTGGACCAGCAGGCGCGAGCCCGCGCAGCAGACCTGGCCCTGGTTGAAGAAGATGCCGGTGACGATGCCCTCGACGGCCTGGTCGATGGGGGCGTCGTCGAAGACGATGTTGGCGCCCTTGCCGCCCAGCTCCAGGGTGACCTTCTTGTCGGTGCCGGCGACGTGGCGGGCGATCTTCTTGCCCACGGCCGTGGAGCCGGTGAAGGCGACCTTGTTGACGTCGGGGTGCTCGACGAGGGCCGCGCCCGCGTCGCCGTAACCCGTGAGGATGTTGACGACGCCCTTGGGCAGGCCCGCCTGGCGGCAGATGTCCGCGAAGAACAGCGCCGACAGGGGCGTGGTCTCGGCGGGCTTCAGGACGACCGTGTTGCCGGTGGCGAGCGCCGGGGCGATCTTCCACGCCAGCATCAGCAGCGGGAAGTTCCACGGGATGACCTGGCCGGCCACGCCGAGGGGGCGCGGGTTCGCGCCGTATCCGGCGTGGTCGAGCTTGTCGGCCCAGCCCGCGTAGTAGAAGAAGTGCGCGGCGACCAGCGGGAGGTCCGCGTCGCGGGTCTCCCTGATCGGCTTGCCGTTGTCCAGGGTCTCCAGGACGGCCAGCTCGCGGCTGCGCTCCTGGATGATCCGGGCGATGCGGAAGAGGTACTTGGCGCGCTCGGAGCCGGGCAGCGCGGACCACTTCTCGAAGGCCTTGCGGGCGGCCCTGACGGCGCGGTCGACATCGGCGGCGCCGGCCTGGGCGACCTCGGAGAGGACTTCCTCGGTCGACGGCGAGACGGTCTTGAAGACCTTGCCGTCGGCGGCGTCGGTGAACTCGCCGTCGATGAAGAGTCCGTAGGAGGGGGCGATGTCGACGACCGAGCGGGACTCGGGGGCCGGTGCGTACGCGAAGAGGGAAGGCTTGTTCATGAGGGTCTCAGTCCACCGTCACGTAGTCGGGACCGGAGTAGCGGCCGGTGCTCAGCTTCTGGCGCTGCATGAGCAGGTCGTTCAGCAGGCTGGACGCGCCGAACCGGAACCAGTGGTTGGTCAGCCAGTCCTCGCCCACGGTCTCGTTGACCAGGACCAGGAACTTGAGCGCGTCCTTGGTGGTGCGGATGCCGCCGGCCGGCTTCACGCCGATCTGGATACCAGTCTGCTCCTTGAAGTCGCGGACGGCTTCGAGCATCAGCAGGGTGTTCGCGGGGGTGGCGTTGACGCCGACCTTGCCCGTGGAGGTCTTGATGAAGTCGGCGCCCGCGAGCATGCCGATCCAGGAGGCGCGGCGGATGTTGTCGTACGTCGACAGCTCGCCGGTCTCGAAGATCACCTTGAGCCGGGCGGCGCTCCCGTCGGGGCGTACGCAGGCCTCCTTGACGGCCTTGATCAGCTCGTACGTCTCCAGGTAGCGGCCGGCGAGGAAGGCGCCACGGTCGATGACCATGTCGATCTCGTCGGCGCCGGCGGCGACGGCGTCACGGGTGTCCGCGAGCTTGACGGGCAGGGCGGCGCGGCCCGCCGGGAAGGCGGTGGCGACGGAGGCGACCTTGACGTCGGCTCCGTTCAGCGCGGCCTTGGCGGTGGCCACCATGTCTGGATAGACGCAGACGGCGGCGGTCGTGGGGGTGCCGCGGTCGGTCGGGTCGGGGTGGACGGCCTTGGCGGAGAGGGCCCGGACCTTGCCCGGGGTGTCCGCACCCTCAAGCGTGGTCAGGTCGATCATCGAGATGGCCAGGTCGATGGCGAACGCCTTGGCCGTCGTCTTGATCGAGCGGGTGCCGAGGGAGGCCGCGCGGGCCTCCAGGCCGACTGCGTCTACGCCGGGCAGCCCGTGCAGGAAGCGGCGCAGCGCGCTGTCGGACGTCGTCACGTCAGCGAATGCGGTGAGGGTGGTGGGCATGGTCACCAGATGAGCATATCTACGCGCGTAGCGACCTGTCACCCCCCTCGTGCACACCAGAGCGTGACATCCGTCATCGGTGCGACGGCGCCGCCCGCGCGCGGGAGCCCGCGGGAGGCGTACGGCACAATCGGCGGCATGACTACGCCCTCCCCGCACGAGCCGGTCTACGCCGACCGCGTCTACCGCTCCCCCATGGCCGTCGTCACCGGGGTGCTGCTGCTCGCCCTGATCGGGTGGCTGTGCGGGGACGCCGTCGTACGGGGAGCGGGCGGGGCCCGCTGGGTCGCACTGGCCATCGCGCTGTGCGCGGTGCCGCTGACCGTCGCCTTCACCCTGCGGCCCGCCGTCTTCGCCAACGACGACCGGATGCGGGTGCGCAACCCGTTCCGGGTGATCACGCTGCCCTGGGCCGCCGTGGACGCGGTACGCGCCGGGTACTCGGCGGAGGTGCTGGCGCAGGGGTCGACGTACCAGCTCTGGTCGGTGCCGGTGTCGCTGCGCGAGCGGAAGAAGGCGGGCCGCAGGCTCAGCCGCCGTGACGCGCTGAGCGGCAAGGGTCTGACGGCGGCCGCCACGGACACCGCCGAGCCGCAGCGGGCCGCCGCCGACCGGGCCGTGGACGAGCTGCGGGAGCTGGCCGAGCGCGGGGCCGCGCGGCCCGGCGCGCAGGGCGAGGTCTCCGTGCGGTGGGCCTACGAGATCATCGTGCCCGCCGCCCTGGGCGCCATCGGCCTGGCCGTCCTGCTCGCCACGGGCTGACCCGCGCCCGGCGATCAGCGACGTGGGTCACTCGGACGGGCGGAGCGGAACCGGCGCCGCCGGGGGGCGCGTCCTCGCGGGTGTGCACCGTCATGAGGGCAGCGGCAGCGCCGCCACCGCCACACAGCTCCCGCTCCGGCTCCGCCTCCTGAGCGGGGCCCTGCTGGCCGCGCATCTGGTCCTCGTCGGATGGCTCACCCTGCGCCCGCTGGACGTCCCGTGGGCGGCGGCCGCGAACCTGGACCTGCTGGCGGGGATCCGCGCGGACCTCTCGTACGGGCCGCTGGAGGCCGCCCGCCGCATCGGCGACGGGGTGGCGCTGCTGGCCCCGTTGGGGGCGCTGCTGCCGCTGGCCGGGGGACGGCTCGCGCCCTCGCCGCTGTCCGCCTGGGTCTCGCTGGCGCGTACGGCGGCTGCGGCCGTGCTGATCTCCCTCTGCATCGAGATGCTCCAGACGGCGGTGCCGGGCCAGGTCGTGGACGTGGACTCGCTGCTGCTGAACACCCTCGGGGTGGTCCTCGTCCACCTCGCCGTCGTGCCGGCGCTGCGGGCCCGGGTGCGGCGCGCACGGGATCCGCGGGCTCAGGCGCCGGGGGCTCCGGGGAACCGGCCGGGTCAGGGGTCCACCCCGAGAATTACCAGGGTCGGACTCGGCCCCTGGACCGAGGTCCTTTCGGCGGTCCCGCGCGAATATTGAGGCATCGCGCGGAACGGAACGCACCGGGCGCGATCCGCCTCCGAAGGAGAACACCATGAGCGCGCTGACCCGACCCCGTGACGGACGGATGATCGGCGGCGTCTGCGCCGGGCTCGCACGCCGGTTCGGAATGAAGGCCAGGACGATGCGCGTCATCTTCGTGCTGTCGTGCCTGCTGCCCGGCCCGCAATTCCTCGTCTATCTGGCGCTGTGGCTGCTGCTGCCCAACGAGAAGGCGACGGGCGGCGCGCCGGCGGCCTGGTGATCCGCGCCCGGTCGGGAGATTCCTCAGAAAGCCGGAGGATCGGGCGGCGGACCGGACAGCCGGCTCAGCCCGCCTTCTTGACCTTCTCCAGCTGCTTGTCCGCCACTTCCTGCGGAACCAGCGCCTTCTTGTCGGCGGCGGTCACGTCGAGGGCCATCAGCCGCACCACCCGGTCCCCCTGGCGGACGACGACCAGGTGGACCTGCGCCGAGACGCCCGACGCGGCAGCGGTCGTGGTCCAGCTGACGCTCTCGTCGCCCGTGGTCCTGTACGGGACCGCCTTCACGTCCCGGTAGCCGCCGGTCTGCTTCTGGATGGTGGCGGTGAACCCGGCCCCGCAGGCGGCCACCGCCTCGCGCAGCCGGGACAGGACCCGCTTGGCGTCGCTCTCGGCGTAGGAGCTGACGGAGGCGGAGACGGCGAGGCCGACCTGCTTCTGGGAGCCGATGCCGCGGTTGACGGTCTCGTGCGCCGCCGGGTCGGGCTTGTCGCCCATGATGTCGGCGAGCGGCTGGCAGGCCTTCTTGTCGGCCTGCGGCTGGCCGTCGGGGGCGTTCGGGTTCTTGCCCTGGGCGGAGACCTGGTAGCCGGGCAGGTCGCCGGGCGCGAGGGCGGCCGCCTCCAGGGTGGGGTCCTTGGCCTTGGGCGCGGCAGAGCCGGCCGGGGTGGCGGGGGCGCCCGGGGCGGGGGCGGCGGCGGACCCCTTGGGGTCCGGGGGCTTCGCGGCCGCCGGGGCGCTCTCGGAACCGCTCGGTCCACCGCCGCATCCGACGGCCCCGAAGAGCAGGGCGGGAAGCAGTGCGAGCGTCGTCGCGGGAGCCGTGAACCGTGCCTTGTTGCGCATGACCGAACCTCATACCCCGTGCGTCGGCTGGCAGTTGGGGGTGATCGTGGCACACCGCGCGACGTGGCGCACACCACTCGAAAAGGTGTGCGCCACGTGCGCGGACGTGCGACTTACGACGTGCGACTTACGAGGCGTGTGTCAGCCGCCCAGGCCGTTCAGGGCGCCGGTGGCCGGGGCCAGTCCACCGAGCAGGCCGGTGACCGGGGCGGTCGGGTCGGAGGACTGCTGACCGTCGTGACCCTGCTCGGTCTGGTTCGTGAGCGAGCTGGTGGCCCCCGTGACGGTGGTGAGGGCATCCGTCAGGTTGGCGGCCGGGAGACCGGCGGCGGAGGCGGTGCCGGCCGCGCCCGCGGCGAGGGCGGCTCCGACGACGGCGAGACCGAGGGACTTGGCAGCTGACAGCTTCATGAAGGATTTTCCTTGCGAAGAGGAATTGGGCGGCTCCGCAACCTAGTCACTTCAAACCCCCGGCCGCAAACATCCGCCAATATGAGAAAGCGCCCGGGAGTTCGACTCCCGGGCGCTTTCCGTGCGGTGTTCCAATTCTCAGGCGGAGACAGAACCGCTGGTCGAAGCGGTCTGCTGGAACAGCCACTCGGACTTCAGCTCCGCGTAACCCGGCTTGATCACCTCATTGATCATCGCCAGTCGTTCATCGAAAGGAATGAACGCGGACTTCATCGCATTGACGGTGAACCACTGCATGTCGTCGAGCGTGTAGCCGAAGGTGTCGACCAGGTGCTCGAACTCGCGGCTCATGCTGGTGCCGCTCATCAGCCGGTTGTCGGTGTTGACCGTGAGCCGGAAGTGCAGCTTGCGCAGCAGGCCGATGGGGTGCTCGGCGTACGAGGCGGCCGCGGCGGTCTGCAGGTTCGAGGTCGGGCACATCTCCAGGGGGATGCGCTTGTCCCGGACGTACGAGGCCAGCCGGCCCAGCTTCACCGAGCCGTCGGCGGCGACCTCGATGTCGTCGATGATCTTCACGCCGTGACCGAGCCGGTCGGCGCCGCACCACTGGAGGGCCTGCCAGATCGACGGCAGGCCGAAGGCCTCGCCCGCGTGGATCGTGAAGTGGTTGTTCTCGCGCTTGAGGTACTCGAAGGCGTCGAGGTGGCGGGTGGGGGGGAACCCGGCCTCGGCGCCGGCGATGTCGAAGCCGACCACACCGTTGTCGCGGTAGCGGTTCGCCAGCTCGGCGATCTCCAGCGCGCGGGCCGCGTGGCGCATGGCGGTCAGCAGCGCGCCGACGCGGATGCGGTGGCCGTTGGCCTTGGCGCGGCGCTCGCCCTCGCGGAAGCCGTCGTTCACGGCCTCGACGACCTCTTCGAGGGTGAGACCGGCTTCCAGGTGCTGCTCGGGGGCGTAGCGGATCTCGGCGTACACGACGCCGTCCTCGGCCAGGTCCTCGGCGCACTCGGCGGCGACCCGGAAGAGGGCCTCCTTCGTCTGCATGACCGCGCAGGTGTGCGCGAAGGTCTCCAGGTAGCGCGGGAGGGAGCCGGAGTCGGCGGCTTCCCGGAACCAGATGCCGAGCTTGTCGGCGTCGGTCTCGGGGAGGTTCTCGTAGCCGGCCTCGCGCGCCAGCTCGATGATGGTCCCGGGGCGCAGGCCACCGTCGAGGTGGTCGTGCAGGAGCACCTTCGGGGAGCGGCGGATCTGATCCGGGGTGGGCAGGTTGGGGGTCTCGCTCGTCATCTGCGCACTCTAGCTCCTACGCGCGTAGAGCGCGGGGCGGCGGCCGGGGTCGATATGTAACAGAGACCGTACGGAGGGGTGGCGTACACGTTCCGGTCTGAGAATGTTCCGCCATGGCACAGCATGCGCCGCCGGCGCGCGGGGCCCGCCTGGGGCGGGCGGCCGGCGCGAACGGCTCGGTCTCGACGGTCAGTGGTGTGGTGCTCCTGCTTCCCGGGGCGTCCAGATTCTCCCCCGGTCCGGTACGTCCGCTCGCGCGGGCGCTGGCCCGGGCGGGCGGGGCGGACGGGCTGGTGGCGCACGGTGTGGCGTACGGCGCCGGCTCCCCGGAGGAGGCCGCGCGGTGGGCGGCGGACGAGGTGGTGCGGCGCTACGGGGACGTGCCGGTGTGCCTGGCCGGGCACGGCTCCGGGGGCGGGGCGGCGCTGCGGGCGGCGGGACACGAAGCCGTCAACTCGGTGGTGGCGCTGGCGCCCTGCTTACCGGAGGGCGAGGGCGACGCCTCCCCGGAACCGGTGAAACAGCTCGCGGGCCGGCGCGTGCTGATCGTGCACGGTACGAACGACGCGCGCAGCGACCCGGAGACCTCGTTCCTGCTGGCGGCGCGGGCCAAGAAGGCGAACCGTTCCACCTGCCGGTTCGAGGTGCACTCCGACGGCCACGGGCTGCGCGAGCACCAGGCCGAAGTGGTCGCGCTCGGGGTGGACTTCATCCTCGGCTCGATGCTGTCCGGCCGGTACTCGCGGCCCGTCACCGACGCGCTGGCGGCGCCGCCGCCGCTGGGGCTGCGGATGCCGCTGGCGTCGGGGTTCGGGCGGTCCCTGCGGGGGTGAGGCCGGTGGGGCCGGTGGGGCGCCCGGGTTCGGTCAGGGGGCGCCGAGGAAGACCGGGTTGGTCAGGGCCGCCGGGGCGCCCGGCAGGGGCGGGGCCGTCGCCGGGTGGCGGACCTCGGCGCGGACGTAGGCGGAGCGCGCCGGGGTGGTGTGCCACTCCAGCGGGGCGGGGCCGGCCGGGGCGGTGAGGGCCACGCCCTGGTCGGTGATCAGGCGCAGCTCGCGGCCCTCGGCGGCGGGGCCGGTCGCGGTCAGGCGTACGAGGACGTCCGCGTCGGGGCCGGTGGTGCTCAGGCGTTCGCCGATGCCGGCGTGGGCGCCGCGGGCGGTCACCGCGTCGAAGGTGACGGTGATCCGGTCGGACTCGGCGGCGTAGCACCGGCCGGCGCGCAGGCCGGCCAGGATCGCCTCGCGGGTCAGGTCCTCGGCGTGCACGACGGTGTGCGGGGAGCCGACGCGGTCGGGGTCGCGGTGGTAGTCGCTGTTCGCCACGGCCGGGAGCCAGCGGTCGGCGGAGGCGCCGCGCAGGGTGGCGTCCCAGGAGGCGAGGGCGACTTCGTCGTCCGGGGTCCAGGGGCCGTTCCAGACCTCGACCGCGTCGGCCTCGCCGAAGCCGAACTTCCAGGCGCAGCCGACGCAGGTGGCGTGCGGGTGGGCGGGGACGACGAGGCCGCCGGCGCCGCGGATGGCGCGGGCGAAGCGGCCGAAGCGGTCGTCGCGGGCGCGGTAGCGCCAGTCGACGAAGGTGCCGGGGTCGGTGCCGACGGCGAGGACGTGGCCGGTGCGGGTGGTGATCTCCTCGCCGGTGAGGACGAGGAGCTCCGGGGGGACGACGTCGGCCCAGGCGGTGTGCGCGGAGTGGGTGTTGTGCTCGGAGGAGTTGAGGAAGTCCAGCCCGGCGGCGCGGGCGAGGGCGGCTATCTCGGCCGGGGTGCGGCGGCCGTCGGAGTGCACGGAGTGGATGTGGCAGTCACCCCGGTACCAGGCGCGGCCGCGGCTTCGGGCGCGCTGGGGCGGGTAGCGGCGGGGGGCCTCGGGGGCGGGCGGGCCGTAGGCGAAGGCGGCGGTGATCTCGTACGCGAGTCCCTGCGGGGCGATGGTGTAGGGGCCGAGCAGCAGGTGCCAGCGGCCGGGGATGAGGGGGCCGGGGAGGTAGCCGGGGGTGGCCTCGTCGGTACGGAGGAAGAACTCGGCGCGGGCGCCGCCGGACCAGCCGCGGAAGCCGCGGCCGCCGAGGGCGGTGCCGCGGGGGTCGAAGATGCCGATGTCGAGGGCGTTGCCGGGGGTGCCGGGGGGCACGGGGGGCTTGTCGTAGCTGTAGGAGACGCGTAACTCGCGCAGGCCCGGCGGGATGTCGAGGGGAACCTCGACGAAGTCGGGGGCGCCGGGCGGGATGCGGCCGTGGAGGGTGGCTCCGGCGGGGGGTGCCTGGGGGGCGGCGTGGGGGGTGGCGGCCCCGGCGGCGGTGGCGGTCGTGGTGGCGAGCAGATCACGTCTGGTCATGGCCATGACCTAAGCGTGGGCGGGGGAGGTGAATCGCACGTGGACTCGGTGTGAGGGGTGTCGCGGGAGCCCGGAGCAGGGCGGCCGCCCGGTCGAGGCTGCGGGTGAGGGCGTGCCGGGTGGGGCCGGTGGCCAGCACGTACGCGTGGTGGCGGGAGCCGGAGGGGGCGTGACGGACGGTGGCGTCCGGCGGGACGGTCAGCCGGACGCGGACCACGCCGGGGAGGGCGCGGGCGGCGTCGAGGGCGCCGGTGAGGGTGTCGAGGCGGCGGCCGGGCGGGAAGTCGACGTAGCGCACGCCCGCGTGGGGGGCTACGGGCGGTCTGCGGACGGGCTCGGGCAGCCCGAGGGCGGCGGCGAACGTCATGCCGAGCACGTCGACGCCGTGGGCGAGCCGGAGCAACTCGACGCACTCCTCGGGCCCGGGCCGGGCGTGCGCCGCGACCAGGCGGGGACCGTACGGGGTGAGCACCACCTCGGTACACGCCACCCCGTCCCGATACCCGACCAGCTCCAACACCCCCCGCACCAGCCCCCGCACGGCCTCGGCGGTCCCGGGGTCCAACAGCACGGGCACCCGGAACCCGGGCGGGGCGGTGGTTGGTTGCGGGCCACCGGCCGGGCGCGGGCCGACGGCGGCTGTCGGGGCGTCGGCCGGCCCTGCCCCGGCGGTGCCCGGCGGATCGCCCGCCCGCCGCGCACCGGCGGTGGGCGATGGCCCGTCGGCCCGCGAGGGCCCGGCGGAGCCCGGGTGCTGGTCTCCCGGCGGCGGGGCGTCGGAGCCCCGCGCAGCACCGGCTCGCCACCACCCGGTGGGTGGGTCACCCGCCCGTTGCGCACCGGCGACGCACGGCGGACCGGCGGCCAAGGAGGACCCGGCGGGGCCCGGGTGCTGGTCGCTCGGCGGTGAGATACCAGGCCCTTCCGAGGCCCCGGCCCGCCGACGCCCGCCCGACGTCGGCGCGGCGTCGCAGTCCTCCGGAGCAGCGGCTCGTCGCCACCCGGCGACGCCCGTCGGGCCGTCGGCGGTCTGCGGAGCATCCGTGCCCCGCCGGCCGGCCGGTGCGGGCGGGGCGGCCGGCCGGGGCGGGGGCGTGCGGGGAGGCGTGGCGGTGAGGGGAGTGGCGGGGCGTGGGGCGGTGGGGGGTGGGAGGGGGGTGGTCCAGCCCAGGGTGCGGTGGCGGCCTTGGGTGGTGAGGGTGGTGACCGTGAGGGTGGGGCCCTCCAGGTACTCCTCCACCAGGAGGTCGGTGACCTCGGGGTACGCGGGGACGGCGGCCTCCGCTTCGGCCGCGTCGCGGAGCAGGCGGACGCCCTCGCCGTCGGCGCCCGCGCGGGGCTTCACGACGCAGGGGTAGCCGATCAGGGCCGCCAGGAAGGGGAGCAGGGCGGACCGGCCGCAGCGGACGAAGGAGACCGGCCGGGCGGCGTGCAGGGTGTTCGAGCGGGCCCGCAGCGCGGCCTTGTCCATGAGGGCGCTCACGGCGTCGGCCGGGGTGCCGGGCAGGCCCAGGGCCTCGTTGGCGCGGGCCGCCGCGAGGGCCGCGGCGGGGCCGAACCCGAAGACGCGGGCCCGCCCGCAGCGGACCTCCGCCAGCCGGCCGAGGGCCCCGACCAGACGGCGGTGGTCGCGCCAGTCCGTCCGTACCCGCCGCTCCGCCCCCTCACGGTCGGATGGCACCGATGGACCCGGCGCGACCACCACGGCGCGCGCGCCCGCCCGGCGGGCGGCGGCGACCTCGGCGGGGCGCGGGCTGAGCAGGACCGCCACCGGCCGCCGCCAAGGGCTGGGGCCGGGGCTGGTCGTCGTCCCGTCCGGCATACCGCGCTCGCTCCCCCCGTCACGCCGTGCGTCCACTGTGCCGGTTCGGCATATGCCGGAAGCCCCCGTTCAGGCGTCGAGTTGTCGCCTTGCGGGAACACGAGGGGTTTAGGAATGGGTACAGACAGGGACCAATAGGCATATGCCAGCAGAGGGAGCCGACGGCGAGCTGAGCCCCGCCGCGCGCCGGCTGTACGCGTACGCGGTCGAGCGGCAGGCCTTCACCGCCGCCGAGGCCACCACCGCGCTGGGCGCCCGCGCGGGGGCCGCGATCACCGAGCTGGCCGCCGCCCACCTGCTCCAGCGCGCCCCCGGCCCCGGCCCGGAGCGGTGGAGCGCGGTGGCGCCCCGCGCGGCGGCGGCCCGGGCGCTGGCCCCGCTCGCCCTGCTCGTACGGGAGACCCACGACGAGATGGACCGGCTGCGCGGACGGCTGGAGGCGCTGGTGCCCGCGTACGAGGCCGGGGCCGCGCACCGGGACCTGAGCGGGGCCGGCCGGCTGGAGCTGGTCACGGACCTCGGGGCGGTGCGCGGGCTGATCGCGGAGCTGGTGGCGGGGTGCGAGCGGGAGTTGCTGACCTCGCAGCCGGGCGGCGGCCGGCCGCAGGAGGCGCTGGAGGAGGCGGTCGGCCGGGACGAGTCGCTGCTGGCGCGCGGGGTCCGGATGCGGACGATCTACCAGCACACGGCGCGCTACTCACGGCCCACGGCGGCCTACGTGGAACGGGTGACGGCGCTGGGGGCGCAGGTGCGGACGCTGGGCGACGGGCTGATGCGGATGCTGATCTTCGATCAGCGGACGGGGCTGATGGCGGTGCCGGACCGGACCGGGGCGGCGCTGGTGGTGCGGGAGCCGAGCGTCGTGCACTTCATGACGGCGGCGTTCGAGCGGTCGTGGGTGGGGGCGGAGCCGTTCCCGACGACGGTGGGTCCGGAGGCGGCGCGGTCGATCTCGGAGGAGCTGCGGCAGACGATCGTGCGGTTGCTGGCGGAGGGGCTGGAGGACAAGGTGATCGCGCGGAGGCTGGGGATGTCGGAGCGGACGTGTCAGCGGCACATCGCGGAGGTGATGCGGGCGGTGGGGGCCAAGTCCCGCTTCCAGGCGGGGTACTTGCTGGCGACCGCCGCCGGGTCGGCCGCGCCGCCGCCGGAGCGGGAGCCGCAGCGGGAGCGGGAGCCGCAGCCCCGGCTGGAGGCGTAGCCGGGCTGTCGCCCGGACCTGGGGCTCCGCCCCAGACCCCGCGCCTCAAACGCCGGCGGGGCTGGATTTTGGCTGAGCAGCCCGGTCGCCTGCCGCGGCACTGCCCTGGGCGTCCCCGCGAGGCTTCTCACACCCCGGCGGGGCCGGAGCTTCCCGGGCCGGGTTCCGTTTCCAGGTTCGGCATCAGGCGGCCCCTGCGGGAGAGGAGGAAGCGTTTGAACTCGGCGACCGGTGGGGTGTCGGGGTGGCCGTCGAGCCAGGCCACGCCGATCTGGCGGACGGCGCGCGGGGCCGTCACCGTCAGCTCCACCACCCCCGGCCGGGGCACCGCGGGCGGCGGGAGGAGGGCCACGCCGAGGCCCGCCGCGACCAGGCCGCGCAGGGTCTCGGCCTCCTCGCCCTCGAAGGCGACCTTCGGCGTGAAACCCGCCTCCGCGCACAGGTCGTCGGTGATGCGCCGCAGCCCGTAGCCCGCCTCCAGGGTGACGAAGGTTTCCTCGGCGGCCTCCGCCAGCCGGATCCGCTTGCGTACGGCGAGCCGGTGGTCGTCCGGGACGACCAGCCGCAGCCGCTGTTCGTCGAGGCGGCGGGTCACCAGGTCGGGGGCGTCGGGCAGCGGCGAGGTCAGGCACAGGTCGAGCTCGCCGGCCCGCAGCTTCTCCAGCATGGCCTCGCCGTAGTTCTGGACGAGGGAGAACCGTACGCGCGGATGGTCGGCCCGGAACGCGCGGATCAGCCCGGGTACGGTCTCGGGCCCCAGGGTGTGCAGGAAGCCGAACGCCACCTTGCCGAAGGAGGCGTCGGCGTCCTGCTGGACGGATCCGGCGGCGCGGGCGATGCCGTCCAGGGCCTGTTCGGCGGAGGCCAGGAAGGTGCGGCCGGCCGTGGTGAGGGCGACGGTGCGGCCCTTGCGGGCGAACAGCGTGACGCCCAGGTCCTCTTCGAGGCGGACCATCGCCCGCGACAGCGTGGACTGCGGCACGCCCAGCTCGTGGGCGGCGCGGGTGACGTGCTCGTGCCGGGCGACGGCGGCGAACCAGGCGAGGCGCGGGGCCAGCAGCCGTGTCACGGCCATGTCTTCTTCGTAACGGTTCGTTGACATGCACGCCCCTGAGCTGTGGTGATGCGCGAGTGGATCGATTATCGCGATTTCGTGCATTGGACGCATGAAAAACAGCGGCCTACCTTCGACGTATGCCTCCCGCTCATACCGGGGCGCCCGTCACCCCGGGCGCCTCCACCGCGTCGTTCCCGCAGCCCGAAGCCCACTCCCCCGGCCGCCCCGGCTACCGCCGGATGAGCCTCGCGCTCTTCGCCGCCGGACTGGCGACCTTCGCCCTCCTCTACTCCACCCAGGCCCTGCTGCCCGCGGTCTCCGCCGGTTTCGGCGTGACGGCGGGTCAGGCCAGCTGGACGGTGTCCGCGGCCACCGGCGCCCTCGCGCTGTGCGTGCTCCCGCTGAGCGCGCTGTCGGAGCGGTTCGGCCGGACCCGGATGATGACCTGGTCGATGGTGACCGCCGTCGGCCTCGGGCTGCTGGTGCCGTTCGCGCCGAGCCTGGAGTGGCTGGTGGTGCTGCGTGCGGTGCAGGGCGCGGCGATCGCCGGCATCCCCGCCTCCGCGATGGCGTACCTGGCGGAGGAGGTCAGGCCCAAGGCCCTGGTCGGGGCGATCGGCCTGTTCGTGGCGGGCAACTCCATCGGCGGCATGAGCGGGCGCATCGTGACCGGCTGGGCCGCGCAGCTGTGGGGCTGGCGGGCCGGGCTGCTGACGGTCGGGCTGATGGCCCTGGCCTGCGCGGTGGCCTTCCTGGTGCTGCTGCCCCGGGCGCGGTTCTTCCGGCCGGCGTCGCTGAACCCGCGCGCGGTGGGACGTACGGTCGCCGGGCACCTGCGCGATCCGCTGCTGCTGCGGCTGTACGGGATCGGCGCCCTGTTCATGACCGTCTTCGGGGCCGTGTACACGGTGATCGGCTACCGGCTGGTGGACGAGCCGTTCTCGCTGGGCCAGGGCGTCGTCGGATCGGTCTTCCTGGTCTACCTGGTGGGTACGGTCTCCTCCGCGGCCGCCGGCCGGCTGGTGGCCCGTACGGGACGGCGCGGGGCGCTGTACCTGGCGGTGACCACGACCGCGCTGGGCCTGCTGTTGTCGCTCTCGGACTCCTTGACGGCGATCCTGGCGGGCCTGGTGCTGATCACGGCGGGCTTCTTCGCCGGGCACGCGGTGGCGTCGGCGGCGGTGAGCCGGACGGCGACGTCGGGCCGGGCGCAGGCCTCCGCGCTGTACCAGTCCGCGTACTACCTCGGCTCCAGCGCGGGCGGCACCCTGGGCGCGCTGGCGTACCACGCCTCGGGGTGGGCGGCCACGGTCGGCATCGCGCTGCTGGCGGTGGTGGGCGTCGCCTCGATCACCCTCTACGGCTCCCACGCGGCCCGGGTGGAACGCGCCCGGCAGCTCCCGCACCGGGCCGCGACGGCCCGCTGACCGGCGCCCGTCACCCCGTACGCGGCCCTCTCGCCTCCACCGCCCCCGCCGTACCCCCTGCCGGATCCGGCCCGCCGCCCCTACGCTCCGCGTAGCGACTCGTCGCGTACGCGGGGCACGGGGCCCCGGACGCCCGGGCGAGCGCGGGGGAGGACCGGATGGCGGCGATACGCGTGCGCGCGCTGCGGCGCGGCGCGACGGTGATCGGCGGGGCGCTGGCCCTGGCGGCGGGGACGCTGGTGGCGGGGGGCGGACCGGCGCAGGCCGCGACAGCGGCGGCGTGCAACGTGACGACGGGGCCGTACCAGCGGGAGGCCGAGCAGTTCCTCGGGCGGCCCGTGGACGGGGTGCAGTCGGCCGCCGACTGCGAGGCGATACGCACCTTCCAGGCCACCCACGGCATCACCCCCACCGCCGGGTACGCGGGCCCGCTGACCTGGCAGACCATGAACACGATGCTCGCGCAGCGGGCGGCGGGCAAGAACCCGAACGCGGCCGGCACCTGCCCCACGAACCTGGGCCGGATCGCCTGCGTCGACCTGACCCGCCAGCTCAGCTGGATCCAGGACGGCGCGAGCCTGAAGTACGGGCCGGTGCCGGTGCGCACCGGCAAGGCCGCGACACCGACCCGGACGGGCCTGAAGAAGATCTACTACCGCAGCATCGACCACTGGTCGACGCTCTACGACGTCGCGATGCCGTACGCGCAGTTCTTCGACGGCGGCATCGCCTTCCACTCGGTCACCAAGAGCATGTGGAACCCGCCGGGTTCGGGCGGCTGCGTCAACATGACGACGGCCGACGCGAAGGCGTACTGGAACATGCTGGGCAACGGCGAGGACGTCTTCGTGTACGGGCGCAAGCCCGGCACCTGAGGCGTCGCGCGCCTGCGGCTGCCGTTGTCGGACCCCTCGGGTAGTTTCCGAAGGAGACGGAACTACCTGGGGGCGACACCACCATGAGCGACCTGGCGACGACATCACCGGACCTGGACTCCGCGATGGAGCTCCACCGCGTGGAGCTGACCGGCTACTGCTACCGGATGCTCGGCTCGGCCTTCGACGCCGAGGACGCGGTGCAGGACACGTACGTCCGTGCCTGGCGGTCGTACGAGAAGTTCGAGGGCCGCTCCTCGCTGCGCTCCTGGCTGTACCGGATCGCCACCAACGTCTGCCTGGACCTGCTGAACTCGGCGAAGAAGCGGGCCCGCCCGATGGACCTGACCGCCCCGCAGCACCAGGCCTCCGCCGTGCTGAACGAGCGGCCGGAGGTGACCTGGCTGGAGCCGGTGCCCGACGCGCGGGTGCTGCCGCGGACCGCGGACCCGGCGGAGGCGGCCCTGGCCAGGGAGTCCGTACGGCTGGCCTTCGTGGCGGCGCTCCAGCACCTGCCGCCCAAGCAGCGGGCGGTGCTGATCCTGCGGGAGGTGCTGGCCTGGAAGGCGGACGAGGTGGCGGCGCTGCTGGAGACCACGGTGGCCTCCGTGAACAGCGCCCTCCAGCGGGCGCGGGCCACCCTCGCCGGTGCGGGGCTGCGCGAGAGCGACGCGGCGGACCCGCTCGACGCGGAACAGGCGAAGCTGCTGGAGCGGTACCTGTCCGCCTTCGAGGCCTACGACATCACCCGGCTCACCGCCCTGCTGCACGAGGACGCGGTGCTGTCGATGCCCCCGTACGACCTGTGGCTCCAGGGGCCCGCCGAGATCGCGGCCTGGCACCTGAACCAGGGCATCGGCTGCAAGGACTCCCGGCTCGTGGCGACCACGGCGAACGGGCTGCCGGCCTTCGCGCAGTACCGGCGGCGCGTGGACGGGCGGCCGGGCTGGACGCCGTGGGCGCTCCAGGTGCTGGAGATCTCAGGCGGGAAGATCGTCGGGCTCAACGCCTTCCTGGACACCGCCCGGTGGTTCCCCCTCTTCGGGCTCCCCGAGCAGATCGAGGAGTCCCACGAGGCCCAGCAGGGCGCGTAGCGCGGGGCCGGCGCCGGTCACGGTGAAGGCGCCCCGGCCCCGCGCGGTCAGCCGGAGCCGGGCCAGGACCTCCACGGCGCCGAGGCCGGGTTCGGTGACGGCCGCGGCGTCGCAGACCACCGCGGTGGCCCCGCGCTCGTAGAGCAGGGCCAGCCGCGCGCACAGCCGTGGCGCGTCGCGGCCGGTGGGGGCGGGGCCGGGCAGGGCGATCCGGGTGATCTTCACGAGGGGGTGACTCCCCCGCCGCCAGGAACTCATCGGCGCGGGGTCGGGGCCCCGGTACGCGCACGGGACCGGCGGGGCTCCGCCGGTCCCGTGCGCGCGGGGGGGACGCGGATCAGGCGATGCGGTCCAGGACGATCGGGGTGGCGGCGAAGGCCGTGCCCGCCGGGGCGATGTCGAAGACGCCGTCCAGGGAGGCGAGGGCGTACTCGAACTTCTCCGGGGTGTCCGTGTGCAGGGTCATCAGCGGCTGGCCCGCCACGACGGTGTCGCCCGGCTTGGCGTGCAGCTCGATGCCGGCGCCGGCCTGCACCGGGTCCTCCTTGCGGGCGCGGCCGGCGCCCAGGCGCCAGGCGCCGACGCCCACGCCGTACGCGTCCAGCCGGGTCAGCACGCCGGACTCGGGAGCGGTGACCACGTGCCGCTCCCGCGCGACGGGCAGGGCGGCGTCCGGGTCGCCGCCCTGGGCGGAGATCATCCGGCGCCACACGTCCATGGCGGAGCCGTCGGCCAGCGCCTTGGCCGGGTCGGCGTCCTTGATGCCGGCCGCGTCCAGCATCTCCCGGGCCAGGGCCAGGGTCAGCTCGACCACGTCGGAGGGGCCGCCGCCGGCGAGGACCTCGACGGACTCGCGGATCTCCAGGGCGTTGCCGGCGGTGAGGCCGAGCGGGGTGGACATGTCGGTGAGCAGGGCGATCGTCTTGACGCCGCTGTCGGTGCCGAGGGCCACCATGGTGGAGGCCAGCTCGCGGGCGTCCTCGATGTTCTTCATGAAGGCGCCGGAGCCGACCTTGACGTCCAGCACGAGTGAGCCCGTACCCTCGGCGATCTTCTTGGACATGATCGAGGAGGCGATCAGCGGGATGGCCTCGACGGTGCCGGTGACGTCGCGCAGCGCGTACAGCTTCTTGTCGGCCGGGGCCAGGCCGTCGCCCGCCGCGCAGATGACGGCGCCGGTGGTGTCGAGGACGTGCAGCATCTCCTCGTTGGAGAGCAGGGCGCGCCAGCCGGGGATGGACTCCAGCTTGTCCAGGGTGCCGCCGGTGTGGCCGAGGCCGCGGCCGGACAGCTGCGGCACGGCCGCGCCGCAGGCGGCGACGAGCGGGGCCAGCGGGAGGGTGATCTTGTCGCCGACGCCGCCGGTGGAGTGCTTGTCGGCGGTCGGGCGGGACAGGGAGTCGAAGTTCATCCGCTCGCCGGAGGCGATCATCGCGGCGGTCCAGCGGGCGATCTCGGCCCGGTTCATGCCGTTGAGCAGGATCGCCATGGCCAGCGCCGACATCTGCTCGTCGGCGACGACGCCGCGGGTGTAGGCGTCGATGACCCAGTCGATCTGCTCGGGGCTCAGCTCACCGCGGTCCCGCTTGGTCCGGATGACGGAGATGACGTCCATGAGGTGACTTCCTTCTACGCGCATAGAGATGAGGGGAGAAAGTTCAGGGGGAGGCAAGCGCGACGGCCCTCCGCCCGGCGGGGGCGAAGGGCCGTCGGCACGGCTATCTCAGGTGGTCGGGCCCGAAGGCCTGGGGCAGCATCGCACTCAGCGGGAGGACCCCGTCGGGGGTCTCCACCAGCAGGTCCGGGCCGCCGAACTCGTAGAGCAGCTGGCGGCAGCGGCCGCACGGGACGAGGATCTCGCCCTTGCCGTCCACACACGTGAAGTGGGTGAGCCGGCCGCCGCCGGTGGCCTGGAGGGCGGAGACCAGACCGCACTCGGCGCACAGGGCGAGCCCGTAACTGGCGTTCTCCACGTTGCAGCCCGTCACGACCCGGCCGTCGTCGACCAGGGCGGCCACCCCGACCGGGAAGCCCGAGTACGGGGCGTACGCCCGGGTCATCACGTCCCGGGCGGCCGTCCGCAGGACCTCCCAGTCCACCGTCCGCTCCGCGGTCACTTGCCCTGGCCCTTGCGGTACGGCAGGCCGTCCGCCTTGGGCATGCGCAGGCGCTGCGCCGACAGGGCGAGCACGAGCAGCGTGGTCAGGTACGGGGCTGCGTCGACGAACTGGCTCGGCACCGAGTCGGTCACCAGGTACCAGACCAGCAGACCGGCGGCGCAGAGCGCCGAGACGAGGCCGGGGACGTACTTCTTCTTGTACAGCTGCCAGGCGGCGACGAGCGCGAGCAGGATCGCCATGAGCAGCAGCAGCGCGTGCACGTTCTCGGAGCCGCGCAGCTTGAGGCTGTCGACGAAGCCGAAGAGGCCCGCGCCGAGGGCCATGCCGCCCGGCATCCAGTTGCCGAAGATCATCGCGGCGAGACCGATGTAACCGCGGCCGCCGGTCTGGCCCTCCTGGTAGATCGGGCTCGCGACCTCGGAGAGGAACACGCCGCCGAGGCCCGCGAGGGCGCCGGAGACGATCACGGCGATGTACTTGTACTTGTAGACGTTGACGCCCAGGGACTCGGCGGCGACGGGGTTCTCACCGCAGGAGCGCAGCCGCAGGCCGAAGGTGGTGCGCCACAGCACCCACCAGGTGCCGGGGATGAGCAGCAGCGCGACGACGGTCAGCAGGGACAGCCCGGTGACCAGGCCGCCGACGACGCCGGCCAGGTCGGAGAGGAAGAACCAGTGCTTGCCCTGGAGGGTGGCCATCCAGTCGGACAGCCCCGGCACGGTGATCTGGTAGATCTCCTCGACGCGCGGCGACTGCTTGGAGGAGCCGCCGGGGGCGTCGGCGAAGGTGAAGTTCGACAGGTACTGGGTGAAGCCCAGCGCCAGGATGTTGAGGGCCACACCGGAGACGATGTGGTTGACGTTGAAGGTGACCGTGATGATCGCGTGCAGCAGGCCGCCGACGGCGCCGCCGGCGATGCCGACGAGGACGCCGGTCCAGGGGCCCCACTGGTAGCCGGCCCAGGCACCGAACCAGGTGCCGAGGATCATCATGCCTTCGAGGCCGATGTTGACGACGCCCGCGCGCTCGGCCCACAGGCCGCCGAGGCCGGCGAGGCCGATCGGCACGGCGAGGGAGAGCGCGCCGGAGACCTGGCCGACGGAGGTCAGGTCCTCGGCGCCGCTGATCACGCGGACCAGCGAGACGAGGGCGAGGCCGCCCGCGATGATCAGCATGATCATCGGGAGGGTCAGCTTCTTGCGGCCGGCCGGCTTCTGCGGGGCGGCGTTCTTCTGGGGAACGGTGCTGGTGCTCACGCCGCGACCTCCTTCTCGGTCTTGATGGCGTGGCCCGCGGCCAGTTCCTCGCCGACCTTCTGCTGCTGGCGGCGGATGCCGTAACGGCGGACGAGCTCGTACGAGACGACGACGGCGATCACGATGAGGCCCTTCATGATCGTGCCGATCTCCTTCGCGTACCCGGCCGTGTCGAGCGAGGCCGAGGCCTTGTCGATGAAGGCCATCAGGAACGAGGCGAAGAGGATGCCGACCGGGCTGTTGCGGCCGAGCAGCGCGATGGTGATGCCGGTGAAGCCGACGCCCACGGGGAAGGACAGGTTGTACGTGTGCGTTTCGCCCAGCAGCTGCGGCATGCCGGACAGGCCCGCGACGGCGCCGGAGATCAGCATCGAGGTGATGATCATCTTCTTGGCGTCGACACCGGAGGCCTGGGCGGCGGACTCGCTGGCGCCGGTGGCGCGCAGGTCGAAGCCGAAGCGGGTGCGGTTGAGGGCGAACCAGTAGACGATGCCGAGGGCGAAGGCCACGAAGGTGAACCCGTAGATCTCCAGGCCGTCACCGATGGTGAGGGCCGGGAACCAGCCGGACTGGGCGATGTCGCCGGTCGTCAGGTCGTTGGAGCCCGCGGGCTGGACGCCCAGGTTCTTCGGCAGGATCAGCCAGGCGATCAGGCTGGTCGCGATGGCGTTCAGCATGATCGTGGAGACGACCTCGCTGACGCCGCGCTTGGCCTTCAGGACGCCCGCGATGCCGGCCCAGAAGGCACCGGTCAGCATGGCGACGAGGACGATCACCAGGATGTGCAGCGGGCCGGGCAGCGAGATCGCCGTGCCGACCAGCGCGGAGATCATCGCGGCGAGGCGGTACTGGCCGTCGACGCCGATGTTGAAGAGGTTCATGCGGAAGCCGATGGCGACGGCCAGGGCTGCCAGGTAGTACGTGCCCGCCTGGTTCAGGATGAGGACCTGGACGTCCTCGTACCCGGCGTTCTCGACCATGAGGCGCAGCGGGTCGATCGGGTCGATGCCCGTCGCCGCCAGCACGATCATGGTCAGCAGGAAGGCGGTGACCAGGGCGAGCAGGGGCCCGGCGATACCGAGGAGCAGCCGGTCCTTGTCGAGTTTCTTCATCGGGCCTCGTCCTCCGGGGAGTCGGTAGCGGCGTTGCCGGTACCGGCGGCGGAGTGGTTGTCGGTTGCTTCCAGGTGCCCGGAGGCGGCGCCCGTCATGGCGGTGCCGAGCTCCTCGGGGGTGACGGTCGCGGGGTCGGCGTCCGCGACCAGGCGGCCGCGGTAGATCACGCGCAGGGTGTCGGACAGGCCGATGAGCTCGTCCAGGTCGGCGGAGATCAGCAGCACGGCCAGGCCCTCGCGGCGGGCCTCGCGGATGGCGTCCCAGATCTGCGCCTGCGCGCCGACGTCCACACCGCGGGTGGGGTGGGCGGCGATCAGGAACTTGGGGTTGTGGCTCATCTCGCGGCCGACGATCAGCTTCTGCTGGTTGCCGCCGGAGAGCGAGGCCGCGGTGACGTCGATGCCGGGCGTGCGGACGTCGTACTCGCGCACGATCCGCTCGGTGTCCTTGCGGGCGGCCTTCAGGTCGAGGATGCCGCGCCGGGAGTTGGGCGCCTCGGTGACGTGGCCGAGGATGCGGTTCTCCCACAGCGGGGATTCCAGCAGCAGGCCGTGGCGGTGGCGGTCCTCGGGGATGTAGCCGATGCCGCCCACGCGGCGGGTGCGCACGGGGGCGTCGGTGATGTCCTTGCCGTCCAGGACGATGACGCCCGAGTCGGCGGCGGCCATGCCCATGAGGGCCTCGATGAGCTCGGTCTGGCCGTTGCCCTCGACGCCCGCGATCCCGAGGACCTCGCCCTTGTGGATCGTGAAGGTGACGTCGTCGAGCAGCAGGCGGCCGGCCGCGACGTGTTCGAGGGTGGCGGAGTCGGCGGGCGCCTCGGCGGACAGGGAATCCGGCTCGGTGAAGACGGAGTCGCCCGCGGCCAGGGTCAGGCCCTTGACCTCCAGCATCGGTACGTCCGTCACCGTCGACTCGCGGGTCTCCGGGGAGGGCAGCTCCGCGCCGACCATCAGCTCGGCGAGCTGCTTGGGCGTGGTGTCGCGCGGGTCGGCGGTGCCGACGGTGGTGCCGCGCCGGATGACGGTGATGTCGTCGGCGACCTTCAGCACCTCGCCCAGCTTGTGCGAGATGAAGATGACGGTCAGGCCCTCGGCCTTGAGCTCGCGCAGGTTGTCGAAGAGCGCGTCCACTTCCTGCGGGACGAGCACGGCGGTCGGCTCGTCGAGGATGAGGATCCGCGCGCCGCGGTAGAGGACCTTGAGGATCTCCACGCGCTGGCGGTCGGCGACGCCGAGATCCTCGACCAGTGCGTCGGGGCGCACGCCGAGGCCGTACGCGTCCGAGATCTCCTTGATCTTCTTGCGGGCCCTGGCGCCGATGCCGTAGAGCTTCTCGCCGCCGAGAACGACGTTCTCCAGGACGGTGAGGTTGTCGGCCAGCATGAAGTGCTGGTGCACCATGCCGATGCCGCGGGCGATGGCGTCGCCGGGGCTGTTGAAGGAGACCTGCTCCCCGTCGATGGCGATGGTGCCCTCGTCCGGCTTCTGCATGCCGTAGAGGATCTTCATCAGGGTCGACTTCCCGGCGCCGTTCTCGCCGATCAGGGCGTGGACCGTGCCCTTGCGGACGCTGATCGCGATGTCCTTGTTGGCGACGACGCCGGGGAAGCGCTTGGTGATGCCGTGCAGTTCGACGGCGAGAGGGGGGCTGGACGCGTTGATGACGCACTCTCCTTGGCGCGGAAGGAGCTGGAAAGCCGAGGTGGCAGGGGGGACAGGGCGGGGGAGAGAAGGTATCGCGTCCACGATGCCTCTACGCGCGTAGCACTGTCGGAAGTGAAAACTTGCGGCCAACTGACCACAAGTGAACACGGACTGGGGGAGAAACCGAAGGTCGGACACGGTGCGGGGCCCGCGAGCGGTAGAGACCACTCCCGGACCCCGGAAACCGCGACCGTTCGTCAGACGGGGCCTTACGGCGTGGTCTTGACGGTGATCTTCTTGGCGATGATGTCGGCCTTGGCCTTGTCCACCGCGGTGATGACGTCGGTCATCTCCTTGTACTTCGGGTTGGAGTCGGCCAGGCCGACGCCGTCCTTGTCGAGGCCGTAGCGGACCTCACCGGTCTCCGGCTTGCCGTCCTTGACCGACTTGATCAGGTTGAAGACGGAGTCGGAGACGTCCTTGGTGACCGAGGTCAGGATGTGGTCCTTGTACTTCGACAGACCGGCCTGGTTGTACTGGTCGGAGTCGACGCCGATGGCCCACGCGCCCTTGGCGGAGGCGGCCTCGATGGCGCCCGAGCCGGCCAGACCGGCGGCCGCGTAGATCACGTCGGCGCCCGCGTCGAGCTGGCCCTGGGCGGCGGCCTTGCCGAGGTCGGGCTTGGAGAAGCCCTCGAAGTTCGGCGGCTGCGAGAGGTACTTGGAGAGCACCTTGGCGTTCGGGTTGGTGTCCTTGACGCCCTGGGCGAAGCCCGCCTCGAACTTCTTGATCAGCGGGACCTCGACACCGCCGATGAAGCCGACCGTGCCGGACTTCGAGGCCTTGGCGGCGGCGACGCCGGCCAGGTAGGAGCCCTGCTCCTCGTTGAAGACGAGGTTGGCGATGTTCTTGTCGGTCACCGAGGTGTCGTCGATGATGCCGAACGTGGTGTTCGGGAACTTCGGCGCGACCTTCTTGATGGCCGGGGCGTAGGAGAAGCCGACGCCGATGACCGGGTTGTTGCCGGAGCGGGCCAGCTCGGTGAGGCGCTGGACCTTGTCGGCCTCGCCCTCGCCGTCGGTCGGCTCGGCTTCCTTGCCGCCGATCTTCAGTTCCTTCTTGGCCTTCTCCAGGCCGGCGAAGGCGGCATCGTTGAACGACTGGTCGCCGCGGCCACCGATGTCGTACGCGATGGCGGCGCTGGCGGCGGCCTTGGCGGTGCCGTCGGAGGACGGGGCGTCCGAGGACTTCTTACCGCCACAGGCGGTGGCCGAGAGGGCCAGCGCCGCGGACGCGATGCCCACGGTGGCGATCCTGGTGATCCGGCGCAAGGGGAGGCTCCTTCAAAACCTGACCGAAGCGCCACGACCGGCGCTGGTTTCGCGGCGATCGTAACGCGCGTAGATGTCAGTTAAAGGCCCGTTCATGAGTCGTTATCGGATCGTCGCGAACCGGACAGTGACCGATCGGTAACTGCACCTCTGTCCGGCCCTTGCGTACCAAGGGCCGGACAGGTCCACCGGCGGACCGGCGGAGGGTGTACGGACTTTGCCCCGGCTTTGCCGCCCGCGGCTCACGGCCCCCGGCCGCGCGCCCGCCGTCCCGCTCCCGCCGGCTAGTGGGCGGCGGCGTCGGCGTGGCGGCCGTCGAGCAGCGCCGCCGCGGTGAAGAACTCCACGCCGACGCCGATGGCGCTCTCGTCCACGTCGAAGTCGCCCCGGTGCAGGTCGTGCTTGGCCGTGTCGCCGGGCCGCCGCACGCCGAGGCGGGCCATGGCACCGGGGACGTGCTCCAGGTACCAGGAGAAGTCCTCGCCGCCGAGGCTCTGCTCGGTGTCCTCGACCGCGCCCGCCCCGCGCCGGGCGGCCATGGCCTCGCGGAGCAGTTCGGTGACCACCGGGTCGTTGACCACCGGCGGGACCCCGCGCACGTGGTTGATCTCGAACTTCGCCCCGTGCATGGTGGCGACCTCGTCGATCGCCGCGTGGATCATGTCGGGGGCCTCGTACCAGGCGTTCAGGTCCAGGCAGCGCACGGTACCGGACAGCTCCGCGTGCATCGGGATGACGTTGCAGGCGTGCCCGGCCTCGATCCGGCCCCAGGTGACGGACATGCCCGAGCGGGCGTCCATCCGCCGGGACAGCAGGGCCGGGACGTCCACGGCGACGCGGGCGGCGGCCGTCACCAGGTCGGTGGTCAGGTGCGGGCGGGCGGTGTGGCCGCCAGAGCCGGAGAGGCTGACCTCCAGGCGGTCGCAGGCCGAGGTGATCGGCCCGGGGCGCACGCCGATGCGGCCCGCGTCGACGCGGGGGTCGCAGTGCACGGCGATGATCCGGCCCACGCCGTCCAGCACCCCGGACTCGATGGCGTCGCTCGCGCCGCCCGGCAGCACCTCCTCGGCCGGCTGGAACAGCAGCCGCACCGGCCGGGGCAGCAGCCCCTGGCGGTCGAGGTCGGCGAGCACCAGGCCCGCCCCGAGGACGACGGTCGTGTGCACGTCGTGTCCGCAGGCGTGGGCGCGGTCCGGGACGGTGGAGCGGTACGGGACGTGCGTCTTGGCGTCCGGGATGGGCAGGGCGTCGATGTCCGCGCGCAGGGCCAGCATCGGCCGTTCGCCGTCCCGGGTGCCGACGTCACAGATCAGCCCGGTGCCGGACTTCAGCACGCGGGGGCGCAGGCCGGCTTTCTCCAGCCGGGCCTTGATCGCCGCCGTGGTGCGGAACTCCTGGTGTCCTAGCTCGGGATGCATGTGCAAGTCCCGTCGGAAGGCGATCAGTTCGGCGCGCAGGTGGTCCGGAAGCTTGCCGGGCAGCTCGGGCCGGTCGGGCGTGCCGGGCTGGGCGGTCTGGGACTCGCGGGACATCAACTGGTTCACCCGTTGAAGGGTAGGCGCACGGATGGCTCAACCGGACGGAGATCACCGAAAGTTCATGCCGTTAGGGGAAAGAAACCCGCCTCTTGAGGCATGACCGGACGCGGCCGGGGGTAAACTCGCGCGCTCATCCGGCCGCGCGAGCCGTCCGGGCGGGCAGTCTGCGCACATCACGGGCGGTGTCGGTGACGCCCGCGAGGAAGCCGCGGGCCCGCGGCGAGGCGGCGGCGGTGAGCCACGCCGGGTCGATGTCGCAGACGGCCACCGTCACGCCGGTGCCGGTGAGCGCGTACGGCAGCGTGTGGACGACGGTGGACGGAAAGCTGACGATGGTCCGGCCGACCGGACCGCGCCGGGCGATCAGCTCCAGCGGCAGGTCCGGACGTACGATCTCCAGCCCGGTCGCCTCGCTCAGCGCGCGCAGCTTCTCCGGGGACTCCCGGCGGTGCGCGAAGTACCGGGTCACCCCGTGTTCCCGGGTCAGGGCCCGGACGGCGTCCACGTAACGGGCCGGATCCACCACCCCGGTCTCCACCAAGGAGGTGCCGACCAGGTCGGTGCCCCTGGTCAGGCGGGGCGGGCCGAAGCGGGAGCGGGTCCAGGCGAAGTCGTTGACGCGCAGCTCCATCCCCGGCAGCGGGGTGACCGGCATCGAGGTGAAGACCTCCATGGGCCGCCCGCCCCGCGGGGTGAGCCTTCTGCGGGCCGTCCCCGAGACCGGGGCGTACACGAGCTCCCGGGCCCGGGACAGGACCCCGCCGCCGGTGCGGTGCCAGCGGCGAAGCCGCTCACCGCGGCCGAGCTGCGCCATGAACTCCATGGTGGCGGTGCCGTCGTCGACGACGACCAGTTCGGCGGCGCGGGCGGGAACCAGCAGCAGCTGCACGAGGCGGGAGAAGGGGTCGCCGACGACGATCCGCTCGGCCCGGCGCACGGCGGCGGTGAGCGCGGCCAGGGCGCCCAGCGGGCTGCCGCTGCCGCCGCGGGCCTCCTGCCACTGGACGGTGTGGCCTTCGTCACGGGCGAGGGCGGCGACGCGGCGCAGCTGGCCGCGGGACATGGGGTCGGTGGGCGGCAGCACGATGATGCGCGGGCCGTGGGGCGCCGGCCCCGGCGGGCCGTCCTGCGCGGGGCGGCCGGCGAGGGGGCCGGGCTGGCTCGGTACGCCGGACAGCAGGGGCCCGCGGCGGCCGGGGTCCGCGCCGGCCCCGGGGCGGGCCCGGGCCTCGGCGTGCGCCCATTCGAGGACGTTGAGCAGCTGGACCGGGCTCTCGACCAGGGCCAGGGTGGGGGCGGGGGTGTTCACCACGGGTCTCCGCTCTGGGAGGAGGAGGGGTGGGGCCGGATCAGACCGCTGCCGGGGCCTGTTCTGCCTGGCCCTGGACGCGGCGGAGCTTCTTCATGGGGCCGAGCTCGGACTCGTACACGCGCTTGACGCCGTCGCCGAGCGCGGTCTCGATGGTGCGGATGTCGCGCACGAGGCGGGTGAGGCCACCGGGTTCGACGGAGGCGGCCTGGTCGGAGCCCCACATGGCCCGGTCGAGGGTGATGTGCCGCTCGACGAAGGTGGCGCCGAGGGCGACCGCGGCGAGGGTGGTCTGCAGGCCCGTCTCGTGGCCGGAGTAGCCGATCGGGACGTTCGGGTACTCGTCCTGGAGCGTGTGGATGACGCGCAGGTTGAGCTCCTCGGCCTTGGCCGGGTACGTCGAGGTGGCGTGGCAGAGCAGGATGTTGTCGCTGCCGAGCACCTCGACGGCGTGCCGGATCTGCTTCGGGGTGGACATGCCGGTGGACAGGACGACGGTGCGGCCGGTGGCGCGCAGGGCGCGCAGGAGCTCGTCGTCGGTCAGGGAGGCGGAGGCCACCTTGTGGGCGGGCACGTCGAACTTCTCCAGGAAGGCGACGGCCTCGGTGTCCCAGGGGGAGGCGAACCAGGCGATGCCGCGGCGGGCGCAGTGCTCGTCGATGGCCAGGTAGTCGGCCTCGCCGAACTCCACGCGGTGGCGGTAGTCGATGTACGTCATCCGGCCCCAGGGGGTGTCGCGTTCGATGTCCCACTGGTCGCGCGGGGTGCAGATCTCGGGGGTCCGCTTCTGGAACTTGACGGCGTCGCAGCCGGCTTCGGCGGCGGCGTCGATGAGCGCGAAGGCCGTACCGAGGTCGCCGTTGTGGTTGATGCCGATCTCGCCGACGACGTAGACCGGCTGTCCGGGTCCGGCGGTACGGGAACCGAAGCTGCGCAGACGGGAGTTGGCGGGGGCGGCGGTCATGGCGGGGGGTGTCCTTCGTTCGGTGGCGGCGGGCGCGGAGCGGCCCGGGGGGTCGGAGGGCGGGGTGTCGAACAGCGGGGCGAGGCGGCGGGCGCGGGCCAGGTCGTGGGGGTCGTCGATCTCCAGGACCCGCGCCGGGTCGGCCGGTACGGGCAGGGTCCGGCCGAAGAAGCGGTGCCGGGCGGCGCGGAAGCCGGCGGCGTCCATGGCGTAGGCCGCGCCGGTCTCCAGGAGTTCGGCGGGCCGGTCCTGGCGGCGGGGCCGGTACGCCGCGTCGTGGTTGACCCCGGCGCCGTGGCCGTCGGCCCCGGTCCGCCAGAGGAAGCCGTGGAAGGGGGCCGCGGTCAGGGCCGTGTCGGCGGCGCCCGAGGCCACGACGGCGGCCACCGACTCGACGTCCGAGGGGGTCAGGAAGGGGCTGGTGCACTGGACCAGGAGGACCACGTCCACGGTCACGGAGTGCAGTTCCTCGAAGGAGTCCAGGGCGTGCAGCAGGGCGGCCTCGCTGCTCGCGGTGTCCCCGGCGAGGGCCGCGGGCCGGGTGATGACGTCGGCCCCGGCGGCCCGGGCGGCCGCCGCGACCCCGGCGGAGTCGGTGGAGACCACCACGTCGGTGACGGTGGGCGCGGAGCGGCAGGCCCGCACGGCGCGGGCGACGAGCGGGATCCCGCCGACGGCCGCGGTGTTCTTGCCGGGCACGCCCTTGGAGCCGCCCCGGGCCGGGATCACCGCGAGGACCCTCACAGCTCGCCCAGCCGTCGGATCACCGGGGCCACGCGCTGGACCCCGTGCCGGTAGGCGCCCCGGGCGGCTTCGCGCAGGTGGCCGCGGAGCCACCGGCGCGCCCCGGACTCCCCGGCGGCCCGCGCGGCGGCGGCGGGCAGCGGGGTCCCGTCGGGGGCGAGGTGGTGGCGGGCCAGGATCCCGGGGAGGTAGCCGGGGGCGGTGGCGAGCGTGTAGTACGGGGCGACGGGCGCGAGCCGGCCCGGTGCGAGCAGCTCCGCGACCCGGGCGCGGGCGGCGGCGTAGGGGTCGGCCGCGCCGGGGGCGACCCCCTGGGCGGCGAGCCAGGCCGGGTCGCCGGCGGGCAGCGCGCCCTCGTCGAGCCGGTCCCAGGAGGTCAGGCAGCCGGAGCCGAGGAAGTGGTGGTTGCCGAGGGCCTCGCGGATGCCGAGGTCGGTCAGGACGGCGGTCGGGATGCCCCGGTGCAGGGATTCCAGGGCGGCGGTGGAGGAGACGGTGACCAGCAGGTCGGTGCCGTCCAGGACCTCGCCCATGTTCCCGTAGACCAGGCGGCAGTTGGCCGGCAGGCCGCCCGGGAGCCGCTCGGCGAGGCGCTGGTAGGGGTGTTCCTCCAGGTGCGTGGTGTGCTCGCCGGGCCGGCTGCGGAGTTTGACGAGCACCTCGCGGCCCGGATGCAGGCGGGCGTGCCGGGCGGCCCGTTCCAGCAGGTAGGCGCGGTCGGCGCGGCCCTCGGGGACGGAGGGCTGCACCGCGAAGACGACCCGGCGCACGCCGCCGGTGTCCGTGTGCGGGGCGCCGTCCAGGAAGGGCAGGGCGGTCTCGACGACGGCGGCCGGGTCGGCGCCCGCGCCCTCGTAGACGGCGCGGAAGCGGGCGGCGTCGTGGCGGGAGTTGGCGAGGACCAGGTCGGCGCCGTGCCGCAGCAGGAGTCCGTCGGCCAGCTTCTCGTAGACGACGCCGACGTAGCCGGTGACGAGCACGGGCCGGGCGGCCGGGTCGGGCCACAGGGCGCGCACGCCGTGCAGGACGGCCTGGACGGCGCCTCCGACCAGGGCGAGGACGACGACGTCGTAGCGCTCGCGGCCGAGTTCGGCGAGGAACCCGGCGCAGGTCACCTCGGCCGGTCCGCGGTCCGCCGCGACCCCCGCCTCGCCGAGCTGGCGCGCGGTCGGGGTGGCCCGGCCGCGGAGCACGAACCCGGCGGGCGCGGGAGCCCCGGGGGCGAGCCGGCGGGCGGTGAGGGCGCCCCATTTCCAGCGTGTGTCGGAGTCGGCGAGTACGGCGATACGGAGATCGGTCCGGCTGCTGCTGAGTGGCACTGGCACCCGGCAGAAGCTATTCCGCATTTCCGGTGTTCGGCCCAACGAGCGCACAACGGCGGGTTAACAACCCGTCGACGAAATGCGAAAGCGCCCTGGTTAACACGCCCGCCCCGCGTCGTTCACATGGAATCCGCGTCCGGGCCATGGTGAATGCCGGGCCGCGTCCTAATGTCTCCCGGGTGCTCAAGCTCTCTGTTGTCGTGCCGTTCTACAACGTGCAGACATACGCACCGGATGCCCTGAAGGGGCTCGAACTCAACGTACGTGACGATTTCGAGTTCCTGCTCGTCGACGACCGCTCCACGGACGGGACGCCCGAACTGCTGGAACGCGCGGCGGCCGGCGGCCTGCCCGGGGCGAGGCACCTCAGACGGGACCGCAACGGCGGCCTGGCGACGGCCCGCAACACCGGACTGGACGCGGCGCGCGGGGAGTACATCGCCTTCCTGGACGGCGACGACTGGCTCGCGCCCGGCCACCTGGCACGTACGCTGGCCGCCATCGAGGCGCTGAGCTGCGATTTCGTCCGTACCGACCATGTACAGGTGACGGGCCGGACGCGCGCGGTGCAGCGGGTGCCGTACGGGCCGCAGGGGGTGGTGGCCGATCCGCGCGCCGGGATCCTGCCGGCCTCGCGGGCCACGGCGGTGGACTATCCGTACGCCTGGGCCGGGATGTACCACCGGCGGCTGCTGGACCGGGGGCTGCTGCACTTCACCGACGGGCTGCGGACGGCGGAGGACCGGCCGTGGATCTGGCGGCTGCACCGGGAGGCGGAGTCCTTCGCGGCCGTCGGCGAGGCCGGGATCTTCTACCGGCGCGGCATTTCCACCTCGCTCACGCAGATCGGGGACGAGCGGCAGCTCGATTTCATCCGCGCATTTGATCAAGTCCTGTCGGATACCGCCGCGGACCCCGAATCCGAACTCCTGCTCCCCAAGGCCGTCCGAACGTATTGCGCAATTATCGCGCACCATATCGGCTCCATCGAAAGGTTCGAACCGGCCGTGGCGAAAAAACTCCGGCGGCTGAGCGCCGACGCCCTGCGGCGCATGCCCCGGCCGCTGCTGGACGCGGCCCTGACCTCGATGGACGCCGAACGCACCGCCCTGCTGCGCAGGGTGCTGCGCCGCTCCGGGGCCGCCGCGTGAACGGCGGACGCGTCACCCAGCTCTTCCTCGCCTCCACCCTCTACGGGACGGCCACCCTCGCCGCCGCGCTCGACGCGGGCGCCTTCCCCCCGGCCGCCCGGCGGATCCTGCTCACCAGCAACCACTCCCCCGCCGCCGAGGTCACCCCCGGCATCGAGGCCATGCCCGGCTTCGCCGCGCTGCGCACCCGCTTCGACGAGGTCCGCGACTGGAACGCGGTCCTCGCCCCCCAGCACCCGAGCACCTGGGCCCCCCGCCCCGACGACGTCCCGCTCTGGGAGCGCCAGTTGCGCACCCTGTGGAGGCTCGGCGAGGACCGGGTCGAGCTGGTGGTGGAGTCCCTCCAGGTGCCGCCCGCGCAGAGCCTGTGCCAGCTGTTCCCGGGCGCCGCGATCGACGTCTACGCCGACGGGCTCATGTCGTACGGGCCGACCCGCTTCCGGCTCGACCCGCAGATCGGCATGCGGGTGCGGCGGGTCCTGCACCTGGACCTCGTACCGGGTCTGGAGCCGCTGCTGCTGACGGAGTTCGGGGTGCCGGCCGAGCCGCTCCCGGCGCCGGCCTTCCTGAAGGTGCTCGCGGAGCTGGCGGCCCTGCCCGACGACTGCGGCTACGCGCCCCCCGAGCCCCCGGCCCTCCTGCTCGGCCAGTACCTCTCGGCGCTGGACCTGATGACCCCGGCCGAGGAGGAGGAGCTGCACGTCGCCATGGTGCGCGGGGCCGTGGCCCGGGGCCACCGGGAGCTGGTCTTCAAACCGCACCCCTCCGCCCCGGCGGCGTACTCGCGCGGCGCCGAGGCGGAAGCCGCCCGGCTCGGGGCGCGGCTGACGGTGCTGGACGCGCCGGTGCTCGCCGAGACCCTGTACGAGCGGCTGCGCCCGGCGCTGGTCGCGGGCTGCTTCTCGACCGGGCTGCTGACCGCCCGGACCCTGTACGGGATCCCGGTCGCGCGCACCGGGACCGGGCCGCTGCTGGGCCGGCTGGCCCCGTACCAGAACAGCAACCGGATCCCGCTGACGCTGGTGGACGCGCTGGTCCCGGAGCTCGACGCACCGGACGGCGGCGCGGACACGCCGGCTCCCGCCGATCTCGCCGGCCTGGTCACGGCGGTGGGCTTCACCATGCAGCCCCGGATCCTGACCGGCCTGCGCGGGCCGGCCGAGGCCTACCTGGCCCGGCACCTGGACGACCGGACGTGGCGCTACTTCAAGCGGCGCCGGCTCACCGTGCTGGGCCTGCCCGGCGGGATCCCCGCGCAGCTGTCCTTCCTGCCCCGCAGCCCGGCGGTGCGCCGGGCCGCGCACCGGCTGCGCCGGCGGCTGGGACGGGTCGGCTGAGCGAGCGCCCGGCCGGTCGGCCGTCAGCCCATCGCCAGCTTCGCGGCGAAGCCGAGGAAGATCACGCCCGCCGCCGAGGTGGCCCCGGCCGCGAGCCGCTTGCGGCGGCGGAAGGCGGCCGACAGCCGGGTGCCGGTGAAGATCAGGGTGGACAGGTAGAGGAAGCTGACCAGCTGGCTGACCGTGCCCAGCAGCAGGAACGACAGCGCCGGGTAGCGGTACTGGGGGTCCACGAACTGCACGAAGAAGGACAGCAGGAAGAGGATCGCCTTGGGGTTGAGCAGGCTCACCACCAGCGCCCGCCGGAAGGGCCGCTCGGCCGGACCGGCGCTCTCCCGGCCGTCGTCCGGCGCCGCCGCCTCCTCGCGCGAACCGCGGGCCCGCCACATGGCCAGCGCGCCGCGCAGCATGCCCACGGCCAGCCAGCCCAGGTACCCGGCGCCGAGCACCTTGACCACCGTGAACAGCACCGGGCTCGTCTGGAGCAGCGCGCCGGCGCCGACCGCGGCCAGCACCATCAGCACGGTGTCGCCGGTGAACACGCCGGCGGCCGCCGTGTAGCCCTGCCGCACCCCGCGCCGGGAGGCGACGGAGAGCACGTAGAGGGAGTTCGGCCCGGGCAGCAGCACGATCAGCACCACGGCCGCGAGATAAGTAGGAAGATCTGTCACACCCAGCATGGGCAGGAGTGTCCCATGCCGACGCACCTGTCAGGCAGCGGATTTCACCAGCTGGACCCCGAGGGCTCGTACGTCCCCCAGACCTCCCGCAGCGCCCCGCAGACCTCCCCCACCGTGGCCCGCGCCCGCAGCGCCTCCTTCATCGGGTAGAGGACGTTCTCCCGCTCGGTGGCGGCCGCCGCGCGCAGCGCCGCCAGCGCCGCCGCCACCGCCCGCCCGTCCCGCGTCTCGCGCAGCCGTGCCAGCGCCGCGCACTGGCGGGCCTCGATGGCCGGGTCCACCCGCAGCGGGACGTACGGCTCCTCCCGCTCCAGCGCGAAGCGGTTGACCCCGACCACCACCCGCTCCCCCGCCTCCTGCTCCCGGGCGATCCGGTAGGCGCCGGCCTCGATCTCCGCCTTCTGGAAGCCGGCCTCGATCGCCGCGACCGCCCCGCCCAGCTCCTCGA
Organism: Streptomyces sp. NPDC102258; assembly: GCF_055584685.1. NCBI lineage: Bacteria > Bacillati > Actinomycetota > Actinomycetes > Kitasatosporales > Streptomycetaceae > Streptomyces > Streptomyces sp. NPDC102258. The sequence continues at coordinate 177,680 of NZ_JBVJLO010000014.1, forward strand.
CGCGCCGCATCAGCGCGAGCGCGGCCGCCTCGACGTCGTCCGTCATCCGCTCCACCGCGTACGAACCGGCGAAGGGGTCGGCGGTGTGCGGCACGTCCGTCTCGTGCGCGAGCACCTGCTGGGTGCGCAGCGCGAGGCGGGCCGCCTTCTCGGTGGGCAGGGCGATGGCCTCGTCGTAGGAGTTGGTGTGCAGGGACTGGGTGCCGCCGAGGACGGCGGCCAGCGCCTGCACGGTGACCCGTACGAGGTTCAGTTCGGGCTGCTGCGCCGTCAGCTGCACCCCGGCGGTCTGGGTGTGGAAGCGCAGCATCAGGGACTTCGGGTCGCGCGCCCCGAACTCCTCGCGCATCAGCCGGGCCCAGATGCGGCGGGCGGCCCGGAACTTGGCGACCTCCTCCAGCAGGGTGGTGCGGGCGACGAAGAAGAAGGACAGCCGGGGCGCGAACTCGTCGACCGCCATCCCGGCCGCCAGCGCCGTCCGGACGTAGGCGACGGCGTCGGCGAGGGTGAAGGCGATCTCCTGCGCGGGCGAGGCCCCCGCCTCGGCCATGTGGTAGCCGGAGACGGAGATGGTGTTCCACTTCGGGATCTCGGCGCGGCAGTAGCGGAAGAGGTCGGCGGTCAGCCGCAGGGAGGGACCGGGCGGGAAGACGTACGTCCCGCGGGCGATGTACTCCTTCAGGATGTCGTTCTGCACGGTGCCGGTCAGCCGGGCGCCGTCGATGCCGCCCTCCTCGGCGACGAGCTGGTACATGAGCAGCAGCGGGGCGGCCGGGGCGTTGATCGTCATCGAGGTGGAGACCCGGTCGAGGGGGATGCCGTCGAACAGGGCCCGCATGTCCTCGACGGAGTCGACGGCGACGCCGACCTTGCCGACCTCGCCGCGCGCGAGGGGGGCGTCGGAGTCGTGCCCCATCTGGGTGGGCAGGTCGAAGGCCACGGACAGGCCGGTCCCACCACCCGCGATGAGCCGGCGGTAGCGGGCGTTGGACTCGGCGGCCGTCCCGAATCCGGCGTACTGGCGCACGGTCCAGGGCCGTGCGGCGTACATGGCCGGATGGATACCCCGGGTGTACGGGTAGTGCCCCGGCGCCCCCAGACTGGTGTCCGGGTCCCAGCCCGCCAGGTCCCCGGGTCCGTAGACCGGTTCGATGGGGATCCCGCTCTCGGTGTGCGGCATCGGTGTGCTCCCTCTTCGGCATGGGCCCGTGATCCCCTCGCGCGCGAGGGGCAGGAGGTAGGACAGGGCGCGACATCCCAGGGCGCCGGGTGCAACTCCGCGCGTGGGTGAAGCGTCACCTAGATACACGACGTCGAAGTGAAAACGGGGGACCGCGATGCGCCACCGACGAGTCTTGATCCGTACGCTCGGCCTCGCCGCGGCCGTGGCGCTGGCCGCGACGGGCTGCGGCCCGCAGCGGGACGGGGCCGGCCCGGCCGCTCCGTCCGCGCCGGTCACGGGGAGTTCACCGGCGGCTTCCCCCTCGGCGCAGGACGACGCGAAGCCGGGCGAGTCCTCGCCGGCCGCCTCCCCCTCGCCCTCCGCGTCGCGGTCGGCGTCCCCGTCCGCCCCCGCCCCCGAGACCCCGGCCGTGAAGCCGATCATGGCGAACGGCGACGAGAGCGACCAGATCCGCGGGCTCCAGGCGCGGCTGCGGCAGCTGAAGCTGCTGTCGACGGCGCCCACCGGCTTCTACGGCTCGAAGACGACCGCCGCCGTCAGGACCTTCCAGTCCCGGCACGGTCTCGGCGCGACCGGCGCGGTGGACGAGGCCACCTGGCGGAAGGTGCGGAGCGTCACCAAGGAGCCCACGGACGAGGAGCTGCGTCCGCCGACCACCAACGAGGTCGACGCCCCGGACCCGCGCTGCATGCAGGGCCGGGTGATGTGCATCAGCAAGGAGAGCCGCACCCTCGCCTGGATGATCGACGGCAAGGTGGTCTCCACGATGGACGTGCGCTTCGGCTCGGAGAACACGCCGACCCGTGAGGGCCTGTTCGAGGTGGGCTGGAAGGCCAAGGACTGGACGTCGACGATCTACCACACGGCGATGCCGTACGCGATGTTCTTCAGCGAGGGCCAGGCGGTGCACTACTCGGCGGACTTCGCCGCCCGCGGTTACGCCGGGGCCTCGCACGGCTGCGTGAACGTCCGCGACAAGGCGAAGCTGTCGGCGCTGTTCGACCAGGTGAAGGTGGGCGACAAGGTCGTCGTCTACTGGTGAGTCCGGTACCGGTGAGTCCGGTCGGAGGCTGAGGGCGCGGGCAGGGCCGGGGGAACGTGCCCCGCCCGCGCCGGTTGCGCAGAGCCCAGGGGTACGGGGGGAACCCCGGCTCGTGCGCGGCCGATGACCAGTCGGCTCGATATGTACTGCGCCGGGGACCTCGAAAGTGTTACTGCGCTCTGTTCGAGCCAGGACCCACACGTTCCGCTCCGCGCTCCCCCGCCCGTTTTCCCGGTCCGTGCCTGCCCCCTTACGGGTGACGTGTACGGCGGTTTTCAGCCAGATGGGCAGCCGTCAGCGCGAGCGGAAGCCGAGCGAGCCGCCCGCCTTGACGCTCGGCACCGGGAGGATCGCCTCGCCGGGATCGCCGGCCCCGCTCTGCGGCAGGCCGTCGCGGGCCCCGTCGAGCAGGGCCTCGCAGAAGCGGGCGATCTTCGCGGGGGCCCCGGCGAGCTTGGAGAGGCGCTCGCGGCGGTCGTCGTTCATCCGGCCCGCCCGGTAGGACTCGCACAGGTCGGCCGCCTTGGCCTGGCCGGCGTCCTGGCCGTGGTCGCGGCCGCCCGTGGCGCCGCCGTCCTGCTTGTCGGTGAGCTTGTCGCGGCTGCCGTCGGTGCCCGGGGCGAGGCCCGCGCCCGAGGTGGCGGTGCCGGGCGGCGGCTGCGCTCCGCCCGAGGGGGCGCCGGGGACCGGACGGGTCTCCGTGCCGGGCGGACGCGGGACGCCGGTGCCGGGAGTGAGCGAGGCCTGGCCGTACCCCTCCGGGGTGGGCCGCAGCTGCGGGACGAGGGTGGGACCGGCGCTCTCCCCGGCGGGCGCCGGGTCCAGGTCGGCGCTGACCGAGACGGCCGGGGCGGGGCCCGCGATGTGATGCGTGACACCGTCCAGCAGTCCCCCGGCCGCGGCCGCCGCGATCCCGCCGACGGTGACCCCGGCCAGGGCGGCCGCCAGGCCGAAGCGCGCGTACGCCGGACCGCGCCGCCGCGCGGGGATCCGTACGGGGGGCGGCGGAGCCAGGTCGACCAGCGGCCCGCGGGCAGCGTCGGCTGCTGCGACGGCCCCGCTCCGGGCGGCGCCGGGCGCGGCGGCCCGCGCCGCGCGGAACGCGGCCAGGGCGGCGGCCTCGCCGGGCAGTTCACCGGTCGCGGTACGGGGCGGGGTCAGGGCGCCGAGGGCGGCGCGCAGCCGGGCGGCCTCGGCCCGGGCCCGGGGGTCGGTGTGCGTCTCGGGGGCGACGGGGCCGGCGCCCGCGCGCAGCAGCTCCTCCGCCGCGGCCTGGTCCAGCCACGCGTTGTGCTCGTCGGCCATCACATGTCCTTCTGCGTCCGCCAACGTGAATGCGTCACACCGGTTGGTTCCGCCAGCCCCCCGGCCCGCGCGCGTTGCGCGGGCACGGCGTCGAGGTCGCGCTCCCGCGCCTGGTCCACGGCATTATGGCCGACCGGCAGCAGCGGCCCGGCGCCGAGATCCGGCTGGAGTTCGAGGGGGCCCGCGGAGCCGAACTCGGCGGTCAGCAGTTCCGCGAGCTTCTTCAGGCCCCGGTGCGCGGCGGTGCGGACGGCGCCGGGCCGCTTGCCGAGCGTCTCGGCCGCGCTCTTGGCGTCCAGGCCGACGACCACCCGCAGGACGACGGCCTCGGCCTGGTCCTGGGGCAGCTGGGCTATCAGCGCCATGGTGCGGCCGGTGGACAGGGCCTCCATGGCCTCGCCCGCCGTGTCGCTGTCGGCGGCCCGGCCGGTGAGCTCGGTCTCGTCGCCGCCTATGGCGGGGCGGCGGCCGCGCATGCGGATGTGGTCCAGGGCCCGGTTGCGGGCGATCCGGGCGGCCCAGCCGCGGAAGCGGTCGGCGTCGCCGGTGAAGGAATCCAGGTCGCGGGCGATCTGCAGCCATGCCTCGGACGTCACGTCCTCCGCGTCGCCGTCACCGACGAGCGTGCGTACGTATCCGAGCAGGCGCGGGTGCACGGCGCGGTACACAGTCCGGAACGCGCTTTCGTCGCCGTCCTGTGCCGCGAGCACCGCGGCGGTCAGCTCCGCGTCGTCCCCCAGCAAAGTCCCCAACCCGTTCGACGTCCTGTACGTGTGGCGCAAATCCGCACGTTACGGCTTTCACGTACCTCTCGTCCACGAGTTGTACAACCAGCGACCGGCCCTGTGCGGAGCGGGGTGTGACACAAAACGCACTCCGGGCGCTGACAGGGGTACGGGCTTGTCGCACGAGCCCGTGACGGATGGCGGCCGGGGCCTCTCCTGTGGGGGGTGGCGGCTTCGGCCGCCCTCCCCTGGCCCCGGTTCCTCCGGTCCTTCCGGCCCTCCTGTGCCCCGATCCGGCCGGTCCACCCCTGTCCGGGTCATCCTTTCGGCTCACTTCCGGGTGAAAATCCCCTCGTGAGCGGGTCCCTCCCCCTCCGCGCTCGCTAGCGTGGCGGTACACCCGCGCCCCGCCCCGAGGAGAACTCCGCTGTCCAGCCCCCTTCCGGCACAGGTCCGCGGCCCGGCCTCCGCCCCCCAGGGCGGGCTGGCGCGCTTCAACTCCCTGTCCCCGGACACCGCCCGGACGGCCCTCGCGCACTGCTGCGGCAGCATGCGGTGGGCGCACCGGATGACGGCCCACCGCCCGTACCCGGACACCGCGTCCCTCCTGGCGGCGGCCGACGAGGCCGCGTACGACCTGTCCCAGGGCGACCTGACGGAGGCGCTGGCCCGGGAGTCCTCGGCGGAGCTGGGCCACGGGGCCCCGTACGCCGCGCTGCTCGCCCTCGACGCGGCCCGGGCCCAGTACGAGCGCACCTTCGGGCACGCCTTCGTGATCTGCCTGGACGGGCACCCGCCGGAGGAGCGGGTGGACCAGCTGCTGGCCGCGATCCGGCGCAGACTCGCGCACGAGGTGGACGAGGAGCGCTCGGTCGCCGCCGACGAACTGCGCCTGGTCGCCCGCTCCCGGCTGGCGCATCTGCTGGACCGGCTGGCCGGTCTGCACCACGCCGACCCGGACGATGGACTGTCCGAGGCCGATTTCGGGCTATTCGCCCCTGTGGGATAGTCCGTCCGTGCCTGTTTGATCACACCGATGGACCCGGCGCGAGGGAACCGACAAAGCGTCGCTACGATGTCCGGGGCCGGAGGACCGTACCCGGCCGGGCCCGACCGACAAAGAAGCCGGCTGGCCCCCGCCCCGCTTCCGGAGGGTTTTCCGTGCCGGCTGGAACGTTGTACCGCGGCCGGGAAGGAATGTGGTCCTGGGTGGCTCATCGAGTCACCGGCGTCCTCATCTTCTTCTTCCTGTTCGTACACGTCCTCGACACCGCACTCGTCCGCGTCTCACCCGAGGCGTACGACGATGTCGTGGCTACCTACAAGACGCCGATCGTCGCGCTGCTGGAGTACGGCCTCGTCGCCGCCATCCTGTTCCACGCGCTCAACGGTCTCCGTGTCATCGCAGTGGACTTCTGGTCCAAGGGCCCGCGCTACCAGAAGCAGATGCTCTGGTCCGTCGTGGGCGTCTGGATCGTCCTGATGGTCGGGGCGCTCTACCCCGTGCTCGGCCACGCCTACCGCGTTCTGTTCGGGAAGTGACACGCATGTCTTCTGACACTTCTTTCGAGAAGGGCATCGGCAGCGTGGAGGGCGTCTCCCTCTACGACACCGACAACCCGGCGCCGTACATCGAGGCCCCGCGCAAGCGCACCGGCAAGACGCCGCGCTCGACCCGCGGCAACTTCGAAATGGCCGCCTGGCTCTTCATGCGCCTCTCGGGCATCGTCCTGGTCGTCCTGGTCATCGGCCACCTGCTGATCCAGCTGGTGCTCGACGGCGGCGTCTCCAAGGTCGGCTTCGCCTTCGTGGCCGGCCGCTGGGCGTCCCCGTTCTGGCAGGTCTGGGACCTGCTGATGCTGTGGCTGGCGATGCTGCACGGCGCGAACGGTCTGCGTACCGTCATCAACGACTACGCGGAGCGCGCCGGCACGCGGCTGTGGCTGAAGGGCCTGCTCTACACCGCCACGGTGTTCACCATCCTTCTGGGCACGCTGGTGATCTTCACCTTCGACCCGAACATCCGCTAGGCACGGGCTGAGGCGAATCGACTCATGAAGATCCACAAGTACGACACCGTCATCGTCGGCGCCGGTGGCGCCGGCATGCGCGCCGCCATCGAGGCGACGAAGCGCAGCCGCACCGCCGTGCTGACGAAGCTGTACCCGACCCGCTCCCACACGGGCGCCGCGCAGGGCGGCATGGCCGCCGCGCTCGCCAACGTGGAGGACGACAACTGGGAGTGGCACACCTTCGACACGGTCAAGGGCGGTGACTACCTGGTCGACCAGGACGCCGCCGAGATCCTGGCGAAGGAGGCCATCGACGCGGTCCTCGACCTGGAGAAGATGGGCCTGCCGTTCAACCGCACCCCGGACGGCACCATCGACCAGCGCCGCTTCGGCGGTCACTCCCGCAACCACGGCGAGGCGCCGGTCCGCCGGTCCTGCTACGCCGCGGACCGCACCGGCCACATGATCCTCCAGACGCTGTACCAGAACTGCGTCAAGGAGGGCGTGGAGTTCTTCAACGAGTTCTACGTCCTGGACCAGCTGCTGGTCGAGGTCGACGGCGTGAAGAAGTCCGCCGGCGTGGTCGCGTACGAGCTCGCCACCGGTGAGCTGCACGTCTTCCAGGCGAAGTCCGTCATCTACGCCTCCGGCGGTACGGGCAAGTTCTTCAAGGTGACCTCGAACGCGCACACCCTGACCGGTGACGGCCAGGCGGCCTGCTACCGCCGGGGCCTGCCGCTGGAGGACATGGAGTTCTTCCAGTTCCACCCGACGGGCATCTGGCGCATGGGCATCCTGCTGACGGAGGGCGCCCGCGGTGAGGGCGGCATCCTGCGCAACAAGGACGGCGAGCGCTTCATGGAGAAGTACGCGCCGGTCATGAAGGACCTCGCGTCCCGTGACGTCGTCTCGCGCTCCATCTACACGGAGATCCGTGAGGGCCGCGGCTGCGGTCCCGCCGGTGACCACGTGTACCTGGACCTGACGCACCTGCCGCCGGAGCAGCTGGACGCGAAGCTCCCGGACATCACCGAGTTCGCGCGCACCTACCTGGGCATCGAGCCGTACACGGACCCGATCCCGATCCAGCCCACCGCGCACTACGCCATGGGCGGCATCCCGACGAACGTCGAGGGTGAGGTCCTCGCGGACAACACCACCGTCGTCCCGGGCCTGTACGCGGCCGGCGAGGTCGCGTGCGTGTCGGTGCACGGCGCCAACCGCCTGGGCACCAACTCGCTGCTGGACATCAACGTCTTCGGCAAGCGCTCGGGCATCGCGGCGGCCAGGTACGCGCACGAGAACGACTACGTCGAGCTGCCGGAGAACCCGGCGCAGCAGGTCGCCGACCTCGTCGAGCAGCTGCGCAACTCCACGGGCAGCGAGCGGGTCGCGGACCTGCGCCTGGAGCTCCAGGAGACGATGGACGCGTGCGTGATGGTGTTCCGTACGGAGCAGACCATCAAGACCGCGGTCGAGAAGATCGCGGAGCTGCGCGAGCGCTACAAGAACGTGTCCGTCCAGGACAAGGGCAAGCGCTTCAACACGGACCTGCTGGAGGCCATCGAGCTGGGCAACCTGCTCGACCTGGCCGAGGTCATGGCCGTGTCCGCGCTGGCGCGCAAGGAGTCCCGCGGCGGTCACTACCGCGAGGACTACCCGAACCGCGACGACGTCAACTTCATGCGCCACACCATGGCGTACCGCGAGGTCGGCGCCGACGGCAAGGACTCCGTCCGGCTGGACTACAAGCCCGTCGTCGTCACCCGCTACCAGCCGATGGAGCGTAAGTACTGATGGCCACCCCCACGATGAGCAAGACGGACGAGATGGAGGCCGCGGCCGCGGCTTCGCCGTTCATCACGGTCACCTTCCGGATCCGCCGCTTCAACCCCGAGGTCTCCGACCAGGCGGAGTGGCAGGACTTCCAGATCGAGATCGACCCGAAGGAGCGCGTGCTCGACGGTCTCCACAAGATCAAGTGGGACCTGGACGGCACGCTGACCTTCCGCCGCTCGTGCGCGCACGGCATCTGCGGCTCCGACGCGATGCGGATCAACGGCAAGAACAGGCTCGCCTGCAAGACGCTGATCAAGGACATCAACCCGGAGAAGCCGATCACGGTCGAGGCCATCAAGGGCCTGACGGTGATGAAGGACCTCGTGGTCGACATGGAGCCCTTCTTCCAGGCGTACCGCGACGTCATGCCGTTCCTGGTCACCAAGGGCAACGAGCCGACGCGCGAGCGCCTGCAGTCCGCCGAGGACCGCGAGCGCTTCGACGACACCACCAAGTGCATCCTGTGCGCCGCGTGCACGTCCTCGTGCCCGGTGTTCTGGAACGACGGCCAGTACTTCGGCCCGGCGGCGATCGTCAACGCCCACCGCTTCATCTTCGACAGCCGTGACGAAGCGGGCGAGCAGCGCCTGGAGATCCTGAACGACAAGGACGGCGTGTGGCGCTGCCGCACGACCTTCAACTGCACCGACGCCTGCCCGCGCGGCATCGAGGTCACGAAGGCCATCCAGGAAGTCAAGCGCGCCCTGATCACCCGCCGCTTCTAGCCTTCCCGAAGCACCGGACCCCGTCCGACGGCCTCGCCTGAAGCCGCCGGCCACCGAGGCCCGCACCCCCAGGGGGTGCGGGCCTCGCCGCGTCGTCACCCACGCGAGTGGAGGCTGACGGCCTCGACCTCATTCCGCTTGCACCTGGACGGCTCCCGCGCCGAGACTGCCTCCATGTCCGCTCCGGCCCATGAGACGCCATGCGTCCCAGGTCTCGACGAAGTCCTCTGGCAGGCCTGGAAGGCGATGGACCTTCCGCAGGGGTACCGCGCCGAAATCATCACGCAAGGGGTCATCGACCTCTCCCCCACGCGCGACCTGCGCCACCGCGTGCTCGTCCAGCGTCTCCACGCCCTGTTGGATGACCACCTCTCCGGCAGCGGACTCGCCGTGTACCAGTGCCGCAACGTCATCCATGGCCGTATGGTCTGCGTCCCCGACCTGTTCGTGGGCCCCGAGGACGTGGACGGCATCCGCGATGAAGAGGAGGGGGGCTACGGCGTGGACGCCACCCGCGTGCCCCTCATCGCCGAGGTCGTCTCTCCCGGCCGGGAGGCCCACTGCCGCGACCACATCCGCAAGCGTCGGCGCTACGCCTCGGCCGGGGTCCCCGTCTATGTCGTCCTCGACGACTTCGAGGACGAGGGCACGGTCACGGTTCTCAGCGGGCCGGACCCCGTCACGGGCACGTACGCCACCAAGACCACCGTCTCGTACGGCACCCCCGTCACCATCCCGGCCGGCCCGGCCAAGGGGCTGGAGATCACCGAGGCCCTGACGCGCGGATAGCGCTCGGGTACGGCAGCCGACGTGCGACGTGTGGTCTGTACCAATGGCGAAGCGGAGCCTGGAGAAGTGGCCTGTGGCGAGGGGTGGGCCGGGTCCCGATAGGGTCGGGCATCGTGACAGATCAGAAGGCGCCCAAGAGCGAGCAGACCCGCACGCTGATCCTCGAAACCGCTCTCCGGCTCTTCCAGGAACGCGGGTTCGACAAGACGACCATGCGGGGCATCGCCAAGGAGGCGGGGGTCTCGGTCGGCAACGCGTATTACTACTTCGAGTCGAAGGAACACCTGGTCCAGGGCTTCTACGACCGGATCGGCGCCGCCCATCAGGCGGCGGTCCGGCCGATCCTGGATAACGAGCCCGACCTGCAGAAGCGGCTCGCGGGAGTGCTGACGAGCTGGCTCGACATCGCGGCCCCGTACCACGAGTTCGCCTCGCAGTTCTTCAAGAACGCGGCGGACCCCGAGAGCCCGCTCAGCCCGTTCTCGCCGGAATCGGAGCCGGCGCGCAAGGCGGCCATCGACATCCACCGCGAGGTGCTGGCCGGCGCGAAGACCAAGGTGCCGGCCGAACTGGCCGACGTCCTGCCGGAGCTGATGTGGCTCTCGCAGATGGGCCTCGTCCTGTACTGGGTCTTCGACCGCTCCCCCGACAGCGAGAAGACGCGGCGGCTGGCGGAGCGCGGCGCGCAGCTGACCACGCGCGGAATCGTCCTGGCCCGCTTCCGGGTGCTGCGCCCGCTGGTCCGGGAAGTGCACGAACTCTTCGCCGACTTCCTGCCCGGCATGGCCCAGACGGCGGTCGCGCGCGGCCGCCGCGCCTCGGACCCGCACCCCGGGGAGGGGTGAGGGCCCGGGCCTACAGCCAGTTGAGCTCCCACAGGCGCCAGACGCCCGTGCCGTCGGAGAGGTACTGCGCGCCGGAGACGGCGTCGCGGGACATCACGTAGTCCTTCTTCTGCCAGATCGGGAGCATCGGGACCTGCTGGGAGACCAGCCGCTGGAGCTCGCGGAAGTCGCCGGCGGCCGCCGCCCGGTCCGAGAACGACTGGGTACGGGTGATCAGTTCGTCGACGGTCTTGTCCGAGAAGCCGTTGTTCATGCTGGAGCCCGCCCCGACCAGCGGCGCGAGGAAGTTGTCGGCGTCCGGGAAGTCGGCGATCCAGCCGATCGTGTAGGCGTCGAACTCACCGGCCGCGTACGCCTTCTGGAAGTCCTCCCAGGCGTCGACCGGCTTGATCTTCACCTGGAAGAGGTTCGTCGCCTCCAGCTGCCGCTTGATCTCCTGGGCCTCGGCCAGGTTCACGCCGCGCGCGTTGACGCCGAGCGTGAGCGGGACGGGCGCGGTGACCCCGGCGTCCTTGAGCAGCTTGCGGGCGCTCTGGCCGCTCGGCGCGGGATAGGTGTCGAAGAAGGGCGTGCTGTGCGCCGCGACACCGGCCGGGACCAGCGAGTAGAGCGGGGTGACGGTGCCCTTGTAGATGTCCGCGGTGACCTTGGAGCGGTCCAGTACGGCGGCCACCGCCTGGCGCACGGCGGGCTTCTCGGCCCCCGAGCCGGGGCGCACGTTGAAGACGACGCTACGGGTCTCCGTGCCGCCGGAGGCCTGGTAGCGGACGTCCGCCAGGCCCGGGTTGAGCCCGGCGAGGATGGCGGGGGGCATGTCGCGGTGCGCGACCTCCACCTGGTGGTCGCGCCAGGCCTGGTCCAGCTGCGCCGAGTCCTTGTAGTAGCGGACGGTGACCCGCGCCCGGGCCGGCTTCGCCTGGCCCTTGTACGCCGGGTTGGGCCTGAGCTCGGCGGAGCCGGAGGCCTTGTAGGCGCCCAGCAGGTACGGGCCGGTGCCGTCGGCCTTGGCCTCCGTGCGCAGCGCGGTGGCCGGGTACGTGTCCTTGTCGACGATCGAGGCGGCGCCCGTCGCGATCTTGAAGGGGAAGGTGGCGTCGCGCGCGGAGAGGTTGAAGGTGACGGTGCGGCCGTCGGCCTTGACCGATTCCAGGGTGTTGAAGAGCGGGCTCGGGCCCTGGTCGGAGTTGATCCGCTTGATGCGGTCGAACGAGAACTTCACGTCGTCGGCGGTGACCGGGCGGCCGCCGGGAAAGGTCAGGTCGGGGCGCAGCTCGCACTGGTACGTGGTGAGCTTCTGCCCGATGAACTTGCAGGAGGAGGCGGCGTCCGGGACGGGGGTGTCGGAGCCGGACTTGATGGTCAGCAGCGACTGGTAGACGTTGCTGAACAGGGCCCAGGAACCGGCGTCGTAGGCCCCGGCCGGGTCGAGCGCGGAGACCACGTCGGTGGTGCCGACGCGGATCGCGCCGCGCCCGTCGTCGCCGGCGGGCAGCAGCTGCCAGGCGCCGACGCCCGCGGCGCTGAGGACCAGACCGGCCGCGATGATCTTCGAGCGGACAGACCGCATCCCCTGAACCCCGCTATTCGAACCAGGTGTCCGGCTATCGGACTATCGGTCACCCAATCACGGAAAATCAGCCACGGGAAGGGTCGTGATGCCCCGGTGGGGCCGGGTCAGGCCTGGTATGAGGCGAGTTCCACCACCGTGATGTCGGACGGGGCACCGACCCGCACCGGCGGGCCCCACGCGCCGGCTCCGCGGGACACGTAGAGCTGGGTGTCGCCGTAGCGCTCCAGGCCCGCGACGGTCGGGTTGGCGAGCTCGGCCACGTAGTTGCCGGGCCACAGCTGGCCGCCGTGGGTGTGGCCGGACAGCTGGAGGTCCACGCCGTGGCGGACGGCGTCGTGGATGACGACCGGCTGGTGGGCGAGGAGCACGGCGGTACGGGAACGGTCGCGGCCGCCGAGGGCCGCCCCGAAGTCGGGGCCGTGGCCCTCGCTCTCCCCCTGCACGTCGTTGACCCCGGCGAGATCGAAGTGGGGCAGCTCGCGGCGGGCGTTCTCCAGCGGGATCAGACCGAGCTCGCGGACGTGGTCGACCCACTGCCGGGCGCCGGAGAAGTACTCGTGGTTCCCGGTGACGAAGTACGAGCCCAGGCGCGAGCGGAGCAGGCGCAGCGGCTCGGCGGCGGGGCCGAGGTCGTGGACGCTGCCGTCGACGAGGTCGCCGACGACGGCGATGAGGTCGGGCTGCGTGCGGTTGACGGTGTCGACGATCCGCTGGGTGTGGGCGCGGCCGAGGATCGGGCCCAGGTGGACGTCGCTGACGACGGCGATCCGGAACCCGTGCGCGGCCCGCGGCAGCCGCGCGAGCGGCGCCCGCACCCGCTTGACGCGGGGCCCGCGCAGCACCCCGTAGGTGCCCGTGCCGACGGTGACGGCCGCGGCGGCCACCGCCGCCCCGCCGACGGCCCGCGCCACGAACACCCGCCGGGAGACCCCGCCCGCGGGCGGGGCGGCGGCCGGGGCCGGCCGGGGCTCCACCGGGGCGGGGGCCACAGAACCGGCCCCCGCCGGGCCGGCCGGCGCCGCGCCGGGAGCGGCCGCGCCGGCCGGTACCGCCGGGCCCGCGCTCGCCGGCCCCTCCGGCGCCTGCGGAGCCGAGCCGGGGGCCGCGTCGTCCGGCCCCGGCGGAACGGCCGGCAGCCGGCGCAGCCACAGGCGGCGGACCGGCTCGGCCACCAGCATCGCCAGGCTCAGGTACAGCAGGACGGCCAGCCACATGAACCCCGGCCACGCCACCAGCCGCTCCAGCCAGAACGGCGCCCCGGCCCGCCCCGCGGTCAGCGCCGCCAGGGCCAGCAGCGGCAGCGCGAAGGCCAGGGCGGTACCCGTCCGGCGGGCCGCGCCACCCGCGCGGGTGGTGTCACGGACCAGCCGGACCCACAGCCACCGGTGCACCAGCACCAGCAGGACCAGTACGGCGACGACCGCCACCACGACCACGACGACGGTCATCGTGATGCACGCCGCAGAGCCCGCACCCCGCGCAACCCGATCACTCCAACGGCCGTCCCCAGGAGAAAGGACGTCACCGCGAGGAGAAGGTGGACCCAGAAGTACGCAGTGGGATCACCGGCCGTGTCGAAGGACAGGCCGCTGCCGTTCGCCCACAGGTTCCTAACGAAGGTTGTCCAGATGAACCAGCTCCACACTCCGAAGGCGAGCAGGAACCAGGAGGCGGTGCGGCTGAGTTTCATGTCCCCAGTATCGGATTCGTCCCCAGGACGGACGCGTCCGGGTGGGCCGTACCGGCGGTGGTTCTCCACGGATGGCCGGTCCGGGAGGGCGGACAGCCGATCGGGATGTACGTTCACCTGCGTGTCTGCTAAAAAGACCGCGCTGACGGTCCTCTCCGCCGCGCTGCTGGTCCCAGCGGTGCTCGTGCCGCCCGCGCACGCCGCGCCGACGCCGCCCCCCGCGGCGGACGGGAAGGCCCGGCCGCCGCAAGCCCCCGCGCCGCCCGCCTCGATGTCGACCGTCGGCGGAGCCACGCTCGGCCAGCCGGGAACGCAGGTGAACCTGCTGCCTGGCGCCCCGGCCCTGCCCGCGAACCTCAGCGGCCGGTCGTGGATCGTGGCGGACGCCGAGACGGGCGCGGTCCTCGCCGCGCACAACGCCCACTGGCGGCTGCCCCCCGCTTCCACCATGAAGATGCTGTTCGCGGACACCGTGCTGCCGACCCTGCCCAAGGACCAGGTGCACCGGGTCTCCGAGCAGGACATGTCCGGCGTCGGCGCCGGCAGCAGCCTGGTGGGCGTCAAGGAGGAGATGGAGTACTCCGTCCACGACCTCTGGCTGGGCGTGTTCCTGCGCTCCGGGAACGACGCCGTGCACGTGCTCGCGGCCATGAACGGCGGTATCGACAAGACCGTCAAGGACATGCAGGCGCACGCCGAGGAACTCCAGGCGCTGGACACCCACGTGATCTCCCCGGACGGCTACGACGCCCCGGAGCAGGTGTCGAGCGCGTACGACCTCACCCTCATCGCCCGCTCCGGCCTGCAGAAGCAGGACTTCCGCGAGTACTGCGGCACGGCGGAGGCGAAGTTCCCCGGCCGCCAGGAGGAGGGGAAGCCGCGCGAGTACTTCGAGATCCAGAACACCAACCGGCTGATGACGGGCGCGGGCGGCATCAGCCCGTACAAGGGCATCGCCGGGGTGAAGAACGGCAACACCACCATGGCCGGCTCCACCTTCACCGGCGCCGCCCAGCGCGGTGACAAGAAGCTGCTGGTCACGGTGATGAACCCGGACACCGGTGGGGTGAACTCCGTGTACGAGGAGACCGCCCAGCTCTTCGACTGGGGCTTCGCGGCGGCCGGGAAGGTCAAGCCGGTGGGCGAACTGGTGCCGCCGAAGAGCGCCGACACCACCTCCCTCGGCTCGCCCGCGCGCTCGCACGCGAAGGAGCCGTCGGCGAGCGGCGGCGACGACTCCGGCAGCAGCGGCATCGGCACGGCGTTCGGCATCGCGGGCGGGGCGGCGGCCGTCCTGGCGGGCGGGCTCTTCGCGGTCAACCGCCGCTGGCCGCGCGGCCGGCGCGGCGAGCGGGGCTAAGGGAGCCGACGGGGCTGACGGGGCTGACGGGCGGGGTCTCCCGGGGCGGGGTCCGGCCCGGGCGCGGGTTCCGGTTCGGGGCCCCGCGCACCGGCGCCGCCCGCATGGGCGCCGCCCGCACCGGCCTCGGCACCGGCACCGGCACCGGCGGCCTCGGCAGCCGCACCGCCCCCCTCGCCCTCCGCGTCCGCCCCGTCCCGCGTCGCCGTCCAGGCCGCGCAGAACAGCAGCAGCTTCGCCGTGAAGTTGATCCACAGCAGCAGCGCGATCGGCACCCCGAAGGCCCCGTACATGCTCTTGCTCGCGACCTCCCGGATGTAGCCGCTCAGCAGCAGCTTCAGCAGCTCGAAGCCCGCCGCGCCGATCAGCGCGGCCTGGATCAGCCGGCCCCGCGGCGGTTCGACCCCGGGCAGCAGCGTCAGGACGTACAGGAGCAGCAGGAACGCGGCGAGCACCCCGACGAGGAAGGCGGCCGCGCGCAGCAGCGCGCCGCCCGCCCCCTCGCGCGGGACGCCGAGGAGTTGGCCGAACTTGCCGACCGCGCTGGAGCCGACGATCGACGCGGTGGCCGAGGCGAGGCCCGCGCCGCCGAGGCCGAGCAGGACCAGGCCGTCCTTGCCCTTGCGCACCACCGGGTTGCCCTCGTCCTCGTCGTCCTTGTCCCACACGGCGCGCAGGCAGTCCCGCATGGAGCCGACCCAGCCGATGCCGGTGAAGAGCAGCAGGGCGCCCGCGACGAGGCCGACGGTGCCGGCGTTGGCGGCGAGCCCGTCCAGGTCGAGCTGGTCGGAGATGCCGGGGATCTGCTCGGCGAGGTTCTTCTGGAGCCGGTCGAGCTGGTCCGTGCTGAGCAGCGCCGCGCCGACGGCGATGCCGACCGTGAACAGCGGGAAGAGCGCGAGGAAGCTGATGAAGGTGATGGCGGCGGCGAGCCGGGCCCAGTGCACGCGTTCGAGCCGCTCGTAGGAGCGGTAGGCGTGGGTCCGCATGGCCGCCGACACCAGCGGTCCGATCAGCGGGAGTTTCGTCAGCCAGTCCATGGAAGTCACCGTAAATGAGCTGCCCGAAATAGCCGGGATTACCGGTTGCCGGGACTACGGTCGTCGTTTGTGACTTTTTCCGATGCGCGCCCCGCGGACCGCCCGTTCCACACCCTGGTCCTGCGCGGGCTCCGGTTCCGTGCCGTCCGGGCCCTGCGGCCGCTGCGTCAGGAGCGGCGGGCCGCCGTACCCGCGGCCGGCGGGGACTGTGCGGGGACGCCGGCCGCGCCGGTGCCGAAGGGGTACTCGCGCAGCTTGCGCCAGACGCCGTCCGAGCCCTGCTCGTAGAGCGCGAAGCCCTCGCACAGCCAGGCGGCGGCGTACTCCGCGAGCTCGGCGTAGGCCCGGTCCATCGCCTCCTCGGAGATCCCGTGGGCGACCGTGACGTGCGGGTGGTACGGGAACGCCAGCTCGCGGTCGAGCGGTCCCTCGGGGTCGCGGACCCGCCCCTGGAGGCGGGTGCAGTCCGGGGCGCCCTCGACGAGCTGGACGAAGACGACCGGCGAGAGGGGCCGGAAGGTTCCCGTCCCCGCCAGCCGCATCGGGAAGGAGCGGAAGGCCCCGGCGACCTCGGCCAGGTGGGCGCGGATCCCGGGCAGCCGGTCCGCCTCCACCTCGGTGGGCGGTACGAGGGTGACGTGCGTGGGGATGCCGTGCGCGGCGGCGTCCCCGAAGCCGGCGCGCAGCCCCTGGAGCTGGCTGCCGTACGGCTCCGGGACCGCGATCGAAACGCCGAGCGTTACGGTCCCCACGTGTCTCTCCTCCGTCTGGGTGGCGGGTGCTGCCGCATCAGTGTGGCGCCGGCACCCCCTCGGCCGCCAGGGGCCTTTGTCCGTCAGTGCTTGGCGGGCAGGAAGCCGAGGTGGTCGTAGGCCTGGGCCAGGGTCTCGGCGGCGACGGCCCGGGCCTTCTCCGCGCCCTTGGCCAGCAGGGAGTCCAGGGTCTCCGGGTCGTCCAGGTACTCCTGGGTGCGCTGCTTGAAGGGTGTGACGAAGTCGACCATCACGCCGGCCAGGTCGGTCTTGAGCGCGCCGTAGCCCTTGCCCTCGTACTTCGCCTCCAGCGCGGGGACGCTCTCGCCCGTGAGGGTGGAGTAGATCGTGAGCAGGTTGCTGACGCCGGGCTTGTGCTCGGTGTCGAAGCGGACCTCGGCCTCGGTGTCGGTGACCGCGCTCTTGATCTTCTTCTCGGTGACCTTGGGCTCGTCGAGGAGGTTGATCAGGCCCTTGGGGGAGGACGCGGACTTCGACATCTTGATCGTCGGGTCCTGGAGGTCGTAGATCTTCGCGACCTCCTTGACGATGTGCGCGGCCGGCAGGGTGAAGGTCTGGCCGAAGCGCTGGTTGAAGCGCTCCGCGAGGTCGCGGGTCAGCTCGATGTGCTGGCGCTGGTCCTCGCCGACCGGGACGGCGTTCGCCTGGTAGAGGAGGATGTCCGCGACCTGGAGGATCGGGTACGTGAACAGGCCGACGGTGGCGTTGTTGGCGCCCGACTTCGCGGACTTGTCCTTGAACTGGGTCATCCGGCTGGCCTCGCCGAAGCCGGTGATGCAGTTCATGACCCAGCCGAGCTGGGCGTGCTCCGGCACGTGGCTCTGGATGAAGAGCGTGCACCGCTCGGGGTCCAGGCCGGCCGCGAGGAGCTGCGCCGCGGAGAGGCGGGTGTTCGCGCGCAGGTCCTTGGGATCCTGCGGCATGGTGATCGCGTGCAGGTCGACCACCATGTAGAAGGCGTCGTGCGTCTCCTGCAGGGCGACGTACTGGCGGATGGCTCCGAGGTAGTTCCCGAGGTGGAACGAGCCGGAGGTGGGCTGGATGCCGGAGAGCGCGCGAGGACGATCAGAAGCCATGGCCCCATTCTCTCAGGTGCCGGGGCGGGCCCGTGCCCGCCGCCGGCCGGAATGTCCGGGGCCGGCCCCGCCCCCCGCCCGGGCCCCGCAGGGGTACCGGGCGGTAGCGGGGCGGCCGGAACCCCCGGGTTCCCCGGGTTTCCCCGGGCTCCCCGGGTTACAGCGGCAGCCCCGGGGCCGGGAAGGCGGCCATCAGCTCGGCGACCTCGGCGCGGACCGCGGTGAGGGCCGTCTCGTCGCCCTTCGCCGCCGCGTCCACCGCCCGGGAGATCCACTCCGCGACGGCCGGCATGTGCGCGACGCCGAGCCCGCGGGAGGTGAGCGACGGGGTGCCGATGCGGATGCCGGACGGGTCGAAGGGCTTGCGCGGGTCGAAGGGCACCGTGTTGTAGTTCACGACGATCCCCGCCCGGTCCAGGGCCTTCGCCGCGATCTTCCCCGGCACCCCGCGCGAGGTGAGGTCGATCAGGATCAGGTGGTTGTCGGTGCCGCCCGACACCAGGTCGAAGCCCCGCTCCAGCAGCGCTGCGGCCAGCGCCTTCGCGTTGGCGACGACCGCGTGCGCGTACGCCGTGAACGCCGGCTGCGCCGCCTCGTGCAGCGCGACCGCGATCCCGGCCGTCGTCTGGTTGTGGGGGCCGCCCTGGAGGCCGGGGAAGACCGCCTTGTCGAGGGCCTTCGCGTGCTCCTCGCGGCACATCAGCATCGCGCCGCGCGGCCCGCGCAGGGTCTTGTGGGTCGTCGTCGAGACCACGTCGACGTGGCCCACCGGGGACGGGTGGGCGCCGCCCGCGATCAGGCCCGCGATGTGGGCGACGTCCGCGACGAGGACCGCGCCGGCCTCCTCGGCGATCGAGGCGAAGGCGGCGAAGTCGATGGTGCGCGGCAGGGCCGTACCACCACAGAAGATGATCTTCGGGCGCTCGGCGAGGGCCAGCTCGCGCACCGCGTCGTAGTCGACGCGGCCGTCCTCGGGCCGCACCCCGTACTGCACGCCCCGGAACCAGGAGCCGGTCGCCGAGACGCCCCAGCCGTGGGTGAGGTGCCCGCCCATCGGCAGGGCCATGCCCATCACCGTGTCGCCGGGCTTCGCGAAGGCGAGGTAGACGGCCAGGTTGGCCGGGGAGCCGGAGTACGGCTGGACGTTCGCGTGGTCCACCCCGAACAGGCCCTTGGCCCGCTCGACCGCGAGGGCCTCGACGCGGTCGATGTTCTGCTGGCCCTCGTAGTAGCGGCGGCCCGGGTAGCCCTCGCTGTACTTGTTCTGCAGCACCGTGCCGGAGGCCTCCAGCACGGCGGCGGACACGTAGTTCTCACTGGGGATCAGCCGCAGCGTCCGCGCCTGGAGGTCCTCCTCGGCGGCGACGAAGGAGGCCAGTTCGGGATCGGTGGCCAGCAGGGCGGGGTGACGGTGGTGTGCGCTCATGGCGGTTCCTCCGGGGTCGATGTCGTCTCTCGTCCCCGCGAGGCCCAGGCGAGCGGCCCTGTGTGCGGTCGTCGTGCGCGCGCGGCTTCCCCGGAGTTCGTTCTCCGTGCGCCAGTCGCCGTGCGTACCGCCCACCCTAGCGGGCCCGCGCCGCTCCGGAGGGCGCGCCGGTGGAAAGGTTTCTCCGTCCCGGTTCCGAGCGACGATAGAAAGGACGCCATCCACGTCACCGGCCAGACGGACGATCGGAGACCCCGTGTCGACAACTGCTGATGCCATCCGCGCAGGCGACGAGCACAGCGCGCACACCTACCACCCCCTGCCCGTCGTCGTGCGTACGGCGGAGGGCGCGTGGATGACCGACGTGGAGGGCCGCCGCTATCTCGACATGCTCGCCGGGTACTCGGCGCTCAACTTCGGCCACGGCAACCGCCGTCTGCTCGACGCCGCCCACGAGCAGCTGGAACGCGTCACCCTCACCTCCCGCGCCTTCCACCACGACCGCTTCGCCGACTTCTGCGCCCAGCTCGCCGAGCTGTGCGGCAAGGAGATGGTGCTGCCCATGAACACCGGCGCGGAGGCCGTCGAGACGGCGGTCAAGACGGCCCGCAAGTGGGGCTACGAGGTCAAGGGCGTGCCGGACGGGCACGCGAAGATCGTGGTCGCCGCCGACAACTTCCACGGCCGCACCACCACCATCGTGTCCTTCTCCACGGACCACGACGCCCGCGACCACTTCGGTCCCTACACGCCCGGCTTCGAGATCGTCCCGTACGGGGACCTCACCGCGCTCTCGCACGCCGTCACCGAGAACACCGTGGCCGTCCTGCTGGAGCCGGTCCAGGGCGAGGCCGGGGTCCTGGTGCCGCCCGCCGGCTACCTGGCGGGCGTACGGGAACTGACGCGCGAGCGGAACGTGCTCTTCATCGCGGACGAGATCCAGTCGGGCCTCGGCCGCACCGGCGCCACCTTCGCCTGCGACCACGAGGGGGTCGTCCCCGACGTGTACGTGCTGGGCAAGGCCCTGGGCGGCGGGGTCGTCCCCGTCTCCGCCGTGGTCGCCGACCGGGACGTGCTCGGGGTGTTCCGGCCGGGCGAGCACGGATCCACCTTCGGCGGCAACCCGCTGGCCTGCGCCGTCGCCCTGGAGGTCATCGCGATGCTGCGCACGGGCGAGTACCAGCAGCGCGCCGCCGAGCTCGGCGACCACCTGCACCGGGAACTGAACCTGATGGTCGGCGGCGGCGCGGTGACCGCCGTACGCGGGCGCGGGCTGTGGGCGGGCGTCGACATCGACCCGTCCCGGGGCACGGGCCGGGAGATCTCCGAGAAGCTGATGGAGCTCGGGGTGCTGGTGAAGGACACCCACGGGTCGACCATCCGCATCGCCCCGCCGCTGGTGATCAGCAAGGAGGACCTGGACTGGGGCCTGGACCGGCTGCGGCAGGTGCTGGCGTAGCGCACGGGGCGGGGGGCGGGGGGCCAGGGGCTCTAGAGGATGACGTGGGGCAGGAAGCGGGCGTACTCGTCCGTGACCGGCCCCGCCGATTCCCTGATGCCCAGCCCCGCCGCCTCCTCCTCGACCACCCACGCGCCGAGCACGACGCGGTTGCCGTCGAAGTCGGGCAGCGGGGCGAGCGCCTGGAAGACGTACGTCTCCCCCTCGGCCGGGACGAAGGGGCCGTCGTCCCCGTCCGGCCCGTGGAGGGTGACCCCGGCGCCCTCGCGGCCCAGCAGCGGCTTGGCCGCGTAACCGCGCGAACCGGGCTCGGCGAGTTCGCGCGGGCCGTCGAGGTAGGCGGGCAGCAGGTTCGGGTGCTCGGGGAAGAGCTCCCACAGGATCGCCAGCAGCGCCTTGTTGGCCAGCAGCATCTTCCACAGCGGCTCGATCCACACCGTGCTGCCGGAGCCGCCGCCGTGGTCGTAGGTGCCGAGGACCTGCGGGCCGAAGGCGTCCTCGGCGAGCCACTCCCAGGGGTAGAGCTTGAAACAGGCCCGGATGAAGCGGAGCTTCTCGTCCACGAACCGGCCCGAGAGGCTGTCCCAGCCGATCTGCTCCACGGACAGGGCGTGCGTGTCCAGGCCGGCCTGTTCGGCGGTCTCCTGGAGGTAGGCCACCGTCATCAGGTCCTCGCCGAGCTCGTCGGTCTCGGAGTGCGCGAAGTGCAGCGGGCCGGGGGGCAGCAGTTCCGCCTGCCGGCGCCAGGCCTCCACGAGCCGCTCGTGCAGGGAGTTCCACTGGTCGGCGCCGGGGAAGCGCTCCTCCATCCAGAACCACTGCGGACTGGCCGCCTCCACCAGGGAGGTGGGGGTGTCGGCGTTGTACTCCAGCAGTTTGGCCGGGCCGTCACCGTCGTAGCGCAGGTCGAAACGGCCGTAGAGGGAGGGCTGTTCGGCGCGCCGGTGCCAGGACTCGGCGATCAGCGCGGCCAGCTTCGGGTCGGTGATGCCGAGGTCGGCGAAGCGGTCGTGCTCGACGATGTGGGCCGCCGCGGCCAGGCACATGGCGTGCAGCTCCTCGACGACGCCCTCCAGCGCCTCGACCTCCGGGAGGGTGAAGGAGTAGTACGCGCTCTCGTCCCAGTAGGGGCGCAGGGAGTCGTCCGGGTAGCGGGTCAGGGGGTAGATGAGCCCCTGCTCCTCGACGGTCTTCTGCCAGTCGGGGCGGGGCTCGATGGTGTGCCGCTGCATCCGGGCGCTCAGCCGCCGGAGGAACCGGAGTGGCTGCCGCCGCCGATGCCGCCGCGGGTGACGGCGGACTTGTCGAAGCTGCCGCCGCTCACCTTGCCCTTGCTGACGGTGCCTCCGTAGTAGTAGGCGCCGGAGCCGCCGCTCTTGCACTCCTTCATGTTCAGGTGGTTCAGGGAGGAGCGCGAGGCGCAGCGCTTGTCCGGCTCGTCGCTGCTGCCGCACGCCACGAGGGTGGCGGCGAGCAGGCCCATCCCGCCGAGGGCGACGGCGCTGGAGCGCATGCGGCGGCGGGGGGCGCTCTTCGGGTGTCCGGTCGTACTGCTGTCCATGGCCGACAGACTAGAACGGGACGCGGGGGGAGGGAATCGGGCCGTAGTCACACCCTTGTCACGGGTGGGGACGCCGGTCGGGGCCTACAGTCGGTTCGTGCTGATTGGGATGCTTTGCGCGCTGGGTGCGGCCGTCTGTTTCGGTACGGCGTCGGTGTTGCAGGCCATGGCGGCGCGGGCGGCGGAGCCGGGGACCGGGTCGGGGGTCGACACCGCGCTGTTCCTGCGGGCGCTGCGGCAGTGGCGGTACGTGGCCGGGCTGGGGCTGGACGCGGTCGGCTTCGTCCTCCAGATCATCGCCCTGCGGCACGTGCCGATCTACGCGGTCGGCGCGGCGCTGGCGGCCAGCCTCGCGGTGACGGCGGTGGTCGCGGCGCGGCTGCTGCGGGTGCGGCTCTCGCGGCTGGAGTGGGGCGCGGTGGGGGTGGTGTGCGCGGGGCTGCTGATGCTGGGGCTGGCCTCCGGGGAGGAGGGGACCGGGACGGGCTCGCTCGCGCTGAAGCTGGGGTTGCTGGCGGTGGCGGGGCTGGTGCTGCTGGTGGGGGTGGTGGCGGGGCGGCTGCCGGACCGCTCGCGGGCGCTGGTGCTGGGGCTGGCGGCGGGGACGGGCTTCGGGGTGGTGGAGGTGGCCGTCCGGCTCATCGACACCCTGTCGTGGCGGGAGTTGGGCAACCCGGCGCTGTACGCGCTGCTGCTGGGCGGGGCGGCGGCGTTCCTGTTGCTGACCTCGGCGTTGCAGCGGGGGTCGGTGACGGCGGCGACGGCGGGGCTGGTGCTCGGCGAGACGATCGGCCCGGCGGTGGTGGGCGTGGCCTGCCTCGGCGACCGCCCCCGCGAGGGCCTCGCCTGGCTGGCCGTCCTCGGCTTCGCGGTGGCCGTGACCGGCGCCCTGGCCCTCTCCCGCTTCGGCGAACCGGAGGCGTAACCCTCCGCCGCCCCACCCCGATTCCGGTGCCGTTCACCCCGCGTTACTCCGCGCCCGCGGCCTCATCCGGCGCCCGTCACCACACGGCGCTCCGCGCCCGCGCCTCAAACGCCGGCGAGGCTGGGGTTGCCGACATTGGCCGGCACAATCCAAGCCCCGACCGGCAAAAATCAGCCCCGCCGGCGTTTGAGGCGCGGGGGTCCGGGGGCTGGCCC
>NZ_JBVJLO010000015.1:0-61284 GCF_055584685.1 Streptomyces sp. NPDC102258
CCCTCACCTCAACCTCACCGGCGTCACTCGATCAGTGACCACGCTGAAAACGCTCAGTGAACGGAGGCTCGAGCAAAGCCGACCGGGCATCAGACACGTCACGACGATCGCCAGTCGGCCGTCGGCGTCAGTGATGACCCGCATGGACCCGCAGGACAGCAACAACCCACGAGTGGCACTGCACTCATCAGATCACACCACGCGGTCAACCACCTCCCTGCCACCCGGCACGTACGCAGCCGCCATGGCAGCCTCACCGGTCATCGAGCCCGGGTCTCGGCAGGTCAGCCACGAAAGACCAAACGCCGCCCATCTCGCCACCAAACCTCACCGACTACCCTCTGCTATCTTCTGTTGCCGCCAGTGATCAGTTAGGGGTTCTGTTGGTCACCCATGTAACGCTGCCGGGAGACCCGGCACGACTGTCACGCCTGCAACAGGTGTCGCCGGACCTGGTCGACGACTACATGACGCTCGAGTTGTTGGCAGCGGGTCTGGCCGGGATCCACGCCAACCAGCAGAAGGCTCTGTGGAGTTCCCCTCAGCCATCAGCGGACCCCGTGGGGTTCCCTTCGGCATGGACTGCCGGTGTGAGGCGCCTGCTGTGGAGGGCGCTGGAGGATGGATGCCGTGAGCTGACCTCACATGCGGATGTCTTTCGCTGGTGTCGAGTCCCCCTCAAGGATTGGCCCCTCGCTCTGCGTGTCGCCCAGAGCGACTTCGAGCTGCTTCTGATCGAGAACGGCAGGCCGTCTGCCTTCACCGAGCAAGCTGCGCAGCTTCTCCTGTCCAAGGACCCCGAAGCGGAGCTGGTGGAGAATCGGTGTTACGAGCTCATGATCACTGTGGCCGATCGGAACGGGCAGACCGAGCATGAGGTACAGAACAACTACGTTCACCTCCGAGGCTTCCTGACGAAATATGCGGTGGCCTCCGACATCGACCTGCTGGGGCTGATTCGGGCGTTCCCCGCCAAGGACGCCAATGGGCAGCCGTGGGTCAAGCGCTGGTTCACGCAGTGCTACAGGGCTCTTCCAGCAAACGGCGCCATCGTACTGAGCTTCTGTGACGGCTGCGGCAACCTGCTCACCGACCGCTGCGGCTGCGGCACATCGGGCTGCACCGGGGAGCCTATTGTCCGCACCGTGGAGACGATGTCGGAGTATTTTGTACAGAACCGGGCGGTTCGCCGATTCTTCCACGATCCTGGTCTGGCGGAGCAGCGCATCTTCGCGGCCCTGGAGCCAGCCTTCGGAGAGCGCCTGCACCCCTGGTGGGGCATGGACGCGGTGGATGCGGCAATCGACTTCGAGAACACCGGGAAGATGGGCTTCGGTGAATGGTGGGCTGCTGACGTCAAGGATCACGCCAGCGCCACACTTCTGGGGCGCTCGTTCCGCTGGAATCCGCGCGCCGTGTCTCAGCGGCGGATCCTCGTGATCGCGCAGCACCGCTTCGAGCAGCCTGGTTACATCGACGACCTCGCCACATCGCTGCAAGGGCGTGTCCAGGGTGTGGAGATCATGAGCGAGGTGGCCTTTGTCGCCGCTGCGCTGGCTCGCGACGGGCGTCGATCCCGGTGACGCGTGAGACCGAAGGCTGGCTGGAGGGGCTGGAGAACAAAGCGTCCTCGTCAGGCGTGGCCGAGGCCGTTGAATTCCTGCCGGTCCGTGAATTCTTCCGCGTGGAACTCGGGCTGTACTTCTTGTCGGAGTACGCGCCCGGTGAGCCGGCCACCCTGCTGCGCAAGTTGCTCGACGGGTATGCCCTGCCGGGTGCCGACACTGAGACCGTGGTGCGCAACGTGCGTCGCCGCATGGGGCCCACGGCGCGCGGTGGGCAGTGGAGGCTGCGCCTCAACGACTACTGCAAGGTCCCCGCTCATCTGCGGTTGTTCGAACTCGACCAGGACGCCGGGACGCGGGTGGTTCACGGCAGCGTGTTTCGCCGGCGGGGGAGCTCCAAGCTTCCGGAGCGGGAGCAGGCGTACCAGGATGCGATGTCGGCGCCCGTGGCCTACAGACTGGAGAAGGCCCATGAGCCGGCGTCCCCAGGGATGAGGGTGCGGTTCAAGCGGGCAGACGGCAGCATCGTCCGGCTCCGGATTCCCGGCTGGCTGGACGAAGCCCCGCCTGAACCTCGTTTGGAGCCGAAGAGCAACAGGACCAGGCGCCCGTTCCCGCAGCTCACGGAGGACGATCTCCGTCAAGCCGCCAAGGAGATGGACCAACGGCTCAGCGGCAGCGAGCGCTACTGCACGCAGAACTTCACTGGCCGGGTGGAGAGGATGGTCTTTTCTCGCACGGACCGCGAGGCAGGCAGCCTGACCGAGGGCCTTGGCATCTTCGCCATCGACGGCATCGCGCACGTCGTCGGCCTGATGAACTCCGGCAAGACGACCTTCAACGACGTTCTGGTCAAGATCTGCACCGATCGCGGGCTCAAGGTCGGCTACCTGGTCTCATCCGTCGGGAACGCCCTGGACAAGGTCAGGTTCTTCCACGCCCTGGGCATCGACGCCGTTCCGCTGATCGGCCACACGAACCGTCAGATGCACATCGCGCGCTACTGGGACGATCTCCTCTACGTTCCTGATAGCGGCCAAATGCCGCCCTTCCCAGACGGACACGACGAGGCGGCCGACTTCACGACCGACATCTGCCTGCTGGAAAGCCTTCTCGAACCCTCCGGTCCCGTGGCCCAGCCCCTTACGCTGAACGAGCGCCCCTGTCGTGACGAGCTCCGTGTCGACACGACAGGAAAGCGTGCGCAGGTGGTCGATTGCCCTCTGCTCGCTGTGTGTCCGGCGCAGGCAGCCGTGCGGGGTGTCCCGAGTGCTCAGGTGTGGGTGGCCACCCCTGCCGCCCTTCTCGCCAGCAGGGCGGAGCCCGCCTCGTACAACACGCAGTGGATCATTCCCGCTCAGCACGAGCTCGACCTCGTCGTGGCTGACGAGGCCGACCAGGTGATGACGCAGTTCGACAAGAAGTTCATGCACCACGAGCCATTGACCAGTCCTGAGGGCTGGAGCAGCCGTATTGCGGTGGCCTGGCACGAGGGGCTGGCGCGCACGTGGTACCGGCCGATGGCCGATCGGCAGGGGCGTCGCTATCAGCAGTACGCGACATATCACGCCCAGGCCCTGGCCGGCTTGCTGCCCTTGCTCATGGGGCCTTCCGCTGAAGGACAAGAGGGCCGGGACGCGAGCAAGGAGCTGTTGGCCGAGGTGACCACGGACGGTCCCTTCAGCGGGCACACGCTGCTCATGCAGCTCGCCCGGGCCCTGCACGGCATCACCAGCCGGGTCGAGGAACAACAGCATTCGGACCTGTGGGAACGGGCCGAGGAATACTTCCAAGCTCATTTCTCCCGACTCATCCAAGACCCCTTCGGCTCACCTCCCCCTGGTCTGAAGTCACTGATCGACACCATGACCTCCGGTTACAACACCGAGGCGAACGCCGAGGAGGTAGCCCAGGACTGGCTCACGCACCACATCCCCGAGGGCATGCCCCACCCGGGAGACCGTCTGGGCGAGCTCGCCCGACTCCTGATCGCAGGCTGCTGGAGCGCACGCGTCACGACCACCGTGTTCGAACTCTCCACCATGCAGGAATCCCTCCGAGCGCTCATGTCCGTGGAAGACACGAACAACCTGATGGCCCACCAGCCCAAGCCGGAGCTGCTCGCGGTTGTACCGGAGCAGCCGATGGGCAACATGATGGCCCTCCAATGGACGCCTGACCTCAAACAAGTCGGAGGATCACTGGACCTGTTGTGGCTGAGGGGAGTCGGACGGTGGCTGCTCTACCACCTGCACGACATGCTCGCGTGCGAGGGGATTGAAGGCCCGCATGTGCTGTTGTCGTCCGCGACAAGCTACAACCCGCTGTCCGCCCGCTACCACATCAACATCCTCCCCACCCTGATCCTGCGGGAGCCCGCCGATTGCGCCGCGGCGATCCGGGAAAGCCGGTTCTACACCCGGCCCCGCCGGCGCCCCGGTCACGAACGCGGCATCTTCGTCTCGGGGGCCGGGGGGCGCAGCGCGCGCCAGGCCGCTGTACGGGCCATGACTGATGCGGTCTGTACCCCTGACCCGGGGGCGGCCCAATCCCTGCTGGAGCAAGTACTTCAAGGCTGCGCCCCTGACCGTCGCAGGGCTCTGTTCGTGGTGCTGAGCACTGAGGACGCGGCCACCAGCGCCCACTACATGAACACCCGGACATCAGTGCGCGCTGTGCATGTCGTACCCGACCGCCAGGCTCCCGGGCTCTACGGCCTCAACCACCGGCGCATCTCTGCCTTTCCCAGCACCGATGCCGACGTGATGGCGGCGGCTGAGGGCTCTGCCGGCCGCGGCCACAACATGCTCAACAAGCAGGGAGTCGCGGCGATCCAAGCCATCTTCTACCTGGCGCGTCTTCACCCGCCGCCGACCGATCTCTCCTTCCCCCTCGCGGTCCTCAACTCCCAGGCGATGCACCGGTTGTTGGATCCCATCCGCTGCGACGATCCCGCCGCCGATGCGGCACACGAGATGAGGAAGCTCGCCTACGGGGCCCGCAGCACCTGGGCCACGATGATGGGACGCCCCCTGAACTTCCGCTCCATGAAGGACGACTACCTCCGCGACGCCTTCGTGACGGACCAGGGATCCACCCTGTACCAGACCACGGGGCGAGGACTGCGCGGCAACGTGCCGGTCCAGGTCTACCTCCTTGACGCGGCATTCGCCCCACGTGCGGCAGATCCACGCGACACGACGCCTGACACCGAACGCACCAGCGTGCTGGTCGCCTGCCGAGAGCTCACCCACCGGATGCTCACCGACCCGGGACCCGCGGCCGACGCAGACGCACGCCTCAACCACCAGATCTATACCGCCGTGTGGGAGCTGCTGGGGCACCTCCTCGACACCATCGACTGGGGATAGCGCACATGAACGAAGCCGACAACGCCGAAGCTGAGACCGCTAAGAAGCCGTCGCCGCCGCCTCGCTACGACCACATCATCACGCCAGGGTTCGCGGCACGTCCCCGCGCCGAACTTCCCGTCACCGTACACACGGCGATCTTCCCTCCGGGCCTGTTGGCCCGGATTCAGCGCGCTTGGAACAGCAACCCGAAGGCACGCTCGCCTTATCTGCCGACCTACGCCTTGCGCGAGCTGGTCGAGCAGGTGGAGCCGGCCATCCTCTCGGTCGAAAGCCGCCTGGAAGACGGCCCCTGGCTGCACGCTCTTCACCAGCCCCACAACGACCTCCCGCTTCAACTCGCGCTGGAATTCTGGATTACCACACACGTCGCGCCACACCAAGACGACGTCGACTGGCCCACCCTCGTCAAGCGAGCCATGCCCCTGGAATGGACCCAGAGCGAAGTCGACCTGCTGGCCCGGGGCCGCGCCGTCAACGGAACAGCGATCCCACACGCCCGCACGTTCTCCCTGCTTGCCACCTACATCGCCGGCCGCTGGGTGGACTCCAAGCTCGCGCTGCCCGGACACACCGCCAAGGGCTTCTCCGTACTCGGCCCCCTGACCGACCGCGGCGAACGCAGCATCTACAGCTGGCCACCCCGAGAACTCAACGACGACGAGGCCTACGGGCTGTGGACCCACCGGACCGCACTGCGTGTGGTCTCCATGCCCCACGACGACCGACTCATCCTCCGGGCCGTGCCGCACATCGCCCGTTTCGGCGGTGCTCAGCCGGCCTACATCCCACGTCGCGGTGAAGGCCCACCGGCAGCAACCATCCTGCTCTACCTACCCAAGGGCGCACTGCGCGACATCGAGCGTCCCATGCTGCTCCGCGCACCGGTAACGGTCACGGGCAAGAAGGAGGACATGCGGTGGCACTGGCAGCCAGGCATCGCCCGGATCCTGCCCTCGCTCCCCTCCAGCCGCCACTATCCCAACCCTGATGAGGTCCGCGCCGAGCCGCGCCACGCCGCCGGCATCACCCGCAACGATCGTGACGCGGATAACCCCATCGCCATGCTGTTGCACGCCAACGGCTACACCTACATCACCCGAACCGACCTCTCCGACGAGCCACCGGCATTCAACACGCACGGCCACCCCGCAGATACCGGCCTCCAACCCATCGACCACCTCACCCTCTTTGAACACCTCAAGGAACCGCTGGCGGAACTCGGATTCGACCCCCTCTCCGCCCTGGAAAAGACACCGCAACGCCGACCTCCCCGGCTCACCCCTGCACGCCAAGACGCCGAATATCGCATTGAACTCTGGCATTGCGCCCCGAAGACCTATAAAGCGGTGCACCTTGCGCTCACCAGGCTCCTGAACTACCAGCACCTCGGTGAACGCACCGCCGAGCCCGGCGTCCACGACTACGCCGGGCCCACCAAGATCACACTGCTGCTTCGCAACCCGGGAACCCTCGTCTCAGGCTTGGCCAGGCCGCCGGCGCAGGCGGAGGCAGAAGCCCGCAAGGCACACCGGAAGCTGGTGCGAGAGCAGCGTGCCGAAGCCGTGCGCGAGGAATTCCCCGAAGCCGACCGCATCATCGGCGCCCTCGTGGAGATCGATAAGCCCGTCTACTTCGCCATGGCCGGAGAAGACGATCCCAAGCGGTTCCTGAAGCACAACCTGCCGCAGCTAAACCGGCACGTGCAATGTCTGCACCCGGTCACGGCCTCGCCGAAGCCCAACGCAAAGAGTGCGGGGTTGAAGCCCTTCGAGGACAGCGACATCCGCTGCGAGGACGTGCAGCGCGCCGCCTCATCGGTGAAGGACCTGCTGCGCTCGCTTGGACATCTGCCCCGCCTGCCCGCGCCCCTCGGCGTCACGGGGAACTTCGAGCTGGCCACCGTGCACATCGCCTACTCGGGCTCGTGGATGATCCCCTTCGTGCTGCGGATGGACACCGAGGGAAACACGACCGCTCAACTAGTCGTGTCAGCAAGCCATCCACAGGAAGCACCCATGCCCCTCGAGGAGCTTCCCCGAGCGCTCACGTCTGGACGAGGGCGGATGCGGCGACGGGACCGGGCCCAGCTTGCCGACTTCATCACCCAGGCACTCGCGCTCGACTGCCACACGGAGCGGCTCTTCCTCGCCCGCGCCCAGACTCTGCGCAACAAGGAGGTGTGGCCGTGGCTGCAGAACCCGCACATCAACCCGGACGCGTTCCGGCTCCCCGGCGAAGAGTGCGCCAACCCGCACCTAACTGCGGGACGCCAACCGAATGACCTCCCTGGGCTACGCATCGTCCGCGTCAACGAAGAGCCTTATGAGATTCCTCTGGCCTTCGGCGCCAATCTCGAGGACGAGCCCGACGTCCTCGCCGACGACACCCCAATCGACGCGGCTACCGATGAAAAGCTGTGCCCGGAAGCCGCTCCCGCTGCAACCGACCTGCCGTATAAGGAGTGGGGCAGGTACTCCGGCGTCGTCCCGTGGAACGATCACACCTTCCTGGCGATCAACCCGCGGTCTGACACCCACCAGCTCCCCAAGACCGTCTCCAAGTACGCGGGTGAGGACCAGAACGCCACCCGTCACGGCGCCAACCCCACCTCCCTCGAAATCCACGTCTCGTTCCGGCAGCCTCGGGACCGTGCCGCCGACCTGGCCGCGTATGTGAACAACCTGCGCCGGTGCCACCTCCACACGGACACCCCCACGCGCCTGCCGCTGCTGCTGCACCTGGCCAAGCTCATGGAGGAGTACATCGGCTGACCCATATAGTCACGTACGCTCATCAACTCCCTTGCTCTGCCCCGCCTCCTCCGAAAGACAGCTGCTGGAAGAGCATCACGTCCACGGGTTCCTTCCCCGCGAACGGAACGGCCAAGGCGTCCAGGTCGACTTCGCGGGGATTCGGGGCTTCAGGCCGCGCGCACCTGTTCCTGTTTTGCGACGTACCAGCGCGGGGTTCGGCTCCGGTCTGGATGCCTCAATGCAATGGTGAGCCGCCCGGGAATGAGACGGCACAACCAGTGAGATGCGGGCCGCAGGGCGGATGGCAGAGTGGCCTCGTGCCTTCGAAGAACAAGCTTGACCAGCCGCCCCTGCTCTACGCCGACGCCATCGACATACCGGTCCTCTTCCGTGACGGACCGGGCGGGCGGACCAAGGGCGAATGGCGCCAGGACGATCTCGCCGCCTGGGAAGGGACAGGCTTCCCCGGTAAGGACGGGTGGTACCTGCCGACCACGACGTGGCGGGAGATCCTCAAGGCGGCCATCGACGTCGGCCGTGATCTTTCTCCCTGGCTTGACCGCCCGCACTACGCGGCGCGGGAGATCTCAGCCCGAATAGCGCCGATGGAGACCTACATGGACCTCCATGACGGCCCCCGCCTCCACGACTACAACGCCGGCCGCCGCCTGACCGCGAACATCGTCCTGCAGGAAGGCACGGAGTCCAGTGCCCGCGGGGCGTTCAGCTACCGGATGGGCATGACCATGGCCGAATGGGCCTGCCGTTCCCTGATGGGCCTGAGCCAGACCTGGCACATCGAGGACAAGTGGCCCAAGGGGATCACCGACGCCGCACAGAAGACGAAGCCGGTCAAGGGCCAGAAGAATCCGCGGCCCGACCTCTGGGGGCGGCACCAACCCGAGAGCCGGTACTGGCTGATCGAGGCCAAGGGCGGCGACATACGGCCCGGCCGGCTCGATCGCGGCTGGGAACAGCTTCAAGGCGGTTGCACTGTGGTCCACCCTCACGGACTGGACCACCGTCTAGTCCTGTGCGGAACGGGCCTCAGACGTCACGTGAGCCCGAGAAACGACCTGTTCGTCACGATCCGCCATGAACACCACCCAGGGCAG
The DNA here is from genome assembly GCF_055584685.1 of Streptomyces sp. NPDC102258. Taxonomy (NCBI): domain Bacteria; kingdom Bacillati; phylum Actinomycetota; class Actinomycetes; order Kitasatosporales; family Streptomycetaceae; genus Streptomyces; species Streptomyces sp. NPDC102258. The sequence goes on from NZ_JBVJLO010000015.1 coordinate 8,808, forward strand.
CCCGACACTCCCTCCGGCTCACTGACCAGCGCGAACCCTTCTCAAGCGGGGCCGCAATCGGCGGAGGCAAGCCTCGACGAAGACGAGAGCGGCGCCACCCTGCTGGATGTCGCCCGCTCCCAGATGCTCCTCTTCATGGCCCTACGCGCCGTGGAAATCGCCTCGGTCGCGCAGCTGCGCCTGGTACCCGTCGCCCGGGAACGCACGGAGCGCCGCCGTGCGTCGGGCCTGCTCACACTCATGGAAGACGACCAGGCGACCCGCGCTCGGCGCGACGCCCTCCGTGAACGGAGTGAGTCCCCCTCCGAAGAAGGAGCGCAGGAGGTGGGCCTGGAGAGCTTCCTCACCGCGCGTGTCCCCGGCACGGATGTCACCCTCGGCATGTCACAACGGCTCTACGCCGCCTGCGAAACACTTCTCTGGGCCGACCGGGACATCGCCGCGCGGACACCCGGGCTGCGCGCCGAGGACCACGTCGACGTCAACCTTCGTGAAGGGGAGATCGACGAGCGTGCGATGGCTGCCCGACGCGAGTACCGCGAACGACAGGAGGATGCGAGGCCGCACATCGAGCGCGCGGTCCGCCATGCCTTCACCGACTCCCAGAGCGGCCCCTGGAGGGAGCGTCTTGGCGTGAGCCCGGACTTCGCCCACTCCCCCAGCACTCTGGAAGCCACGACGCCGGAAACCTACCTGTCCATCAACCCCACGGACATCGTCCACCGTCAGCACTGAGCATCCTTACCTCACTCCCTGCTGCGCGCCTCGCCCCAGACCAGCGCCGAGCCTGCCTCATCGCGCCTTGCCCGTAGCTCGGCGCGATGGGTTCAGTGCCAGCAGGGAGCGTGGCCGTTGCCGTTGCCGCGGCGGACGCGGTGGCGGCGGCCAGGATCAAGCTGGCTCCGGCCATGCACGGGACCGGACTGAGCTGTACCGCGGCGTAGAGACCGAGAAGTGCCCAGCCGCGCGGACACACGGGCGAGCCGCCTTGCAGGCTGGGCGGAGCACCCCGGGGGCAGAGCGAAATCGGCGGGCATCTTCGTCCATGCCAGGACACCACCGCGGCGCGACCACCGCTCACCAGCCCGCCCTGCTCCGGCGAGAGCCCTGCGTCAGCCGGGGGCGCACTGAGTGTCAGTGGCCAGCTCTACCCTGTCGGCCATGACACCGCCTGCATTCAAGTACGCCTACCTTCAACCGCTGTTCGCGGACATCGAGGGCCTGCGAGGGGTGAGCGCCTACCGGCAGCTGCCGGCGCCGCAGGTATCGAGCAGCCTCGCGTCGGACGACGCACCGTTGGGCCCGTACTCGGCGTCGGTGCTGATCCGCAACTCCTTCACCGCAGGAGTGGCACACGCGGACGCGCTGCGTAGGCTCGTGCAGCACGGCGAAGTAGATCCGACAAGCCCGTGGACTCTCCTGCGCGGCGCCCTGGAGAACTTCGCCACGGCTGCCTGGCTCCTGGGCGCCAACAGCGATCGCGCCCAGCGGCGTCTGCGGACACTGCGCCTGTGGCGAGAGGACATGCGCAACCGGGCTCAGCACGAAGAGGCCACGGACCACCTGCCGGTCAACGGTGGCAAGACGGGACGCGAACGAGTCCAGGAGATAGACGCCCTGGCCCTCTCACTCGGCATCCGGGGCAAGCTCGCCAAGCCGCAGTCGGGGGTACTGATCGCGGAGGCGGCCGACGGCGTCGGCCTTACACCGGGCAAGGTCACCGCCTCCTGGAATGCCGCGTCGGGCTTCGCTCACGGCCGCTACTGGCCCAACCTTCGCGTGTCCATGCCCATCGAGGCCGTACGAGGAGGACCTGACCACTACCTGACAGCCCTCGTGATCGACGAGAGCGAGCACCGGCCGCTGACCCAGTACACGCACTCTTTCCTGCAGCACGTCCAGACCAGATACGCAGCGCGCGCCACGGCTCACTGACGAGGTTCGCTCGCCCGTTCACCGATGTGCTCGCTAATACCGCCTGCGGGAAGATTTCGCTGCCAGCGCTGGCCCTCCCATGGCCGCTGTCAGAGCCATCGGACAGAATCCGCACGGGCACGGCAATGCTGCAGGCGACGTTGCCGAGATGGGGGTTTGCCAATGACGGATGGCGAGATCGTCTACCAAGGGCCGCTGGGGGAGATGGCTCAGGCCGAGGCCTGCTCGGCAGGAGTGGATCCAGCGGACCTCTACGTGGCGGCAATCAGCTGGTGGTCTACGGCAGTCGCCCCCGCGGTCTCGGTCAGTTCATGGCCGGACGCCCCGGTGGCTGTCTGGACGTCTCTCGTGTCTCCTGATGTGTTCGACGCCGACGCGCTGCATCACCTCCTCCACCGGCTCCTCAACGGACCCGCCCCGTTGGCAGTCCACCACGACGTAACGGACCAGAAGCTGCTCAGCGCGGCCTCCCACACCACCCGCCGGGCGGAGAACGCCGGCGTCGGCACGCCCACCTTCCTCCTGACCGGTTCGCCATTCACATCAGGTCGCGGCAGTTCGAGAATCAGCACGTCGCTGGAAGGGCACTTGCGACAGGCGTGGGACGGGCGACACGCCCTGCCCACGCGGGGTATCGGCCGCTACCGGGCGGCCAGGAGACTCGATCCACCACACTTCGGTTCCCTGTGGGACTTGTCCGCAAGCGAGTGGCGGGGCTTCCTTTCCACAGACGCTGCCACCTACTCCCGCGTCCTGCACTTCGCCCGGCGGTCAGCGCCCGTCCTACGCGCCCACTCGGCGTCGGGCAGTTGGCGGCACGAGCTGGCAGCGGCGTACGGCTGGGCCTACAACACCCGGCCGGTGCTGACCTACGCCCCTCGCGCAAGGCGGCAGTGGCAGGTGATCCGCGAGGCCGAGTGCAGCTGGGACGCCGCCCTGCCCGAGAACCACGCCGACTTCTACCTCCGAATCGACGATCACGTCTCCCGCATCGCCGGAACGCTCGCGGCGACCGAACGCACCGCCATCCACAGCGCCCACATCGAGTCCGCCTGGTCACTCGCACGCCGTGCCGTCCTGGACACTGCGCACCTCGCTGCCATTGACCGCAGCATGGTGGAACCGGTCGTCAAGCAGCTGGACGACCGGCTCTTCAACGTGTCAGCACCTGAGGGAGAAGCCTCTCCGATTCACGCAAAAGGGCCCGAGTCCGAAAAGTGGCGGCCGCCCGGCAGAGGCACGCACAGGAGTCAGATGCCGACTGGCAGCAGCGCTGTGCGCAAGATCAAGCAGTGGTACCAGGACCGGTGCCAGATGTGCGCCGCAGTCCTGGCCCTGCCCTCCCCGCGCCGTCGATACAGCGAAGCGGCCCATATCCGAGCCAGAGAGGACAACGGCCCCGACGTAGTCGAGAACCTCCTGTGTCTCTGCCCGACCTGCCATGTCCTCTTCGACGCGGGAGCACGGGTCCTGACCGACGACCTCACGATCGTCGACACCGTGACGGGCCAGCACGGGAAAAGGATCAACCTACACCGGTGGCATTTCATCGACTCCCGGTACGTACGCCACCACCGCCAGCGCTGGGCTGGCAACGGCTTGCAGTCGCTCGCAAGCGCGCCGTCGGCAGAGCCCAAGTTCTGAGGCCCTCCACCGTCGACCATCGTTTCGGGCCCTAGCCACGGAACGACAGTGCGCCCTCGCTCCCAGGAGCCCGACCTCAAGTGGTGCTCGTGACCCCAGGTAGTGAACTACCGGGACTTGAGCCACATCACCCAATGCTCCTGCGGCCGACGCCATGCCTGACGGTTGGTGAATTCACCCGACTTGGCAGCCGATGCACGGCGGAATATAGCTGAAGATCCCCGGTTTCCGAAACCGGGGATCGTGTAGATGATCGAGACTCCACCGCCACTCCCCTGCCCCTATCCGAAAGGCATCTGCCGCCCAATGACACAGCTTCGATCTCATATTCCCTAGCGCTGTCCTGCTACGGGAGCGCCGCGGCCCCAGAGCTCTTTGGGGCGAGCCAACCACCGCGCCACATCACAAGGGAGGCTGCGCGCCGTCCACCTCAGGGCGAAATCGTCCCGGTTGGGCGCAGTGACCGCTCGGTGAGCCGCGGACCCTCGAGAGCAACCCACGCCTCGGATGGGCCTTTAAGCCGAACGCACCGCCGGAGGAGTTGTTCTCCGTGTGCGAACTCGGTCGCTTTTCGCTGGACTTTTCAAATGTTCCCCCTATGGTCGTCGTCCCACCATTCCTCCGCCCAGGGAGCGTGACCGACCTGCTTCTTGCACCGACTCGCCCGATCGGCGCTCTGCGCCATCGCAAGGACCCCATGTCATCCCAGGAATCCGCAAAGAGCGGACGAAACGTTTCCCCTGCTCTGGTTACCGGCCAATGGCTCACGACCGACGAGCTCGCGCGCATCTTGAACGTCGATCCCTCCACGCTACGTCGCTGGCGCACGTCCCGACCCCTACAAGGGCCGCCGTTCGTCCCTGTGTCCGATCGCGTCACCCTCTACAGCGAGATTGACGTCGAGCACTGGCTGCGCAGTCGCCGCGTCGACCCTGAACAGGCGGCCTGACATGGCGATAGCGACACCCGCCGCCGCTGTCGAAGCTGTTCCGATCGGGGTCCGTCTCACCGCTGATGTTGAGTACCGGCCCAATCGCCCTTCGCCCTACCGGGCACGCGTGCGCTGGTGGGATCCCGAGACCAAGTCCCGCAAGTCCGTCTCCGAGGCCAAGGAGACCGAGGATGAAGCTCAGGAGTGGATCTCGGCCCTGGTCGAGGCCGCCCAGGCCGGCATCAACCCGTCGCTTGCCACCATGCCGCTGGCCGACTACGGCACCGCGAACATGGACCTGGCACTCCGGGGGCTGGAACTCAAGACGCTCGACCCCTATATGGCCGGTTGGCGTCTGCGCGTAGTGCCCTCCCTCGGGCACCTGCCGGTTCGGATGATCACCAACGGCGCCGTGGACCGCACCGTCTACCGGTGGATCGCAGACGAGCTCAGCCGCTCCACCGTGAAGAACACCATCGCCGTCCTCGTTCGCGTCATGGAACAGGCCGTTCGCGACGGGCTCATCAAGGTCAACCCTGCCCGGGTCAGCGGCTGGCAGCGCCAGTACCAGCAGGTCGAGGACGAACTGAACGACCCGCGCGCGCTGGCCCTGCCGGACTGGGAGACCCTCCAGGCCCTCGCCAAAGCCCTGGTCGCTCGCTCATACGGCCAATACCAGGGCTGGGGCGACGTCGTCACTTTCGCCGCATCCACAGCAGCCCGCATCGGCGAGGTATCCGGAGTCCGCGTCAAGGACATCGACACCGACAACTGGATCTGGACCGTACGACGGCAGACCACCCCCGCCCAAGGCGGGCTCGTCGACAAGGCCACCAAGGGAAAGCGCGCCCGCAAGGTACCCCTCATCGAAGAAGTACGGCCGATGGTCGCCCAGCGGCTGCTGGCCGTGGGCAATGACCCCGATGCCCGGATCTTCTTCGGACCGCGTGGCGGTCGCATCTCCACCGCCGTCCTGCGCGACGCCACTCACTGGGACGACGTCGTCACGGAACTCGGCTTCGAACACCTCCGACGGCACGACCTGCGCCACACCGGACTGACCTGGTTCGCCGACGCCGGCGTGCCGCTCCACGTCCTGCGCAAGATCGCCGGGCACGGCTCGCTGACCACCACTCAGCGCTACCTGCACCCCGACGCCGGCCAGATCACCGCAGCCGGTGCCGCGCTGTCTGCGCACCTCATGGTGCTCCGTGCACCTCGTTCGCTGCCAGTCACGGCCGTCACCGCGATCTGACCCGCACTGACCGTCCTGGTCCCCAACTGGTCCCCAAAACGATCAAGGGGCCGTTTTGGATTGCTCCAAAACGGCCCCTGACCTCGACTCTTTCGAGTCGGGACGACAGGATTTGAACCTGCGACCCCTTGACCCCCAGTCAAGTGCGCTACCAAGCTGCGCCACGTCCCGATGGTCCGTTGACCTGGGGTTTCCCCTGGTCGGACCAGCACGAGAACAATACCGCACTTCCTGGGGTGGTCGCGCGCGGTTTCGGGTGCGGGTCGGGGGTTGACCTCAAGTGGACTTGAGGAAGCATCGTCGCGGTATGACACAGATGACCGCTGATACGGATCTCCGTTTCGAGGACCTGGGCCGGCTGATCGCGCTCATGACAGGGGCCGAGAAGCACGGGCCGGCCGCCACCTCCACGCTCGACGCGCTCTGGGTGCTCTACGACCGGGTGCTGCGCGTCACGCCCGGGACCGCCGGGGACCCGGGGCGGGACCGGTTCCTGCTCTCCAAGGGGCACGGGCCGATGGCGTACTACGCCGTGCTCGCCGCGAAGGGGTTCTTCCCCGTCGAGTGGCTCAGCGGTTTCGGGTCCTACGACTCCCCCCTCGGCCACCACCCCGACCGGACCCTGGTGCCCGGCGTCGAGATCGCCAGCGGCTCGCTCGGGCACGGGCTGCCGCTCGCCGTCGGGAGTGCGCTCGGGCTCCGCGCCCAGGGGCTGGACGACCCCGCCGTGTGGGTGCTCATCGGGGACGCCGAACTCGACGAGGGCAGCAATCACGAGGCGATCGCGTACGCCGGAGCGGCCGGGCTGGAGCGGCTGCACACCCTGGTGATCGACAACGACTCCGCCACCCACGGCTGGCCCGGCGGGATCGCCTCCCGCTTCGAGGCCTCGGGCTGGACGGCGCTGACCGTCGACAGCCGCGACCACCGGGCGCTGCACGCCGCCTTCACCGCGCCGCATCCGGGCCGGCCGCACGCCGTCGTCGCCCGCGTCGAGAAGAAGTTCTGAGGAGGGGACGTCATGGACACCACGGACACCATGCGCGAACGGTTCGTCTCGGTCACCTCGCGTCTGCTCGACGAGGACCACCGGCTGGCCCTGGTGCTCGCCGAGATCACCATGGACGCCTTCCGGCCCGCCCAGGAGCGGCACCCGGACCGGGTGATCAACGTGGGGATCCGCGAGCAGCTGCTCCTCGGCGTGGGCGGCGGGCTGGCCCTCACCGGTCTGCGGCCGGTGCTCCACACCTTCGCCAGCTTCCTCGTCGAGCGCCCCTTCGAGCAGGTCAAGCTGGACTTCGGGCACCAGGGGACGGGCGGGGTCCTGGTCAGCGCCGCCGCCAGCTACGACTGGCCGGCCGGCGGGTTCACCCACATGGCACCGGGTGACGTGACGCTGCTGGACACACTCGACGGCTGGACGGTCCACGTACCCGGCCACCCCGACGAGGCCGAGGCGCTGCTGCGCCACGCGTACGCCGCCGGGGACGACAAGGTGTACGTCCGGCTCAGCCAGCAGTCGAACGCCGCGCCCCGGCCGGTCGGCGCCGGCCCCGGCCTCGGCCTCGGCCTCGGCTTTCAGACGGTGCGCGAGGGACGCGCCGGCGTCGTGATCGCCGTCGGGCCGCTGCTCGACCACGTCCTCACCGCGACCGAGGGCCTCGACGTCACCGTTCTCTACGCGGCCACCGTGCGCCCGTTCGACGACGCGGCCCTGCGCGCCGCCGCCGGGCGCGCCGCGCCGGACGTCGTCCTGGTCGAGCCGTACCTGGCCGGCACCTCCGCGACCGCCGCCGGGCAGGCTTTGAGGGAGGTCCCGCACCGGATCCTGCCGCTGGGGGTGGGGCGGGCCGAGCTGCGCCGGTTCGGCACGATGGAGGAGCACGTCGCCGCGCACGGCCTGGACCCGGCCTCGCTGCGGCAGCGGATCACCGGGTTCCTGCGCTGAGTGCCCGGGGACGGGGCGGGGGCGGCTCCGGAGCCCCCGCCCGCACCGCCGCCCGGCGCCGTCAGGCGGGCCCGTCCTCGCGCCGCTGGAGCAGCGCCACCAGTTCCGCGGCGAGTGCCTTGACCGTGGTCAGGCCGTGCGTCCCCCAGCGCCTCGGTACCACGTCCACCGCGCACACCGTGCCGAGGACGATGCCCCGCCGGTCGGTGAGCGGCGCCCCCAGGTAGGAGCGGATCCCGCTCTCGTCCACGACCGCGTTCGGCGCGAAGCGCGCGAAGTCCCGTACGTCCTCCAGCACCAGCGCCCGGCGCCGCACCACCACGTGCGGGCAGTAGCCGTGGTCCCGGGGCAGGACCCGCGCCGGGTACCCGCCCTGCGCGGCGCCCGCGCCGTGGTGCAGACCGGCGAAGAACTGCCGTTCCTCCCCGACGAAGTTGACCCCGGCGTGCGGGGCCCCCAGCGTCCGCGCGACCCGGGCCGCGAAGACGTCGAGTTCCGCGTCCACCCGCTCCCCGAGGCCCAGTTCGCGCAGCCGGACGGCCCGCGCCGGGGCTTCCCGGTCCACCGGGGTCAGGAGCAGGTGGCCGGTCGATTCGTAGTAGGTCATGGTGGTTCCCCCGGATCCGAGTGGGCTTGCCTGGCGGTGGTGAGCAGGTGGTGGACGAGGGCCGCGAGGGTGGCCGTACCGGACCGGGTCAGCCGCGCGTCGCACCGTACGACGGGTACGCCCGGCCCGAGTCCGACGGCTTCGCGGACCTCCTCGGCGGTGTAGCGGTGGGAGTCGTCGAACTCGTTGACGGCGACGAGGAACCCGATCCCGCGCCGCTCGAAGAAGTCGACGGCGGGGAAGCAGTCGGCGAGCCGGCGGGTGTCGGCGAGCACCACCGCCCCGAGGGCGCCGGCGCACAGTTCCTCCCACAGGAACCAGAAGCGCTGCTGGCCCGGCGTGCCGAACAGGTAGAGGACGTGCCGGTCGTCGAGGGTGAGCCGGCCGAAGTCCAGCGCGACGGTCGTCGCCGTCTTCGTCCCGACCCCGTCGAGCGGGTCGCGGCCCTCGCCGAGTCCGCTCAGCAGTTCCTCCGTGCACAGCGGCTCGATCTCGCTGACCGCGCCCACGAAGGTGGTCTTCCCCGCCCCGAACCCGCCCGCGACCAGGATCTTCAAGGTCGCGGGCAGGACCGGGGCGTCACAGTCGCCGGCGTAGGCCATCGAGCACCGCCCGCAGCAGGGTCTGGTCGTCGTCGGCGAACGAGCCGCTGCCGCCCGGGAACCGGGGCGCCCGCACCGAGACGGACCCGCACTCCATCAGGTCCGACAGCAGCACCTTCACCACCACCGCCGGGAGCCGCAGCTGTCCGGCCACCTCGGCGACGCTCACCCCGGCCGCGCCCGCGCAGATCCGCAGCGCGAGGGTGTGTTCGGCGCCGAGCGGCACGCGCGGGCGCAGCCCGGTGGCGGTCACCACGGAGAGCAGGTCGAGGTGGACGGCGGCCCGGGTGCGGCCGCCGCTCGCGGTGTACGGGCGCATCACCCGGCCCGCCGTGGCGTCGAGCCAGGGCGTGTCGCGCGGTGCGCCGGATCCGGTCTCCCCCCGGGTACGGGCCCTCATCGCTCCGCGTCGACGGCGGGCGCGGGCCGGCGCGGCGGGGCGGCCAGGTACGGCCGTACGCTCTTGACCAGCATCGCCATCTCGTAGCCGAGCACCCCGGCGTCCGCCTCGCGGTCCGCGAGCACCGCCAGACAGGTCCCGGAGCCCGCCGCGGAGACGAAGACGAGGGCCGTGTCCAGTTCCACCACCACCTGCCGGACCTCGGCCCCGTCGCCGAAGCGGGCTCCGGCGCTGCGGCCCAGCGAGTAGAGCCCGGAGGCCAGGGCGGCCATGTGGTCGGCGCTGTCCGGGTCGAGGCCGTGTACGCAGGTGACGAGCCCGTCGGCGGTCAGCAGCACCGCGCTGCGGGTGTACGGGACGCGTTGGACCAGGCCGCCGAGCAGCCAGTCGAGGTCGGAGAGGTCCGTGAGGGTGCTGGTGGGGGTAGCCACTTCGCCGGCCATGGGGTTGTGCTCCTTGCTGGGGTGGGGGGTGCGGGCACGGGGCCCGGTTCATGCCTGCGGCTCGGACTGCGCGCGTCCGAAGCCGCGTTGGAAGGCCGCCATCAGACCCGGGTCGTGAAGGGGCTGTTCGGCTTCCGGGGCCCGCCGGGGGGCGGGCGCCTCGCGCAGCTGGGGCGCGAGGTGGTACTGGGCCTGCCGACGGGGCAGCGGCGGCCGCTCCCCGTCGTCGGGGCCTGCCGCCGACGGGGCGGCGTCGGGGGGGACGGGGGTACGGGGGGCGGCGGCCGGGGGGACCGCCGTACGGGGCTCGGCGGCTGGGGGGACCGCCGTACGGGGCTGGTTGGCCGGGGGGACCGCCGTACGGGGGCTGTCGGCGGTCCGGACCGTCTGGTGCGGCAGCACCAGCTCGGGCGCCGGGGCAGGCTCCCCCGGGTCACCCGGCCACCGCTGCGGCTCGGCGTCCGGCCGGGGCGCGGGCCCGGGCGCCGGGCCGCCCCCCATCCGTTCGCCCTCCGGCCAGGGGCCCGGCGCCGGTACGCGTACGGGTTCCAGCGGGGGCATGGCGCCGCCCTCGCCGGTCCCCCACGAGGTGGCCCGCGACCCGCCGGCCGCGTCGGCGGCGCCCGGGGCCTCGGCCCCCAGCAGGGACCAGGGCAGGACGAGCACGGCGAGCACCCCGCCGTAGATGTTGGACTTCAGCTCGACGGCGACCCCATGGCGGCGGGCCAGCGCCGCGACCACGAAGAGGCCGATCCGCCCGTCGGCCAGCAGGTGCCGGACGCTGACCTGGTCGGGATCGCCGAGGAGCGCGTTCATCCGGTGCTGCTCGGCGGGCGGCATGCCCAGCCCGCGGTCCTCGACCTCGACGGCGACGCCGGCCGTGACCCGCTCGGCCCGTACCACCACGTCGGTGTCGGGGGCGGAGAACACCGTGGCGTTCTCGATGAGTTCGGCCAGCAGGTGCACCACGTCGGCGACGGCGTGCCCGCGCACCGTGCCGCCCGCCGGGGGCACGACCTTGACCCGGGTGTACTGCTCGACCTCCGCGACGGAGGAGCGCAGCACCTCGCTCAGGTCGATGGGCCGGGTCCACTGGCGCCGCGAGGCGGAGCCGCCGAGGACGGCGAGGTTCTCGGCGTGGCGGCGGATCCGGGTGGCGAGGTGGTCGACGTGGAAGAGCTCCTTGAGCAGGTCGGGGTCCTCGACGGTGTCTTCCAGGTCGTCGAGGAGGGCGATCTCGCGGTGCACGAGGGACTGGAGGCGGCGGGCCAGGTTGACGAACACCTCGACCTTGCGGTCGCTGTCGCTGGGGGCGGGCGGGACGGCGAGCCGCACCAGGGTCGTGTGCGCCTGTTCGCGGGCGCCCCGCAGCTCCTGCGCGAGCAGCCAGAACTCGTCCACCCCGGCCGGGTCGGTGGCGGCCGGCGGACCGCTGGGGCCGCCGCGCACCGGCCGGCCGGGGCTCTCGCCGCGTTCCAGCCGCTCGGCGGCCGTCCGCAGTTCCTGGCGGCCGCGCACGCTGGAGCGGCGCAGGGATTCGCAGCGGTCGCGGACCGTCTTGGCGGCGCGCTGGGCGCCGAGGAAGGCGGCGGCGAGCGCGCCGACGACGAGCAGGGCGCAGCCGGTGAGGACCGGCCACAGCCGGACGTCGCGCGCACCGGCGCCCCCGCCGAGCTGGAGGGTGAAGATCACCGCGGCGGCGCCGCTGAGCCCGGCGGCGAGGGTGGGCAGGACGGCCGCGCGGACGAGTTGGGGGCGTATCAGCCGGCCGGGTCCGGTGGCGGCGTGTCTCGACGGGGAGTGGCGGGCGGCGCGGAGTCCGGACATCGGCGTCCTCGGTACGTGGGGCCCGGCCCCCAGTGGTCCCGGGGCCCGGTGTTGATCACCGGATACCCACGCTAGACCGCACTCTCCCGCGCCCGGACCCCAGTTGGGGAACTTCGGCGGGCTGCTTCCCGCTCCCGGCGGAGCGCTCGCACGGCAGCCCGAATGCGCCGGGAGCGCGTACGCCCACACACCACCGGGGCGCACGACACCCACCTGTGCCCGCACGCCTCCGTCACGCCGGGGGCTCGCCCTTTAGTGCCTACCGGCCGGTAGGCATAGGGTCGCCGACCATTTCCGCACACCGTTTTTCTGCTGGCTTTACCCGATGCGGCAATTTCGCGCATGTGATCGGGGTCACAGGCCTATTTCCTGGACAGCCCGATGGAGATCAAGTTTCGATAAGGCCTGCGGGACCGACGATCTCGGTCCCCGATCACGGGGGAATTTCCCGAATCTTGTCGTTGGCAACGGCGCTAAACGAGGGGTGGGGGCGTGTCAGTGATCCTGACGTGCGCACAATCAAGAATCATGACGTTCATGACGTCCATACGCGCTGACCGCGTTGCGGCAGGCAGATGCTGAGCCGAATGCTCCCGCCCGCCGGTCCGGCTCGCGTCCTCACCGGCATCACCCTGGTGCACACCCTGGGGCAGGGCCTCTGGATGGCGCTGAACGCCATCTTCGCGACCACCGTGCTCGGACTCTCGCCCGGCCGGTTCGCCCTCGGTGTCGGCGTCGCCGCCGGCATCGCCCTTCTCGTCAGCACCCCGACCGGTCACCTGGCCGACCGCGTCGGCCCCCGCTCGGTGCAGATCTGGTCCTTCATCGCCCTCGGGCCGCTGACGGCGGCCCTGCTCGCGGTGCAGGGGTTCACTACGTACCTGCTGGTGCTGAGCGCGCAGGCCGTCGCCTACAGCGCCAGCCGCAGCGCCCGGATGGCCATGGTCGCCGGTCTGGTGCCGCCGCAGGACCGGGTCTCGGTCCGCGCGTACCTACGGGCCACCAGCAACGTCAGCGTCTCCGTCGGCGCCGGCCTGGCGGGGCTGCTGCTGGCCGCCGACTCGGTATGGGCGTACAAGGCGGCCGTCGCCTTCAACGCCGCCACCTACCTGGCGACGGGCCTGCTCACCCTGCTGCTGCCCGCCGTCGCACCCCAGCCGGCCCGGCCCGGACCGGCCCTGACGGTGCTGCGGGACCGGCCCTACCTGACGTTCGTGGTCCTGGACGGGCTGCTGTCCATGCACAACCTGCTGCTCGACGTCGTCCTGCCGCTGTGGGTGCTGCACCGCACCCACGCCCCGCGCTGGATGATCGCCGCGATCCTGCTGACCAACACGGTCGCCGTGGTCCTCCTGCAGGTCCGGGCCGCTCGCGGGACCGACGAGCCGAGCGCGGCCGCCCGGGCCTCGCGATCCGGGTCCCTGTGTCTCGCGGCCGCCTGCGTCATCTTCTCGTTCAGCGGCGGGACCTCCGCGACGGTCGCCGGCGCCCTGCTGTTCCTGGGCGCCCTGGCCCACGTACTGGGTGAGGTCCGGCAGTCCGCGGGCAGTTGGGGCATGTCCTTCGGGCTGGCGCCCGAACACGCCCAGGGCCAGTACCAGGGCACCTACGCCATGGGTACGGACCTGGGCAAGATGATCGCTCCGGCGCTGCTGACCTGGCTCGCCGTCGACCACGGGAGCCTCGGCTGGCTGGTCATGGCCCTCGGGTTCGCGCTGGCCGGAGCCGCCATGCCGCCGGTCGCCGACTGGGCCCGGCGGGACAGGAAGACCGCTCCCGACGCCGTCGCGGCGTGAGCGTGAGCGGCGGCGCGCCCGGCTCGCGGGCGGCGGCCCCCTGAGCGCCTGTTCACATTTCCCTTTTCCACCCTTCCTTTCCCTGTTCCGCACCTTTTCGCGCCACCGCGCCGCCTTTTCACATTCCGGCCCGGTGATATAGCGCAACCTGTGAACGGCCCGCCGCAACACAATGGCGCGCGGGTCCGAAATTCTGCGCCGTGCGCGTATTCGGCATATCCGCGTACGGCCGGCGAACGCAATGCAACGAGGGGACCAATCACTGTGGGCGACATCTCCGCCGACTCACCGCAGGCCCTGCAACTGCCCGTAAGGGAGCCCGCGTTGGGCGCCGCGGACGACGCGGGCCGGGGTACGCACTCCTGGCCGGGCGCCGACCTGCCGCCCGGAGCGACGGCCGGCGGGGCCGGAGCCGCCGATCTGTGGCACGCGGCGTTCGCCGTGCTCGTGCACCGCTACAGCGGCCAGGACGACATCCTGCTCGCCCGGGCGGGCGGCGGGTACGGTACGCCGGTCGCCGTCCGCTCCCTCCTGGCACCGGAGCGGACCCTGCCCGCGCTGGCGCTCGCGCTCGGCGCCGCGTACCGGGAAGCGGCCGCACGGGAGACGGCCGCACGGGAGACGGCCGCGCGGAAAGCCAAGCCCGCAGCGGTGCCCGACCTGGGCGACGGCTTGCGCGTGGGCTTCCTGGAGTCCGACGGCGCCACCCCGCTGCCCGCCTCCGTCCCCGAGGGCTTCGCGCTGCTGCTGGAGGCGCGGCCCGCGCCGGGCGGCCCGCTGTTCACCCTGCACTACGACCGTGCCCTCTTCCCCGGAGCGCTGGTCGCGCGGATGGCCGCGAACCTCGACACCCTGCTGGCGGACGCGGCCGCCCGCCCCGAGGCGCCCGCGGGCGAACTGCGGCTGCTGTCCGGGCCGGAGACCGACCGCCTGTTGCACGGGTTCAACGACACGGCCCGCCCCTACGACCGCTCCACACCGCTGCACGCACTCGTCGAGGCCCAGGCCGCCCGGACCCCCGACGCGCCCGCCGTCGAGTGGCAGGGCGAGGTCCTGACGTACGCCGAACTCGACCGGCGGGCCAACCGGCTGGCGCGGGCGCTGGCCGCCCACGCGATCCCCCCGGGCTCGCGGATCGGCCTCTCCCTGGCCCGTACGCACCGCGGCGTCGTCCTGCTGCTCGCCGTCCACAAGGCGGGCTGCGCCTACGTACCGCTCGATCCCGCCTACCCCGCCGACCGGCTCGGCGCCATCGCCGCCACCGCCGACCTGGCGGCGGTCGTCCACGACGGCGAGGAGGCCCCGGCGTGGCTCGGTGACACCACCGCACGGGCGCTCGCGTGGCGGGAGTTGTGGGAGAAGGCCGAGTCCGAGGACGACCGGTCTCCGGGCGTCATCGTCGATCCGTCCGCCACCACCCACCTCATCCACACCTCGGGCTCCACCGGCGTGCCCAAGGGCGTGGTGGTCAGCCACCGCAACGTGGTGGCGCTCCTGGCCTGGGCGCGGGAGACCTACGCGGCCGAGGACCTGGAGCGGGTGCTGTTCTCCACCTCGCTCAACTTCGACCTGTCCGTGTACGAGCTGTGGGCCCCCCTCACCCGGGGCGGCTGCGTCGTCGTCGTGGACAACGTGCTCGCGCTCACCGAGGACGAAGGGCTGCGCCCGACGCTCGTCAACACCGTCCCGAGCGCCCTGAACGTCCTGCTCCAGCGCGGCGCGCTGCCCGCCTCCACCCGCGTCCTGAACGTCGCCGGTGAGCCGCTGTCCCGGGAACTGGTCGCCGAGGCCTTCGCGTCCACCGGCGTCGAGCGCCTCTACAACCTGTACGGGCCGTCCGAGGACACCACGTACTCGACCTGGAAGTGCTTCACCGGCCCCGCCAACGGTGCCCCGACCATCGGCGTGCCCGTCCACAACACCGTCGCCTATCTCCTGGACGGGCTCGGCCGGCTCGTGCCGCAGGGTGCCACCGGCGAGCTCCACCTGGGCGGCGACGGGCTGGCCGGCGGTTACATCAACGACGCCGAGCGCACCGCGGCCTCCTTCGTTCCCGCTCCGGCGCACCTCGGCGAGGTCCCCGGGGGACGGCTGTACCGCACCGGCGACCTGGCCCGCTGGACCGAGGAGGGCGAGCTCCGCTTCCTGGGCCGCAAGGACAACCAGGTGAAGGTGCGCGGCTTCAGGATCGAACTCGGCGAGATCGAGGCGACGCTGCGCGGGGTCGTGGGCCTGCGCGACGTCGCAGCCCTGGCCCTGCGGACGGGCGACGACACCCGTCTGGTCTGCTACGTGGGCCTGGACGGCGCCGATGTCAGCGCCGATGTCAGCGTCGAGGCGATGAGCGCCCATCTGCGGTCCAAGCTGCCGCACTACATGCGGCCCGCCAGGATCATCGTCGAGGAGCGGCTGCCGCGGCTGCCCAACGGCAAGGTCGACCGCAAGACGCTGGCCGCCCGGGACGTCGACTGGGGTCCGCGGGCCGTGTCCGCCACCGCCTTCGAGGACGCCGACGAGGCCGAGGTGGCGCGGGTGTGGGCCGACCTCCTCGGCCTGACGCAGGTCTCCGCCGGCCTGGACTTCTTCTCCGTCGGCGGGCATTCACTGCTCGCCACGCTGCTGGCGGCGCGCCTGTCCGACGCGGCGGGCCGGCCCGTCCGGGTCGCCGAGGTGTACCGCCACCGCACCCTGGCGGAGCAGGCCGCGCTGCTGCGCCGCACCCGCCGGGAGGCGTCGGGGACCGGCACGGCCACGGGGCCGGCGGAGCGGCGGCGCGCCGTCGCCGACACCCTGCGGGAGTCCGCGCGCGGGCACGGCGTCCCGGGAGCCGGCGCCGCCGTGTTCCTCGACGGCACGCTGGAGCTGACCTACCACGGCGTGAGCGACACCGAGTCGGGCGCCGCGTACGGGGCCGGCACGCGCCAGCGGGTCACCTGCGTCACGAAGCCCATGCTGGCCTTCGTCGCGCTGCGCCTGGTCGACCGCGGGCTGCTCGGTCTCGATCAGCCGCTGGACGAGCTGCTGCCGCAGGCCTTCCGGCGCCGCGACGGGGGCACCGTCAAGGTCACCCTGCGGCACCTGCTGTCGCACACCAGCGGGGTCGACGACTCGTACGAGGTGTGGCACGACACCGGCCTGCCGGACCTCGGCAGCTACCTCGCCACCCTGCCCTCCTACGGCCAGCTGTTCGAGCCGGGCGAGGTGTTCGCGTACTCGGCGGTGGGGACGTCCATCGTCGCCGCGCTGATCGAGAAGCTCCTCGGGATCCCCTGGCGCCGTGCGGTGAACGAGCTGATACTCACCCCGCTCGGCATCCGGGAGATCCCCGAGGCCCTCACCGAGGGCGGCCACTACGGCGGCTCCGTCTCCCCCGGCTACGTGTGGACCGAGCGGGTCGAGGGCTACCTGCGCCACGACCCGCCGCCGCAGACCATCGCCGACGACGCGGCCGGCTCGTTCTCGGTGTGCCTCACCCTGGAGGAGCTGGCGCGGATCGCGATGCTGGCCGTCGACGACGGGGTCGCGCCGGGCGGTGAGCGCCTGCTCTCGGCCGAGCTGGCCCGTCAGATGCGCACCCCCCAGATCCCCGTCCCGGGCCACCACTTCATGCATGCCTGGGGCCTGGGCTGGCTGATGTTCGGACCGTCCGCCTTCGGTTTCAACTCCAACGGCAGCGGCCACCACAACTTCATCCAGATCTTCCCCGAGGAGCGCTCCTTCCTGCTGCTCCTCGCCAACGCCTATCCGGCCTTCGGCCTGTACGAGGACCTGCTGCGCTCCCTCACCGGCGAGGGGCTCATCCGCACCGGACGCCCCTTCGAGATGGAACTGGGCGACTGCGTCGGCCTGTACGCCTCCGACGGATACCGGCTCGAGGTCCGCCGCGGCGCGGAGCACCTGCGCTACTCCTACTCCGAGCGGCAGCGGGACGGCGCGTGGCTGCGCCTGGACGAGGGCGACCTGGTGCTGTCCGGCGCCGGGGGTTTCAGCTCGATGTCCGAGAAGAACGTCCTCGCCGGTTCGATCTCCTTCATCCCCACCCCCGGCACCGCCGTCCCGGGATTCGTCCGCATCGGCCAGCGCTTCGCGAGGAAGACACGATGAGAGACCGACAGCACCCCCCACACCCGCCCGCGGCGGTCCCTGACACCGGCGCCGCCCGGCACGTGGTCTTCGTGACCTGGAAGGCCGGGAACGCCCCCGCGTTCGAGGCGGCCAAGCGGCTCGGTCACCATGTGACGCTCATCCGCTCACTGCTCATGGAGCAGGCGCAGAACGTCGACTTCGACGCCTCCCCCTACGCGCGGTTCGTCGACCGGGTCCACGTCCTGAAGGACGCCACTGACCCCGAGGCACTGCGCTCCCGCGTCCTGGAGGTCCACCGGGAGCGGCCGGTCGACGGCTTCGTCGCCACCGTGGACGCCCTCGTGGTGCCCGTCGCGCGGATCGCCGAGGAGATCGGGGTCCCCTTCACCGACGCCGGGGCCGCCGAGGCGGCCAAGCAGAAGAACCGCTGCCGGGAGATCCTCGCGGCGGCCGGGGTGGACACCACCCGGTACGCGGTGGTCGGCGGCCTCCAGGAGGCCTCCGCGTTCGCGGCCGCCACCGGTTACCCCGTCGTCGTCAAGCCGGCCAGGGGTTCCGGCAGCGAGGGCGCCCACGTCGTCGCGGACGAGCGGCAGCTGGCGGAGGTCCTCGCGGACGCCGCGGACGACGCGTACGCGGCCGGGATCCTCGTCGAGGAGTACCTGAGCGGACGCTTCGTCTCCGCCGAGATCGCCCTCGTACACGGCCGCTTCCTGCGCCTGGCCGTCAGCGAGCGGTCCACCTGGCAGCGGCACGAGGCCCTGGAGACCGGTACGACGATCCCCGCGGGCATCTCGCCCGAGGAGCACGACCGGGTGATGCGGTTCGCGGAGGACGTGGTGAGCGCCGTCGGCCTGCGGCTCGGCGTCTTTCACGTGGAGGTCATGCTGGGTGCGGACGGCACACCCCGGCTGATCGAACTCAACCCCCGCATCATGGGCTCCTGCCTGCCGAACCTGTTCCGCCTCGCGGGCGGCGGGGACATCTTCGAGCTGCTCGTCCGGGTCCACCTGAACGAGCGGATCGAGCGCGGTCCGACGGTCTTCGACGGGTACGCGACGGTCCGCTGGTTCGGCGCCGCCGAGCGGGTGCCCACCCCGGAGCGGGTACCCGACCTCGGCTGGGCGGCCGAGGAGTACGGCGACCACCTGCACGCGCTCACCGTCCGCTTCCCCGAGGGCGACGCCCTGCCGCCCTGCCGGGGCAACCTCGGCAACTTCGGCGAGGTCCAGGTCGTGCACGCCGACCGCGCGACCTCCATACGCATCGCCGAGGACATCGTCGAGGGCATGGCCGACCGACTCGGTATCGAGGTGACGAGGTGAGGACGACGACCGCCTTCTTCGACCAGACCCGCCGGCAGCTCGCCCGGCTGGGCCTGCCCGACGGGGACCCGCAGCTCACACCGGACTCCGACGCCGTCTTCGCCGACGGCGGGCACTTCCGGATCGAGGTGCCGACGGTGAACTCGGTGCAGGCCGCCGAACGGCTGCTGCGGGAGAGCCGGCGCCGGGGCTTCACCATCAACCGGATCACCGAGACCCGCGGCATGTACCGGCACACGGCCCGCGAGATCGGCGAGTACGTCGCGCTCGGCGAGGAGTTCGGCGCCGAGATCCTGATGTCGGTGGGGCCCCGCGCCACGAACGACATCGGCGCCGGGGCGCAGACGCCCGAGGGCGCCCGGATCGGGTACCGGCTGCGCGGCCAGGAGCAGATCGTGCGCGCCGTCGAGGACGTCAAACGCGGCATCGGCCTGGGCGTGCGCGGGTTCGTCGTCTACGACGAGGGCCTGCTGTGGGTGCTGGGACGGCTGCGCACCGCCGGCGAGCTGCCGGCCGGCATCCACCTGAAGGTCTCCGCGCACTGCGGCCAGGGCAACCCGGCGTCGGCGCAGATGCTGGAGATGCTCGGCGCGAACAGCTTCAACCCGGTGCGCGACCTGACGCTGCCGATGATCGCGGCGCTGCGGCAGGCCGTGTCGGTCCCGCTGGACCTGCACGTGGACAATCCGCGGTCCTCCGGCGGCTTCATCCGCACCTACGAGGCCCCCGACATCGTCCGGGTCGCGTCGCCGGTGTACCTGAAGACGGGCAACAGCGCGTTGGAGGGCCACGGGGTGAGCCCTTCGCCCGTACAGCTGGACGACATCCTGCGGCAGGTCGAGCTCGTCACGGAGTTCGTGGGCCGGCACCATCCCCAGGCCCGGCAGAGCCGCACCGGCTCCGCCGCGCCCGCCCTGCAGCCGGCCGGGGGCGTCCCCGTACCCGGCTGCCGGACGGAGGTGTGAGCCATGTGCCGCATCCACGGATGTTTCGGCGGGGAAAGCGCCGGCCGGGAGGTGCTCGACGCCGTCTCGGCGGCGATGTTCGAGGGCGGGCCCGACGCGCAGACCGTCCGCCGCGGTGACGGTTGGGCGCTCGGCAACAACCGGCTCGCCATCCAAGGCGTCGCCTCCGGCGAACAGCCTTTCGTACGCGGTGCGTTGTGCTGCGTGTTCAACGGCGAGATCTACAACCACCGGCAGCTGCGCGCCGAACTGGCCGCGCACGGCTACTCCTTCGAGGGCGACTGCGACGGCGACGTCCTGCTGCCGCTCTACGAGCTGTACGGTGACGCCTTCACCAGCCGCCTGGAGGGCATGTTCGCCATCGCGCTCGTCGACGAGCGCGAGGAGCCGTGCCTGAAGCTCTTCACCGACCACGCGGGCATGAAGTCCCTCTACTACTACGTGTCCGGCGACGGCCGGCGGCTGTGCTTCGCCTCCGAGCTGCGGGCGCTGAGCCGCTTCCCGGACTTCCCCGACGAGCTCGACCCGCTCGCGGTCGACCGCTACCTCGGCGGGAAGGCGGTCTGGGGGCCGGGCACCGTGTACACGCGGGTCCGTACCTTGGAGCCCGGCTCGGTGCTGCGCTTCGCGAACGGACGCGAGACGCTCACCCGGAGCTCCCTGGAGCCCGCCGACGTCGACTGGCCCGGCGGTGAACCGACCGTCGACGCGGCGGCGGAGCTGCTGGACGGGCTGCTGCGCACCGAGATGGGCCGCATGCTCGACGCGGACGTGCCGGTGTGCGTGATCACCAGCGGCGGGCTCGACTCCAGCTACACCACCGCGCTCGCGGCCCATCTGGTGTCGGACGTGGCCTCGTTCAACATCGCCTACCAGGGTGACTGGCCCGCCGACGAGCGCCACTACGCCGCCGAGGTGGCCCGCCACTGCGGTACGGAGCACCACCAGGTGCTCCTCGACCCGGCTGGGTTCCCCGAGCTCGTCGGGCGGTTCACCCGCCACCTCGACCAGCCGAACAACGCCCCGCACAGCCTGAGCACCTTCGCCCTGTTCGAGGCCGTGCACGACGCGGGGTTCAAGGTGGCCCTGACGGGCGACGGAGCCGACGAACTCTTCGCCGGGTACGCCCGTTTCGTCAAGGCCGACCGGGACGGAGACTCCGCCTGGCACCGCGCCTACCAGGACACGATGGCGGTCGCCGGCACGGCGGCGCTGGGCCGGCTGTACACGCCCGGCTACCTGGAGCACGTACGGGCGACCGGGGGCCACTTCGGGGACCTCAGCGGCGACGAGCTGGAGCGCCGGGTGCGCTCGGGCGGGCAGGGGAAGCTGGAGACGCTGCTGCGCTACGACCAGGCCGAGCGGTTCCCGTACTACATCCTGCGCCGCGTCGACCACCTGAGCATGGCCCACTCGGTGGAGGCCCGCATCCCCTTCCTCCAGCCGTCGGTGATGCGCCTGGCGCACGCGCTGCCCGCCGCCGTGAAGGTGGCCGGCGACACGGTGAAGGCGCCGGTGGCGCGGGCGGCCGAACGCTGGGTGCCCCGCAGCGTGATCGACCGGCCCAAGCAGCCCTTCACCCTGCCCGTCGCGGCGATGATCCGGCCGGGCGAGGCGCTGTACGACATGATCGGCGACCTCCTCCTCGGCCCCGGCGCCCGCTGCCGCGACTACGTGCGCCAGGACGCCGTGCGCGACCTCTTCCGTACCCAGACCGGGAGCCCGGGGGCGCACGCCGCCGAGCTGCTCTGGTCCCTCCTGATCCTGGAGAGCTGGCTCTCCGCACGCGGTCTGACGACCTCCCCCCTCCCCCACCGGAAATGAGACAGGACATGACCGAAACTCCCGAAGCCCGGCCCGCGATCACCTCGCTGCTGGCGGGCGTCACCAAGGCCGACATCCGGCGCGACCCGTTCCCGCACGTCGTGATCAGCGACGCCCTGCCCCAGGACCTCTACGACGCGCTGGCGAAGTCGATGCCGACGGCGGAGTACATCGGCGAGCGGATCGGCAAGCCGATCACCTCGAACGAGCGCTACAACTACATGTCCGAGATGATCCTGGCCGACGCGACGATGGCGGGCGTCTGGAAGGACTTCGTGACCTACCACTCCTCCCCCGCCTTCTACGAGGAGTTCCTCGACCTCTTCCAGGAGGACCTGGTCGCCAACCTCCCCGAGGCCGAGAAGCTGGTGGGTCCGCTGCGCGAGCTGCGCGTCGGCCGCCGCAACCGGGACGGCTTCGAGACGCACGACATCCTGCTGGACTGCACGGCCGTCATCAACTCGGCGGTCACCGGCCGGCCCTCCGCCTACCGGGGGCCGCACGTGGACAAGCCGCACAAGCTCTTCGGCGGACTCTTCTACATGCGCCTGCCCGAGGACGACGCGACCGGCGGTGACCTGGTGCTGTACAAGTACCGGCCCGGCGCGCACAAGTTCCACACCAGCGCCTCCGAGTACGGCGACAGCCGTTTCGACATCGACCCGCAGTACGTCGAGGAGGTCACGACCGTCCCGTACCGCAGCAACACCCTGGTGCTGTACCCGATCAACCCGCTCGCCCTGCACGGGGTGTCGGTGCGCTCCCTGACGCACCACCAGCGGCGGTTCATCGCCCTCGTCGGGGACCTGCCCCGGCAGCTCTTCGACCTCGCGCTCTGAGAAGGAGGCAGCTGTGATCCCCTTCGACCAGCGCACCGGCAAGATCTGGTACGACGGCTCGCTCGTGGACTGGGCCGACGCCCGGCTCCACGTGCTCAGCCACGGTCTGCACTACGCCTCCAGCATCTTCGAGGGCATCCGCGTCTACGGCGGCGAGGCGTTCATGCTGGAGGAGCACATCGCGCGGCTCGGCGCCTCGGCCCGCATCCTCGACTTCGAGCTCGCCTACGGGGACGACGTGCTGTACGAGGCCACCCGCGCGGTGGTCGCCGAGGCGGGCATCACCGAGGGCTACGTCCGGATGAACGCCTGGCGCGGTTCGGAGATCATCCAGACGGCGGCGCTGAAGACGTCCGTGCACACCTCGGTGGCGGCGTGGGAGCTTCCGGCGGGCTACTACGCGGCGGAGGACGCCCTGGACGCGGGGATCTCCGTGGTGACGGGCCGCTACCGCAGGCCGTCGCCGGAGTACGCCCCGGTCAAGAGCAAGGCCGCGGGCAACTACATGATCGGCACGGTCAGCAAGAACGAGGCGCTGCGGGCCGGTTTCGACGACGCCCTCCTCCTCGACGACCGGGGGAACTTCGTCGAGGCGACCGGTGCGCACCTGTTCTTCACCAAGGGCGGGGTGCTGTACACCCCGACGACCCGGTGCACCATCGACGGGATCACCCGGGCGTGCGTACTGGCGATCGCGGAGCGGGCGGGGATCGAGTGCGTGGTCGCCGACCTGGCTCCAGCCTTCGCGGGTGAGGCCGACGGCGCGTTCCTGTGCGGGACCGCGTGTGAGATCCTCCCCGTCAGCCGCCTCGATGATCATCACTACGACGTCGCCGGCAACGCGGTGACACGCACGATCGTCACGGGCTACCGGGAGCTGGTCCGGGGGCGCGCCCAGGTGCGCGCCCCCGGCGAGCCGACGCGGTAGCAAGCCCGTCGCGACACGGAAACAGGCCCTTCCGGGGGCCGCAAGAGCAAGGGCACGTGCATGGGAGCGGTAGATGCTCTGGAAAAACTCGCGCCGGTGGTGCTGGCCTTCGGTTGCGGGGTCGTCCTGGCACGGCGGAAGGTGGTGCCGGCCGAGAGCTCGAAGGCCTTCGCGGACTACGCGTTCCTCTTCGCCGTGCCCTGCTTCCTCTTCGGGAACATCTACCGCAGCGATCTGGGGGCGCTGTTCAACTGGCGGGCCATCGGCGGATACGCGGCCGCGGCCTGCGTCGCGGCCGCGCTGATCGGCGTGATGGCCTGGGCCCTGGGCGTACGCGATCCACGCGGTGTGGCGCTGCGCATCATGGCCGCCGTCCAGGTGAACACGGCCTACTTCGCGGTGCCGGTGTTCATCATGCTGTTCGGGAACGCGGCGCCGATCTTCCCGGTGCTGCTGTTCCAGGTCTGCGTGCTGTCCCTGGTCATCATCTCGATCATGGAGCTGGGGCGGCCGGACCGGGTCGGGAGTCCGGCGCGGCGGCTCGGATCCGCCGTCACCGCGTCGCTGCTGACCCCCGTCGTGATCGCCTGCAACGCGGGCATCGTGCTCAACCTGCTGCCGGTCACGGTGCCCGGGGTCGTGCTCGACAGCTTCGCCTTCGTCGGTGACAGCGCCTCGCCCGTCGCGCTGTTCGCCCTGGGTCTGCACCTGGGCGGGAGCGGCCTGAAGGTCCGGGGCACCTCGTTCGAGGAGATCTGGATCATCGGCTTCAAGTGCGTGGCCCTGCCGCTCATCACCTACGCGGTGTGCCGCTACGTCTTCGGGGTGGAGGGCGAGTGGCTCAGCTACCTCGTCCTGATCGCCGCGATGCCCGCGCCGCAGAACCTGTTCATCTTCGCCCAGCGCTACGACGTCGGAGTCGACATGTCGGCCTCCCTCGTCATCAAGAGCTCGGTCGTCGCGCTGCTGCTGCTCCCGCTGTGGACGCAGCTGGTGGCCCGGCCGGCCTGAATCCCTCCAGAAAGGCAGAACCGTGACGCAGACCGCGCAGCCCACCAGGATCTCCGTCGAGCAGGTGGCCGGCCGTATCGGGGCCGAGATCTCCGGGGTGGACCTGAGGCAGGAGCTCGATGAGGCCACGGTGGCCGAGATCCGCCGGGCCGTCCTGACCCACCGGGTCGTCTTCTTCCGCGGCCAGGACATCACCCACGCCCAGCACATAGCCTTCGGCCGCCGCTTCGGCGCGCTGACGCGGCGCCCGGGCAAGAAGCACGGTGTGCACCCCGAGGGGCACCCTGAGATCCTCACCGTCGACCCGAAGGCGGACACCGAGCGCTACGGCTCCGACTTCGAGGAGCACTACCGCCGCAAGTGGGTGTCCCCGCTGGCCGGCTGGCACAGCGACCTCAGCCAGGCCGTCAACCCGCCCAGCCTGTCCCTCCTGCGGGCCGAGCGGACGCCCGCCTTCGGCGGCGACACCCAGTGGACCAACACGGTCGCCGCGTACGAGGGCCTTTCGGCGCCGCTGCGCGCGTTCCTGGACGGGCTGACCGCCGAGCACGCCTTCTTCACCGCGGTCCACCTGCGCCACTCCGACGAACGCGACCGCGAGATCCTGAAGATCTACTGCGAGGACCCGCAGGTGGCGGTCCACCCGGTGGTCCGCGTCCACCCCGAGACCGGGGAGAAGGCCCTGTTCGTCAGCCCCGGCTCGACCACCCGCGTCAGCGGGTTCACCGAGCTGGAGAGCCGCCACCTGCTGGACCTGCTGTTCCAGCACCTGACCAGCGCCGAGTACACCGTCCGCTTCCGCTGGGAGCCGGGCAGCATCGCCTTCTGGGACAACCGCAGCACCTGCCACTTCGCCCCCACCGACTTCGCCCACCTCGACGTCGACCGCGTCATGCACCGCGTGACGGTCCTCGGGGAGCCGGCGCAGGGACCGAACGGCTTCGTCTCCCAGCTGGTGGAGGGGGAGCCGATGGCGGCCTGGTAGCCCGCCGGGCCTCGCTTCCCCGCCGAGCTCGTCCGTGTCCGGGGGACGACGTGGGCCGCGAGGTGCGGTGCCGGGCGGGGCCCGGGCACCCCACCGGGTGCCCGGGGCGCGAGGTCCGTACTCGCGTACCTTACGAGCCGACGGCCTCCGGCTCGCCCCGTCCGGCCTCGGCCGGGGTGGGGGCGGGGTCCCGGACCGTGTCCGCGGCGGGGGGTCCGGACGGAGCAGCCGCCCGGGCGGGGGCGGTCGCCGCCACCGCCGGGGGAGCCGCCACGAAGGGCCGCCACCAGGCCTCCTCCGGGGCGTCGGCCGCGCCGGGCTCGAAGGGCTGGCCCGGGATGGGCAGCGCGATGGAGGCCCCCGCGGCGGCCGCGGCGGCGACGGTGCCCTCACCGGGCTCGTCCCACGGGTGCGGGGCCAGGTTGAAGGTGCCCCAGTGGATCGGGAGCATGCTGCCGCGCGCCGCACCGCCCTGGAGGTCGAGGTGGGCCCGCATGCCCTCCTCGGGCGTCATGTGGATGTCGGGCCAGTACTCGGAGTACGCGCCGATCTGGATCATCGTGGCGTCGAAGGGCCCGTGGGCGGCGCCGATCTCCTTGAAGCCCGGGAAGTAGCCGGTGTCCCCGCTGTGGAAGACCCGGTGCTCCTCGCCCGCCACCACCCAGGAGGCCCACAGGGTGAACTGCTGGTTGCGCAGCCCGCGGCCACAGAAGTGGCGGGCCGGGGTGGCGGTCAGGGACAGGCCCGCGACCTGGGTGGTCTCGTTCCAGTCGAGCTCGCGCAGCCGGTCCGGCCGCACGCCCCAGCGCTCCAGGTGCGCGCCGACGCCCAGCGGGACGGCGAAGACCGTGTCCGTGCGGGCCAGGGCCTTGATCGTGGGGAGGTCGAGGTGGTCGTAGTGGTCGTGGGAGATGACCACGACGTCGACCGGGCCGAGGGAGGCCAGCGGTACCGGGACGGGGTGCAGCCGCCTGGGTCCGGCGAAGGGGAAGGGGGAGCACCGCTCGCCCCACACCGGGTCGAACAGCACCCGGCGCCCGTCGATCTCGGCGAGCACGCTGGAGTGCCCCATCCACGTCAGGCGCAGCCCGCTGACCGGCGGCTTCGCCAGCTCGGCCAGCGTCGTCGGGTACACCGGGACGGGCGCGCCGGGGTTGCGCCGGACGCGCTGTTCCTTGTGGAAGTAGACCTTGGCGAACTCGACCATCGACCCGGACGGCCTGGTCCGGGCCCCCACCGGGTTCTGGAACACGCCGTCGGCGAAGTTCGGCGAGCGCAGGATCCGCTCCAGCCGCGCGCCGGTGGGATCGGCCCCGAAGGCTTCGGGGCGCAGGGCGCGCAGCCGGGGACGCAGGGGTTGGGAGCCGGTCAAGGCGCCTCCTGGGAAGGTGCGGGCGGGGGCACGGGCATGCGGCCGTACGACCGTGCGGCCGTACGTCCACGCACATCCCAACGCACGGCCGGCCCCGAGGATTCCGCCCCGGGGCCCGTGTGTCGTACGGCGTGTCGTGCGGTCCGGACGCGCCCCCGCCGCGCCCGGAACGCTAGAGCGGCAGCAGGTCGGGGCGCTTGGCCTCGACGTGGTCGCCGGAGGACTCCCCGCGCAGCCGGCGCCCGATCCAGGGCACGAGGTGCTCGCGCGCCCACTGGATGTTGTCCCGGGTGACGTCCACCGATCCGCGCGGCGGGGTCGGCGGCCACGGCTGGTCCGGATCGGTGGGGACCTCGTAACCGAGGACCTGGGCGGCGCGCAGCGCGACCCGGGTGTGTCCCTCGGGCGAGAGGTGCAGCCGGTCGGTGTCCCAGGCCCGGCGGTCCTGGACGGACTTCAGCGACCAGAGGTCGAGGACCGGGCAGTCGTAGCGGTCGGCGATGGCGCGCACGTGGGCGTTGTACGTGGCGATCTTGCCCCGGAGGTGCTTGAGGACCGGCACCCCCCGGGTGTCGAAGCCCGTGGTGATCATGACGAGGCCCACGGCGCCGCTGAGGTCGGCCACGGCCGCCTCGAACCGCTCCGCCGCGTCGTCGGGGTCGCTGCCGGGCCGGATGATGTCGTTCCCGCCCGCACAGAAGCTGACCAGGTCGGGGGCGAGCTCCTTGGCCCGGGGGACCTGTTCGGCCACGATCTGGTCCAGGAGCCGGCCGCGGACCGCGAGGTTCGCGTACCGGAAGTCGTGTTCGTCGCGTTGGTCGGCCAGGAGCACGGCGAGCCGGTCCGCCCAGCCGAGATGTGAATCCCCGGGTCCCGGGTCCCCCACGCCCTCGGTGAAGCTGTCCCCGATCGCCGCGTACGAGCCGATGGTCTTGAGTTTCGTCGTCGTCGCTGCCACGAAGGACCATCCTTCACCCCCGCAAGCAACCTACGCCAACGTAATACGGGGTTGACGGACCGTGATCTATACCACCCGGGGGATAAGGAATAAGTACACGTGGGGCCGGGACCCCCCTCGGCCCCGGCCTCACACGCGTCCCAGCCGCCTCGGCGGCTGCCGTCAGACGCTCACGCCCTTGGAGCGGAGGTAGGCCAGCGGGTCGATGTCCGAGCCGTACGAGGGACCGGTGCGGATCTCGAAGTGGAGGTGCGGACCGGTCACGTTGCCGGTGGCGCCGGAGAGGCCGATGCGCTGTCCGGCGGTGACGCTCTGGCCGGCCGAGACGGAGAGCTGGGAGAGGTGGCCGTACTGGGAGTACTTGCCGTCGGCGTGCCGGATGACCACCTCGTTGCCGTACGCGCCGCCCCAGCCCGCGGAGACGACGGTGCCCGCGCCGACCGCCTTGACGGTGGTGCCGGTGCTCGCGATGAAGTCGACGCCGGTGTGGTAGCCGGAGGACCACATGCTGCCGCTCTGGTGGTACGGGGTGGAGGTGCCGCCGCTGACCGGGGCGACGAAGCCGGAGCCGTTCGCGGGCGCGGCGGGCGCGGCCGGAGCCGTGGGCGCGGCCGGAGCCGGGCGCTGGGCGGGGACGCGGGTGCGCTGACGCTGCGGGGCGGCGGACTCGGGAGCCGGGGTCTCGTCGGCGGCGGTGGCGCCCGCGCCGGAGGCGCTCTCGCCGCCCGCCGGAGCCGGGGCGGAGGATTCCTCGACCGGGGTCTCAGGGGCCTTCGGGGCGGGGGCCGGGGCCTGGGCGTGGCCGCCGAGGGTCAGCCTGAGGCCGGGGTGGATGAGGGAGGGGTTCTCCCCGACGGCCGCGCGGTTGTCCGCGTAGAGCTTCTCCCAGCCCCCGGAGAGGTGGCGCTCGGCGGCGATCTTCGAGAGGTAGTCGCCCGGCACGACGGTGTAGACGGCCGGAGCGGCGGCGTCCGCCGTCGTCGGAGCGGCGGCGTCCGCCGTCGTCGGAGCGGCGGCGGGCACGGCGGCGCGCAGGGTCTCGGGCAGCGCGCCCCGTACCGGCGCCGCGGCCGGGGTGGCGGCGTGGGCGCCGGCGGCGCCCATCAGCGGCAGCGCGAGGGCGGCGCCGCCGGTGCCGGCCACGGCGAGGCCGCGGGAAAGGGAGCGGGAGCGGGACTTCGGGCGGCGGTGCTTACCCTGTGCGGGCATGGGGAATTCCTCTCCGTCGCCTGCGAGGTGAGCTGTCGGGTTCGGACTGGAGATGTCCGGCCGTACCCGCGCGAGGCGCGTACGAATTCACCCCTAGCCGTCCCGGAAAGGATCTGGATCCGGGACGGCGGCTTACCTGGTTCCCCCGCTCCTGCCGCGCGCGTCGATGGTCGGATGCGATTGCCGGGCGGCGGCAGGATGAGGCGGTCCACCCGGATCGATCGCGAAGGTAATCCAGCGGAGCCGTGCACAACAAGCCATGAATTCCCTGACGCATTCACAGGTATGAGGGATCAACGGAATTCCCGTCACCCTGTGTCCATTCGCGGCCCGCAACACCGGCCCTGGCAAGGGAATTCACATTCCGCGATCAGGCACGGACGGTCACCGTATGATCTGGCTCACGGGGGCTGGCGCGATCTCGCTTCCGGACACGGCAAGTTGGCTGCAAACCGATCAATTCGGACACTCGGGACCCTATGGAGGAGCACACGTGACCCAGCAGATACCCCAGCCCCTGCCCGGCGGCCCCGAGCCCGCACCGGCGTTGACCGGCGTCCGCAACTTCCGCGACCTTGGCGGTCTGCCCGCCGCCGACGGACGGCGGGTCCGGCCGGGACGACTGTTCCGAAGCGGACATCTCGCCCATGCCACCGAAACCGACGCGGAGTTCCTCCGCTCGCTCGGCCTGCACACCGTCTTCGACTTCCGCAACGACGCGGACCTGGCCCTGGAGGGCCCGGACGTCGAGCTGCCGGGCGTGCGCAACGTGAACGTCCCGCTGACCGACCCGGCCGACGGCCGCGAGTTCTGGAAGATGGTCCGCGACGGGGGCCTGGACCAACTGCGCGCCGCACTCGGCGAGGGCAAGGCGGCGGACCGGATGGCCCTGTCGTACCGGACCATGGTCCTCTCCCGCACCGCCGAGCACGGCCGGGTGCTGCGCGCGCTCGCCGAGGAGAGCGTCCCGGCGCTGATGCACTGCGCCGCGGGCAAGGACCGGGCGGGCGTGTCGATCGCCGTCACCCTGCTCGCGCTCGGCGTCGAGCGCGAGGCGATCGTGGCGGACTACCTGGAATCGAACGCCCCGCACAACCGCTACCGGGTGCGGCGCGGCAACGATACGGCCGAGGCCCGCTCCCCGGAGGCGATGGAACTGCTGGCGCCGCTGTTCGACGCGCGCCCCGCGTACCTGCTCGCGGCGTTCGAGACGATCGACGAGCGGTGGGGCGGGGCGGAGCGCTACCTCGCCGTGGGCCTCGGCCTGGACCCCGCCACGCTGGAGCGGCTGCGCGAGCGACTGCTGGACTGAGCGCGGGGCCGGGCGGCCCGGCGGGGGCCCGGTATCGCACCGGGCCCCCGCCCCAGACGGTCTCAGCGGCCGGCCACGGCCTGCTTCATCAGGGTCCGGCCGAAGTCCCACATCAGGCCGCCCCCGCCGTGGGCCTCGTCCATGACCTCCCGGAAGGCGCCGACGAACCGGTCCACGTCCGCCTCGTCCACGATCAGCGGCGGGATCAGCTTGATGACCTCCAGGTGGTCGCCCGAGACCTGGGTCAGGATCCGGTGCCGGCTCAGCAGCGGCGCCACGACCAGCTGCGCGAACAGCCCCTTGCGGGCCGCCTGGAGCACGGCCCACCGGCTGCGCAGCCCCAGGGAGGACGGCCGGCCGAACTCGATGCCGATCATCAGCCCGCGCCCGCGCACCTCGTGCAGCAGCTCGTACTCGTCCACCATCGCGGCGAGCCGCCCGCGCAGCAGGTCGCCCATGGCCCGGGCGTGCGCGACGACCTCCTCGTCCTCCATCACCGAGAGCACCGCCAGCCCGGCCGCCATCGCCTGCGCGTTGGAGCCGAAGCTCGCCGAGTGCACCAGCACCCGGTCCATGGAGGAGTAGACCTTCTTGAAGATCCAGTCCTTGCCCAGGGTCGCGCCCACCGGGACGTAGCCGCCGGAGAGGGCCTTGGCCACGCACACCAGGTCCGGTTCCACGCCCGGCTCGTGCTGGTACGCGTAGAAGTCGCCGGTCCGGCCGAGGCCCGTCTGCACCTCGTCGGCGATCAGCAGCGCCTTGTGGCGGTGCAGCAGTTCCTGCGCGGCGAGCAGGAACCCGGGCGGGGCCGCGATCACCCCCTTGCCCTGGACCGGCTCGACGATCAGCGCGGCGACATCGCCCCGCGCCAGCTCGCGCTCCAGGCCGGCCAGGTCCCCGAGCGCGATCTTGGTGTCGGGCAGCAGCGGAGCGAAGCCGTCCCGGAAGCCGCCTTCGCCGTTGACCGACAGCGAGCCCGTGGTGAGGCCGTGGAAGGCGTGGTCGCAGTACAGGATCCGTGGGCGCCCGGTGGCGTACCGGGCGAACTTCAGGGCGGTCTCCACCGCTTCGGTGCCGCTGTTCCCGAAGAAGACCCGGTCCAGGTGCGGACTGTACGAGAGCAGCTTCTCGGCCAGCAGCCCGGGCAGCGGCTGGCAGTCGAAGCGGGTCAGGTCGGCGAGCTGGGCGTCGAGCACGTCGTGCAGGGCGCGGCGCACCACGGGGTGGTGCCGGCCCAGGCCCATCACCCCGAACCCGGCCAGCATGTCGAGGTAGTCGTTGCCCTCCTCGTCCCAGAAGTGCGCCCCCTGGGCCCGGACGTACACCTTGTCGAAGCCGATGGTG
This sequence comes from Streptomyces sp. NPDC102258, assembly GCF_055584685.1. Taxonomy (NCBI): domain Bacteria; kingdom Bacillati; phylum Actinomycetota; class Actinomycetes; order Kitasatosporales; family Streptomycetaceae; genus Streptomyces; species Streptomyces sp. NPDC102258. The sequence goes on from NZ_JBVJLO010000015.1 coordinate 40,354, forward strand.
TGCAGCATCCGGGGCAGCTGGTGGTTGAGGTGGCGGGCGTGCAGCTCGTACCGCTCCCCGCCGCGCTCGGCCAGCAGCGCGGCGAGGTCGAAGCCCCCGCCCCCCTCCGGCCGGGACGTCACGACGAGCCGGCCCGGTTGCCGCCGATCGTCTCCCGGGCCGCGCGCAGGGACTCCTTGAGGGAGCCCATGGTGGCGAGGACGGCGGTGGGCTCGTAGCCGCAGTGCGCCATGCAGTTCGCGCAGCGCGGGTCCTTGCCGCGGCCGTACTTGCTCCAGTCGGTCTCCTCGATGAGTTCGCGGTACGTGGGCACGTAGCCGTCGCTCATCAGGTAGCAGGGGCGCTGCCAGCCGAAGAGGGAGTAATTCGGAATGGCCCAGGCGGTGCAGGGGAAATCCGCCTTTCCTTCCAGGAAGTCGAGGAAGAGCGGGGAGTGGTTGAGGCGCCAGCGCCGCCGGTTGCCGCCGGAGAAGGCCTTTTTGAAGAGTTCCCTGGTCTGTTCGACGCCCAGGAAGTGTTCCTGGTCGGGTGCCTTTTCGTAGGCGTACGCGGGCGAGATCATCATCTCGTCGACCTGGAGGTCGTCATTGAGGTAGTTCAGCACCTCGATGATGGTCTGGGGGGTGTCGGTGTTGAAGAAGGTGGAGTTGGTGGTGACCCGGAATCCCCGCCGCTTCGCCTCCTTGATGGCCGCCACGGCCTCGTCGAACACGCCTTCCTTGGCCACCGATTCGTCGTGGCGTTCGCGCAGTCCGTCGATGTGGACGGCGAAGGCGAAGTACGGGGAGGGGGTGAACTTCTCGATCTTCTTGCGGAGCAGCATGGCGTTGGTGCACAGGAAGACGTACTTCCGCTTCGCCACCAGTTGGCGCACGATCTCGTCGATCTGCGGATGCATCAGGGGCTCGCCGCCCGCGATGGACACCATCGGCGCGCCGGACTCCAGCACGGCGCCGACCGCCTGGGCGACCGGCATGCGCTGCTTGAGCACCCCGGCCGGGTGCTGGATCTTCCCGCACCCCTCGCACGCCAGGTTGCAGGCGTAGAGCGGCTCCAGCTCGACGATCAGCGGGAACTTCTCACGCTTGCGGAGCTTCTGTTCGAGAAGATAGGTCCCGACCCTGATGGACTGTCGCAACGGCATGGCCATCTGGCTCACCTCCTGGGGAGCAGCAACGAACGGTGCCAGTCATAGAACGCGGGCCGTACGGCACGCAGCACACGGAAGGCCGATATTCCACCGCGGACCGTGCCGATACGGACGAGCTCGTGTTCCGGAGCGTCCACGATCACCCGGACGGCCGCAACCGGGCGCCCCGCGTCGTGGTGTGCGGTCCACAGGGTGGCCGCGGACTCCATGTCGACCGCGACGGCGCCGGTGGCGCGCAGCCGCGCGCGCTCCTGGCCGCGGACGACGTGGTCGGATCCGGTCAGTGCGCCGGTGTGCACGGTCCGGCCGGGCACGGCCCGGGCCAGTGCTTCGGCGAGCAGGGCGGTGCCGGTGCAGGCGACCGCCCCGCGGGTGTCCCGGGTCTCCTCGGCGACGACCAGGTCGCCGGGGTTCATGCCGGGGACCAGGCCCGCGCAGAAGCCGGTCGCCAGCACGGCGGCCCGCTCCATGCCGGGCCGGGCCAGCGCCCGCGCGACGGCGCGTTCGGCGGCGCGCGGGCCCATGCCGGTACGCAGCAGCGCCGCGTCGGGCGCGCCGCCGCGGCCCGCGCCGCGCAGGGCCGCCTGCTCGATGCGCAGGGCGCAGGCGATCAGCAGCGGGGGCCGCGCCGGGGAGGTCACCGGACCTCCGCGGCGTGCGCCCCGGTGGTACGGGCCCGGCCGGGGACGACGGGCTCCCCGTACAGGTAGCGGCCCAGCGCCGTGAGGGGGAACACCTGCCGGTAGAGGTGGTAGTTGATGGAGAAGTCCCAGGGGAAGCCGGTGCCGGTGAAGTACGGCTCGTCCCAGGTCCCGTCCGGGCGCTGGGTCTCCACCAGGTACGCCAGTCCCCGCTCCACCGCCGTGCTCCCGCGCTCCCCCGCCGACAGCAGGGCCATCAGCGCCCACGCGGTCTGCGAGGGGGTCGAGGCGCCCTTGCCGGCCCAGGAGCGGTCCCGGTACGAGCGCTGGTCCTCGCCCCATCCCCCGTCCTCGTTCTGTACGGTTTCCAGCCAGCGCACGGCCCGCCGGATCGCGGGGTGCGCGGCGGGCATTCCGGCGGCGGTGAGGGCCGGGACCACCGAGCCCGTGCCGTACACGTAGTTCGTGCCCCAGCGGCCGAACCAGCTCCCGTCGGCCTCCTGTTCGGCGAGCAGCCAGGCGATGCCGCGCCGGGCGCGCGGGTCGCCCGCCTTGCCCTCGAAGGCGAGCATCTCCACCACGTGCGCGGTGACGTCGGCGGAGGGCGGGTCGATGACCTCCCCGAAGTCGCAGAACGGCAGCCGGTTCGGCAGGGTGCTGGTGTTGTCGGCGTCGAAGGCGCCCCAGGCTCCGTTCTTCGACTGCATGCCGAGGTTCCAGGACACCCCGCGGGCGATGGCCGCCTCGACCTTCGCCGGTTCGGGGTGGCGGATCCGGCGCAGGGCCAGCACGACTTCGGCGGTGTCGTCGATGTCGGGGTAGGTGTCGTTGTGGAACTCGAAGGCCCAGCCGCCGGGTTCGAGCCCCGGGCGGCGCACGGCCCAGTCGCCGCTGCGCCGGATCTCCTCGCCGAGCATCCAGTCGGCGGCCTTGACGAGGGCCGGGTGGTCGGGGGGCAGACCGGCGTCGGCGAGGGCGATGGCGGCGAGGCAGGTGTCCCAGACCGGGGACTGGCAGGCCTCGATCATGCGGGCGCCGTCCTCGCGCCAGACCGCGAACCGGTCCAGGGATTCCAGTCCGGCCCGCATCACCGGGTGCCCCAGGTCGTAACCGAGCAGGTGCAGGGCGATGATCGAGTACACGGCGGGTGGCTGGATCCCGCCCCAGCAGCCGTCGTTCTCCTGGCGCTCGATGATCCAGCGGCCCGCGGCGGTCATCGCCGCGTTGCGCAGCCTGCGCGGGGCGAAGCGCCGGTAGGCGTGCAGGGCCTTGTCCATGCGCTGGAAGGCGCCGTCCCAACTCACCACCGGCGCCATGGGTTTGACCGGGTACGGGGTGCGCGCGTCGGTGTGCAGCTCGTCCAGGGCGAAGGGGGCCGGGCGGACGGGCCGCAGCGCGGAGACCACGGTGAGCGGGACGATGGTCTGGCGGGCCCAGCAGCCGAAGTCGTAGATGTTCAGCGGCACCCAGGGCGGCAGGAAGACCAGCTCCGGCGGGAGTTCGGGCAGGTGGTCCCAGCTCCACCAGCCGAAGAGGGCCAGCCAGATCCGGGTGAACACCCGGGCGGAGGCGATCCCCCCGTGGGCCCGGATCCAGGCCGAGGCGCGCGCCATGTGCGCGGCGTCGGGCGCGTCGCCGGCCAGCCGCAGGGCGACGTACGCCTCGATGGTGGCGGAGAGTTCGGGCGGTCCGCCGTGGAAGGTGGCCCAGGTGCCGTCCTCGCGCTGCTCTCCCCGGATGAAGAGGGCGGCGGCGCGGGTGACGGCTTCGTCGCGGATGCCGAGGAACTGGCGCAGCAGCAGGTCCTCGGCGTCCATGGTGACGTTGGTCTCCAGGTCACCCTTCCACCAGCCGGCCGCGTCCTGGCGGGCCAGCAGTTGGCGAGTGGCCCGGTCGGCCGCCTCCCGTACGCCGCGGCGCAGGTCCGCGGCCGGGTCCGGGCCGCCAGGCGGCTCCTCGGCCGGGGTGGCGCGCGCCGGCGGCTCCTCGGCCAGGGTGGTGGCGCGCGCGGGCGGCCCCTCGGCCGGGTTGACGCGGGCGGGCGGCGGCGCGGCCGTGGCGGTCACCGCGCCCTCGTGTTCCGGATCCGCGCCACCGGCCATCGGCCCGGCGCCGTCGGTCGTCGCTGTCATGGCTCTCTCCCCTTCGAACAGTGTTCTCTGCTGTGCTGGGGTTCCGCCGTCGGCCGGTGCGCCTCCCTCCCGGGAGGCGCCGCCGGCCGGCGACTCGCGCTATATCAGCTGTCGGGTGGTGGTCACCTCTTGCGCACGACGACGAAGTCGGCGAGGGCGACAAGCTGTTCCCGCACCCGGTGCGGCATGTCGACGTCGTCGAGGGCGCGGATCGCCACCGCGTGCTGGCGGCGCGCTTCGTCGGCGGTCCACTGACGGCCGCCCGCGGCCTCGATGAGCGAGGCCCGGTGGGCGAACTCCTCCTCGGAGAAGTTCTCGAAGTCGTTGCTCTTGGCGTCGGCGGCGAGCAGCTCCGCGAGCTCCTCGCAGGCGGGCCCGCCCGCCGCGAGGGCGGCGACCACCGGCAGGGACTTCTTGCGCTGGCGCAGGTCGCTCCAGGTCTGCTTGCCGGTGGCGTCCGGGTCGCCCCAGATGCCGAGGAGGTCGTCGACGGCCTGGAAGGCGAGGCCGAGGTGGTAGCCGTACTCCTCCAGCTTGTCGGCGGTGCGGTCGTCGGCGCCGCCGAGGACCGCGCCGATGGAGACCGCGCAGGCCAGCAGGGCGCCCGTCTTGTTGCCCTCCATCTCCAGGCACTCCTCGACGCTGACGCGCTCGCGGTGCTCGTAGGAGATGTCCTGGGCCTGGCCGTCGATGAGCTTGCGGCTGGCGGTGGTCAGGCGGCGGGCGGCGCGGCCGGCCTCGACGGTGCCGAGTTCCAGCAGGACCTCGTTGGCGAGGGCGAACAGGGCGTCGCCCACGAGGATCGCCAGCGCCGGGCCGTGCACCTTCCACACCGTGTCGCGGTGGCGGCGCTGCTCGTCGCCGTCCATCAGGTCGTCGTGCAGCAGCGAGAAGTTGTGGACGAGTTCCACCGCGACGGCACCGGGGATCCCGACCTCCGCGGCGGCGCCGGCGGCCTCGGCGGAGAGCAGGGCCAGGGCGGGGCGCACCGCCTTGCCGCCGTCGCCGTCGGCCGGGTTGCCCTGGGCGTCGATCCAGCCGAAGTGGTAGGCGGCGACGGTGTCCATGGGCGCCGCGAGCCGGTCTACGGCGGCGCGGAGCACGGGGGTCGACAGCGTGCGGCCGCGTTCCAGGAGGGCGAGCGTGTCCGCCTGCTCCCCGCCGGCCGTGCCCACACTGGCAGCCGTGTTCTCGACAGCCGGGTTCCCCGGGTTCACTGGCTCTCCTCTGGTTCCTGTACGTGCTGTGCCGGTCGTGCTGGTGGTCGTGCTCGTGGTCATGCCGCCTCCGTCAGAGGATGTCCGGCGGGGTGGCCCAGGGCCTCAAGTGCCGCTCGCGCGGCGTCGAGGCCGCTGCGTACGGCGCCCTCCATGGTCGCGGGCCAGCCCGTGGCGGTCCACGCACCGGCGAGATAGAGCCCCGGCGTGTCGGTCCGGTTGCCGGGGCGCAGCCGGCCGACGCCCGGGGTGGGGGCGAAGGTGGCGGTGCGCTCCCGGGTGACGAAGAAGTCGCGTACCTTCGCGCCGCGGGCCGCGGGCAGCAGCCGCTCCAGTTCGGGGAGGTACTTGGCGCGCAGGACCGAGACGGGTTCGTCGATGTCGTCCTGGGCGGCCGACTGGGACAGCGCCAGGTACTGGCCCCCGTCGGTGAGGCCGGAGGCGTCGGTGCGGTCGAACACCCACTGGACGGGGGTGCCGAGCGCGGCGAAGAAGGGCTGCCGGAGCACCTTGCGGTCGTAGACGACGTGGACGTTGAGGATGGGCGCGGTGGTGATGTCGAGGAGTTTGCCGGGGTCGGCCAGCGCTCCGGGCGGGAGCAGCGCGTGGGCCTCGCGCTGCGGGACGGCGAGGACGACGGTGTCCGCCCGGAGGGACTCCTCCTCGGTGTCGACCCGCCACTCCCCTTCGTCGCCGCGGGACAGGCCGGTGACCCGGGTGCGCAGTGCGGTCCGTACGCCGGCGGCGTCCAGGGCCTTGCGGGCGAGGGTGTCGTGGAGGTCGCCGAGCGGTACGCGGGCCCAGCCGATGTCGGCGGCGCCGTTCTCCGAGAGCAGGCCGGTCTTGAAGACCATGCTGGCCAGGGCCAGCGAGGACTGGCCGGCGGTGGCGTTGAGGGTGGCGACGCCGACGAGGTCCCAGAGGGCTTCGATGGTGCGCGGGGACTGGCCGTGGCCGGCGAGCCAGGTGGCGAAGTCGAGGCCGTCGAGGGCGGGGTCCGCGGGGTCGAGGCGGCGCAGGGCGAGGGCGGCGCGGCCGACGCTCAGCCGTTCGGCGAGGGAGAGGTGCGGGTAGCGGGCCAGGGAAGCGGCCAGGTGCAGGGGGACGGGCAGGGCGCTGCGGCGCAGCCGGCCCAGGCGCGGTCCGCGCGGGTGGGCGACGTCGAGGACGGGTACGTCGAGCCGGTCCTGGAGGGGGGCGAGGGCGGCGCCCTCGACGCGGTCGAGGAACCAGCGGTAGGCGGTGCAGCAACGCAGGTACACGTGCTGGCCGTTGTCGACGGTCAGGTCGCCGCGCTTGAAGGAGAAGGCGAGGCCGCCGAGCCGGGGGCGGCCTTCGAGCAGGGTCACCCGCACTCCCGCGTCGGCGAGCTGGAGCGCGGCGGTGACGCCGGCGAGTCCGCCGCCGACGACGACGGCCCGCCGCCTGGTGTCCTGCTGCCCGGTGTCCTGCCGTTCGGTGCTCATGCGTCCTCCCCCGTGGTGCGCGATCCGGTACGGGCGGGCACGCGGGAGCGTGCCGCGGTGCGGCGCCGGCCGCCCGGCCGGAGGGACGCCGCAGCGGCGGCCGGGGTTGCCCGGCCGGACGCGGGCCGGGGCGCGGCCGGGCCGCGGCTCCTCGTGCGGGCCATCAGATGCGCCTCCGCGTGCTCTGGCGGGAGATGGTGCGGGCGTCGAGGCCGGAGAGGCCGCGGACGGCGACGTACGCCTTCTCGTGGGTCGGCAGCGAGACCCGGCCGCGCAGCACCGCTTCGGGTTCGCGCTCGATGCGGTCCAGCAGGCGGCGGTAGATGCCGGCCATCGCGGCCACACAGGCGCCGCTGCGCCGGTCGAGCATCGGCAGCAGCCGGTACCCCTCGACGAACAGGGCGCGGGCGCGCCGCACTTCGTGGTGGACGAGCCCGGCGAAGTCGGCGCCGGCGGGGGGCCGGTCGGAGCCGAAGCCGTCGGAGCAGCCGAATTTGGCGAGGTCCTCGGCGGGGAGGTAGGTGCGGCCGTTGACGGCGTCCTCGCGAACGTCCCTGAGGATGTTGGTGAGTTGCAGGGCCAGGCCCAGGGTGTCGGCGTACTCCTCGGCGCGGGCCGCGTCGGCGGCGCCGAGGCCGCCGGTGTGCACGGTGCCGAAGACGCCGAGCGAGAGCCGTCCGATGGCTCCGGCGACGCAGCGGCAGTAGGCCTTGAGGTCGTCCCAGGTCTCGTACTCCTCGCCGCGGACGTCCATCAGGACCCCGTCGATGAGTTCGTCGAGCCCGCCGAGGGGAATGGGGAAGCGGCGTGCGGCGTGCGCGAGGGCGACGGCCACCGGGTCGGTGTCGTCCTCCTCGATCTCCCCGGCCCGGATCCGGCCGAGTACGGCCCGGGTCTCCTCCAGCCGGGCGAGCTTGGCCCCGGGGGCCAGGGTGCCGTCGCCGATGTCGTCGACGCGCCGCGAGAAGGCGTACAGCGCGGACATCGCGTGTCGCTTGTGGGTGGGCAGCAGCCTGATGCCGTACGCGAAGTTGCGCGCCTGGGTGCCGGTGACGGCCTCGCAGTAGCTGTAGGCCGCGAGGACGGGACCGGACGGTGTGGACGCGTGTGTGGAACCCTCCACGTTCGGGCTCACCCCTTTCTCGGCGCTGTGCGCAGGACGGCGGCCACCTCGCGGAGCAGGAGGCTCCTGGTGGGCTTGGGCGGGCCGGGAAGCACGTCGAAACCGGCGGCCGAAACCGCTCGCAGGGCGGCTCGCCCCCCTCCCACGAATCCCGCGAGCAACAGCCGTAGCCTGCCGTTCACGCTACCCACGAGGGGGGTGCCTTCATTCAGGAGGTCGCGTGCGCGTTCCGTTTCGAATGCGACCAGGGAGCGCACGGATGCGCCGGCGGTCGGGGCCCGCAGGTCGTTCTCGGCCACGTGGAAGCGGCTCATGTCCTCGGCGGGGAGGTAGATCCGGTCGCGGCCGAGGTCCTCGGCGACGTCCTGGAGGTGCTCGGCGATCTGCAGGGCGGTGCAGACGGCGTCGGAGCGGCGGATCCGCTCGGGGGTGCTCGTGCCGGTGAGGGAGAGCACGAGGCGGCCGACGGGGTTGGCGGAGAGCTCGCAGTATTCCAGCAGGTCGCCGTACGTGGCGTAGCGGGCGACGCGCTGGTCCTGGCGGTTGGCCTCGATGAGCCCGAGGAAGGGCTCGGGGGTGAGCGCGTGCGCGCGCACGACCGGCCGCAGGGCTTGCAGCAGGGGGTGGCGGGGCGGGCGGTCGTCCGGGCCGAACACGCGCAGCAGGTCGGCCTCGAAGGCGTCGAGCATGGCGAGCGGGTCGTCGGCGGCGGCCGGTTCCAGCCCCAGGAGGACGGCGTCCCGGCCGCCGGGGGCGAGGTCGCCGTCGCCGATGTCGTCGACGAGGCGGGCGTAGCCGTAGACCGCCATGAGTCCCTCGCGCCAGGCGCGCGGGAGGAAGGCGGGTGCGACCGGGAAGTTCTCCGCCGCGGCCTTGGCGAGGGTGGCGCGGGCGTGGGGGTCGAGTGCGGCGTCGGGAGCGCCGGGCCGGATGCCGGGCCCGGGGGTCACCGCCCGCCGCCCGTGGCGGGGGCGGCCACTGTGCCCGGTGGGCGCAGAATTCCCGTAGCCATTGCCGTCACGTCTCCCGTTCTACACTGCCGACCCAAGTCATCCCATTTCGGACACGCCGCCGAAGTTTACCGGGGAGTATCCCGGCGGTCCGGCTGCGGGGAATCGTCCCCTCTTGGCGCGATTGAGAACTGGTCCAGCTTACGCTGTACAACACCGCGCGGGCCTATCGGGTGGGCATCGCCTCCCGGAATGTCGAGCTCGGGCCCGCCGCCTTCGCACCGCCCGCACGCCGAAGCCCCCGCCGCGCGGAGCGACGGGGGCCTCTGCTCGGCGGCCGGGACGCCGCCCGGGCCGGGTCAGCCGGTCAGTGGCTGGTGGCCTTCTCGTACGCCGAGACGACTTCCTCGGTGGGCCCGTCCATCAGGAGTTCGCCCTTTTCCAGCCACAGCACCCGGCTGCAGGTGTCGCGGATGGAGTTGTTGTTGTGGCTCACCAGGAAGACCGTTCCGGCCTTCTCCCGCAGCTCGCGGATGCGCGCCTCGGAGCGGACCTGGAACTTGCGGTCACCGGTGGCGAGCGCCTCGTCGATCATCAGGACGTCGTGGTCCTTGGCGGCCGCGATCGAGAAGCGCAGGCGCGCCGCCATGCCCGAGGAGTAGGTGCGCATCGGAAGGGAGATGAAGTCCCCCTTCTCGTTGATCCCCGAGAAGTCGACGATGTCCTGGTAGCGCTCCCGGACCTGCTCGCGGGTCATGCCCATCGCGAGACCGCCGAGGACCACGTTGCGCTCGCCCGTGAGGTCGTTCATCAGGGCGGCGTTGACGCCCAGCAGCGAGGGCTGGCCGTCGGTGTAGACCTTGCCGGACTCACAGGGCAGCAGGCCCGCGATGGCGCGCAGCAGCGTCGACTTGCCGGAGCCGTTCGAGCCGATGAGACCGATGGCCTCGCCGCGGTACGCCGTGAAGGAGACCCCGCGTACGGCGTGGACCCGGCGGACGCCCGGGGCGTCGCCCTTGCCGCGGCGGAGTATCTTGCTCAGCGCCGCGGTGGCGCTGCCCTTGCCGGAGCTGCCGGTGTTGACGCGGTACACGATGTGCACCTCGTCGGCGATGACGGTGGGCACGTTGCCCTGGTTGGTCTCAGCCACGGCCGTAACGCTCCTCAGCCTTCCAGAAGTACACGAAACCGCCGGCGCCGATGACCACGGCCCAGCCGACCGCGAAGAGCCAGACGTGCGGCGGCAGGTTCGACGCGCCGTAGTCGTCGATCAGGGCGAAGCGGACGAGGTCCATGTAGATCGCCGCGGGGTTCCACTGGAGGACGTCCGCGATCCAGGCCGGCTTGTCCTTCAGCATCGCGCTGATGGAGAACATGACGCCCGAGGCGTACATCCACGTACGCGTCAGGAACGGCATCAGCTGCGCGAGGTCGGGGGTCTTGGAGCCCATCCGCGCGAAGACCAGCGCGAGGCCGGTGTTGAAGACGAACTGGAGGGCCAGCGTCGGGATCACCAGCAGCCAGGAGAGCCGGGGGTAGTTCCCGAAGGCGACCGCCACGACGACCACGACGAGCATGGAGTAGAGCAACTGCTGGAGCTGCTGCATGGAGAACGAGATCGGCAGGGAGGCGCGCGGGAAGTGCAGCGCGCGCACCAGGCCGAGGTTGCTCGGGATCGCCCGGACGCCCGCCATCAGCGAGTTCTGGGTGAAGGTGAAGACGAAGATGCCCATCACCAGGAAGGGGATGTACACCCCCTTCTCCATGCCCCGGCCCGCGTTCAGGATGAGGCCGAAGATCAGGTAGTAGACGAGCGCGTTCAGCAGCGGGGTGGCCACCTGCCAGATCTGGCCGAGCTTCGCCTGGCTGTACTGCGCCACCAGCTTGGCCCGGGAGAAGGCCATGATGAAGTGGCGCCGGCCCCAGAGCTGCCGCACGTATCCGCCCAGGCTGGGCCGAGCGCCACTGACCGACAGGCCGTACTTCCTGGCGAGCTCGGCGGGGCTCAGGCCCGCGTCGTCGGACGGCGGCTTGCTCGTGGCGAGGGCGCCGTCGTGGGTTGTGTCACTCACAAGTTGAAACTTTCCGTCTTCAAGATGCGGCAGGAGGGCATCGGGGCTGGAGCGCCGGACCCGTAGAGGGCCCATGCTCCCAGACGCGAGCTTGTCAGATGACGGGCGGTCGGCCCAGCCGGGTCAGCCGCCAGACCGTACGCCACCTCATGGGGCGCCGGGGACCGCAGGGAGTGGTCCAGCCCTCCTTGAACCCGCCGAACCAGGCCTTCAGCGCCGGGAGGGACGGCCTGCGGACGAGCGTCAGCGCGAGCCAGACGCCCAGGTAGACCGGGACCAGCGGAGCGGGCAGGTTGCGGCGGGCGAGCCACACCCGGTTACGGGCCACCATACGGTGGTAGACGGCGTGCCGGGACGGAGCGGTCGTCGGGTGCAGCAGCACCATGTCGGCGCGGTAGTCGATCAGCCACCCCGCGTCGAGCGCCCGCCAGGCCAGGTCGGTCTCCTCGTGGGCGTAGAAGAACTCCCCGGGCAGCGCTCCGACCTGCTCGAACACCTTCGTACGGACGGCGTTGGCGCCGCCGAGGAAGGTGGTCACGCGCGAGGAGCGCATCGGGTCCGAGGCACGCAGCCGGGGCACGTGGCGGCGCTGGGTCACGCCGGTGTCCGGATCGGCGATGCGGAAGCTGATGATCCCGAGCCCGGGTTCCTCGGCGAAGGCCTGCCGGCACAGCTCGGCGGTGTCGGTGCGCTCCAGCAGCCCGTCGTCGTCGAGGAAGAGCAGGACGTCCACCTCGCGGCCGCCGGGGCCGAAGGCCTCGATGCCGACGTTGCGCCCGCCCGGGATGCCCAGGTTCTCGGGCAGCTCGACGGCGCGGACGCCCTCGGGCAGCCCGGTGAGCCGCACGCCCTGGCCGACGACGACCACCTCGACGGGGTCGCCGTCCTGGCGGGCCACCGAGTCCAGCAGCGCCTTGAGCTCGTCGGGGCGGTTGCCCATGGTGATGATCACGGCGCCCAGCCGCATCGGCGCGGTCACTTCAGCCTGCTGGAGGCCAGGATCGACACCAGGTGCAGGACGGTCTGGAGCAGCGCGATGCCGGCCAGGACGGCGACCCCGAGCCGGGAGAAGAACAGGTCGCCGCGGACCTGGTCCAGGACGGCCAGAACCAGGATGAGCAGGGACGCCTCGATGCCGAGGACGAGCCGGTGGAACTTGAGCGCGGCCGCGGCCCGGCGGGCGAGCGCCATGCCGGAGGAGCGCGGCTCGGCGGCCGACTCCTGGACCGGCGGCTTGCCCGTCTGGTGGCGGGCGACGCCGACCAGGTCGGTCTCGGCCTTGATCAGGATCGCGCCGAGCGCCGCGAGGGTGCCCAGGAAGGCCCACAGCCAGTCGACGCGCCCGCCGCCCCACAGGTCGGCGGCGCGCAGGCCGAAGCCGACCAGGACGGCCGCGTCGCACAGGTAGGCGCCGACCCGGTCCAGGTAGACACCGGCGAGCGAGTACTGCTTCTTCCAGCGGGCGACCTCGCCGTCGACGCAGTCGAGCAGCAGGTACAGCTGGACCGCGAGCACGCCGAGGACGGCGCCCCAGACGCCGGGCACCAGGAGGGCGGGCGCGGCGAGGCAGCCGGCAAGGGTCATCACGTAGGTCAGCTGGTTCGGCGTGACCTTGGTGGTGACCAGGAGCCGGGTGATGCGCAGCGAGATCTCGCGCATGTACAGGCGGCCGCCCCAGTGCTCGCCACTGCGCCGGTCCTTGACGCCCGGCGGGTGAACGACGGGCCGGAGTTCAGCTACGGATGGTCTGGGCATAGTCGGCGTAAGCGTCCCTGATCTCGGCTGCGGACAGGTTGAGGTGCTCCAGGATGGTGAAGCGTCCCGGGCGGGTCTGGGGGGCGTAGTCGACGGCCGCGACGAACTCGTCCACGCTGAAGCCGATCTCCTCGGGCAGCACGGGCAGCCCGTGGCGGCGCAGGACCTCGGTGAACAGCCCGGACTGCTCGGCGGCGCCGCGCAGGTGCATCGCGAAGGCGGCGCCGATGCCGACCTGCTCGCCGTGGAGCGCGGAGCGTCCCGGGTGGAGCAGGTCGAAGGCGTGGCTGATCTCGTGGCAGGCGCCGGAGGAGGGGCGGGTGTCGCCGCTGATCGACATGGCGATGCCGGAGAGCACCAGGGCCTCGGAAAGCACGGTGAGGAACTCGTCGTCGCCGCATCCGCCGGGGTGGCGCAGCACCGACTCGCCCGCGGTGCGGGCCATCGCGGCGGCGAGGCCGTCGACCGCCTCGCCGGTGATCGCGTGCGAGAGCTCCCAGTCGGCGATGGCCGAGATGTTGGAGATCGCGTCGCCGATGCCCGCGCGGATGAACCGCACCGGGGCGTCCTTGATCACGTCGAGGTCGATCACCATGGCGATCGGCGTGGGCACGCCGTAGGAGCCGCGCCCGTTGTCGTTGTCCAGGATGGACACCGGGGAGCAGATCCCGTCGTGCGACAGGTTGGTGGCGACGGCCACCATGGGCAGGCCGACCCGCGCCGCGGCGTACTTCGCCACGTCGATGATCTTGCCGCCGCCCAGGCCCACGACGGCGTCGTAGCGGCGGCCCTTTATGTCGTCGGCCAGTTTGACCGCGGAATCGATGGTGCCGTCGACGACCGGGTACCAGTCGGCGTGCGGCAGGACGGGCTCCAGCTTGGCGCGCAGCGCCTGGCCTGATCCCCCGCTGATCGCGATGGCGAGCTTGCCGGACGCGGAGATGCGCTGGTCGGCCAGCAGGCCGGCCAGGTCGTCCATCGCCCCTCGGCTGATGTCGACGACGACGGGCGAGGGGATCAGCCGCGTCAGTACTGGCATGCGATCGTCCGGCCCTTGGCGAGGTCGTCGTGGTTGTCGATCTCGACCCACTTGACGTCGCCGATGGGCGCGACGTCGATGGTGAAGCCGTCGTCGACGAGCTGCTGGTAGCCGTCCTCGTAGTAGAGGTCGGGGTCGCGCTCGAAGGTGGTCTTCAGGGCCTCGGCGAGCTGCTCGGCGGCCTCGGGCTCGATGAGGGTGACGCCGATGTACTCGCCCGTCGCGTCGGCGGGCTCCATCAGCTTGGTGATCTTCCGCACGCCCTGACCGTCGGCGGTGACGACCTTCATCTCCTCCTCGGCCAGGCTCTTGACCGTGTCAAGGGCCAGGATGATCTTCCGCCCCTCGCCGCGGGCGGCCAGGAGGGTCTTCTCGACCGAGACGGGGTGGACGGTGTCGCCGTTGGCGAGGATCACGCCTCGCTTGAGGACGTCACGCGCGCACCACAGGGAGTAGGCGTTGTTCCACTCCTCGGCCTTGTCGTTGTCGATCAGCGTGATCGTGACGCCGTACTTGGCCTCCAGCGCCTCGCGGCGCTCGTATACGGCCTCCTTGCGGTAGCCGACGACGACCGCGACCTCGGTCAGGCCGACCTCGGCGAAGTTGCCCAGGGTCAGGTCGAGGACGGTGAGGCTGTCCTCCTGCCCCTCGGGACCGACCGGCACGAGGGCCTTGGGCAGGGTGTCGGTGTAGGGACGCAGGCGGCGTCCGGCACCGGCAGCGAGTACAAGGCCGATCATGCTGGTTCTCCTTCGTCATGTACGGCGGGTGCTCCGGCGGAGACCCAGAAGCGGATGCTCTCCACGAGCACCACCAGGGCCACGAACACGGCCAGGGCCGTGAGCGCGACGGGGAAGTCCGCGGCGCGCGACGCCAGGACGGCGGCCAGTACCGCGGTGAGCAGCACCCGGCCCTCGTGCCCGCCGGTCGTCCGCACCAGCCAGTGCGGGGGCGCGCCGGTGCCACCGCGGATGCGGTAGACCGTGTCGTAGTGATGGTAGGCGACCGCCGCGATCAGGCCGAATGCCGCCGGGAGGGCCCCGGGGACGTCCGCCTTGACGGCGAGGACGAGCACGGTGGTGTACTCGGCGGCCCGGAAGAGCGGCGGCAGCAGCCAGTCGAGGGGGCCCTTCAGCGGCCGGGAGACGGCGTCGCCGGCGAGTACGGCGTACAGCACGGCGGCGTAGACGACCGTCATGCCGCCGAAGGGCGCGTACCAGGCGGCGCCGGTCAGGAGCACCGCGCCGAGCAGGGCGAAGGGCAGGCTCAGGGTGCGCCCGGGGTGGCGGACGGCCCGGGCGACCAGCTCGGCGAGCGGGCCCGAGTCGGTGAGGTCCAGCAGCGCCCGGGCGGCGCGGTCGGTGCGCCGGGCCTTGCGGGTCAGGGAGCGCAGCACCCGGCCGGCGGTGGTGTAGAGGGCGCCGAAGGCGCAGCCGGCCAGCAGGGCGTAGAAGACGATCCGCGGGGTGGTGACGGCGGTCAGGACCGCGATCATGGCCCAGCGCTCGCCGATGGGCAGGATGATCATGCGGCGGACCCAGACCGTCCAGCCGACGCTGTCGAGCCGGCCGGACAGCGCCGCCGTCGGGCTCGTGTTGGCCGTGGCGTCGTGGTTGGCCTCGTTGAAGGCGAAGTCGACGACGTGCCGGCAGGTCATGAGGATCATCGAGCCGAGCGCCAGGGCCCAGACGTCGTCGCCGTCGCGGGCGGCGCCGAGGGCGAGGCCCGCGTAGAAGGAGTACTCCTTCGCGCGGTCGAAGGTGGCGTCGAGCCAGGCGCCCAGCGTCGAGTACTGGAGCGAGTAGCGGGCGAGCTGCCCGTCGGTGCAGTCCAGGACGAAGGAGACGAGGAGCAGCACCCCGGCCGTGACGTAGCCCCAGCGCTCGCCGGTGGCGGCGCAGCCCGCCGCGACCAGCGCGGTGAGCAGGGAGGCCGTGGTGACCTGGTTGGGGGTCAGACCGCGGCGCGCGCACCAGCGGGCGATGTAGCGCGAGTACGGGCTGATGAAGAAGGTGGTGAAGAAGCCGTCGCGGGACTTGACGGCGCTGCGCAGGCGTACGGCCTCGTCGTCCACGGCCGCCACGGCGGCGACGGCCTCGGCGCGCTCCGCCCCGGTGGCGGGCACGGCGGCGACCAGGCTGCCGAGGTCGGGCCGCTGGACGGGGACCCCGGCGGCCTCGACGGCGGCGGCGAGGGTGTCGGCGTACGGGCCCTGAGCGTCGGCCGGGCGGCCGGCGGCCCGCTCGGCGGTCCGCGCGGCGGCCTCCTCCAGCGCCGCGCGGGCGCCGCGCTGGACGGCGAGGGCCCCGGTCACGGCGCAGGCGTCGAAGCGCGGGTCGGTCAGCGCGAGGCGCAGCGCGTGCGGATGCCCGACGAAGGCGCTGTCCACGACGGCCACCCGTTCGTCGGCGGGTACGCCGGCCAGCGCGGCGGCGGTGTCTTCGGGGCCGGGGACCGGGCGGACGTCGAACCCGAGCGAACGGAGCTCGTCTTCAAGCGGTGATCCGGGGACCGGCAGGCCGGTGAGGATGACGGTCGACAGACGGACTCACTCCTTGCAGCGAACATTTCCGACGGGCGCCTGGCGGGGCGGCGGCATGTCGGCAGAGGCTATCGGATGAATGGAACGCGGTATTCATCAGCCATTCGGCCCCCTCCGGGGCCTTTTGACGCCGGATGTTAGGGTGGGCGCCGACGTGTACGGGCCGAATGCCGTGAGCGCGTCCGGAACGGGAAAAGAGGTGGATCGATGACCGTCGCAGTGGTCGCTGCCGAGCGCGGCGCATTCCGGTACGTCCCCGATTCCTCTTTCCGGGTTCCCGCCCAGGGCTGACCCCCGCGTCCGCCCCGTCGGCCGGAACCCCCGTCCAAGGGTTCACGTTGACCGACCACACCACCTCCCCGTCCGCCTCCGGCGCGGACACCTCCTTCCCCACCGTGCTCACGCACCTGCGCCACGGCCCGCCCCGGCAGTCACCCGGCTCCGACACGACCACCCGCCGGCTGCCGGCCCGGCCCCGGTGAGCGCCGGGGACGGGGGCCGCTGGCGGGTGCGGCCCGAGAGCGGCGAGGACACGGGCGGCGTACGGGCCGTCAACCTGGCGGCGTTCGGGACCCCGCTGGAGGCTGATCTCGTGGACGCGTTGCGCGGGGACCCGGCCTGGCTGCCGGGGCTCTCCTACGTGGTCCAGGGCCCGGACGGGTCGGTGGTGGGGCACGCCCTGCTGACCCGGTGCGCGGTGGACGGCGTACCGGCGCTCGCGCTCGCGCCGGTGGCCGTCGACCCGGTGTTCCAGCGCTCGGGCGCCGGCAGCGCGGTCGTGCGGGCGCTGCTCGCGGCGGCCCGGGAGCGGGGGGAGGCGTTGGTGCTGGTCCTCGGGCATCCCGCGTACTACCGGCGCTTCGGTTTCGGGCCGGCGGCGCTCTTCGGGATCCGGGCGCCCTTCGAGGTGCCGGACGAGGCGATGATGGCGCTGGTACTGGACGATTCCGTTCCGGTGCCGTCGGGCACGATCGCCTACCCGGAGCCGTTCGGCGTCGGGTAGCGCGGGCGCGTGTCCGCCCGGCGTCGCCTATCACGCGGCCCGGGGCGGACATGCGGTGATCGCCGAAGTGGGGACAAGCCGCTTTTGTACGGCAGACTGAAGGCCGGAGTCCGAAGCGAAGGATGGGTATGCCGACCACACCAGCCACCGACGCGGGCAGCGCGTCCGCCGGCACCGGAACTCAGGAATCGATCATGCTCGAACTGGTCGACGAGTCCGGCAACACCATCGGCACGGCGGAGAAGCTCTCCGCCCATCAGGCGCCCGGCCTGCTGCACCGGGCGTTCTCCGTGTTCCTCTTCGACGAGCAGGGCCGGCTGCTGCTCCAGCGGCGGGCCCTCGGGAAGTACCACTCCCCCGGCGTCTGGTCGAACACCTGTTGCGGCCACCCCTACCCCGGCGAGTCGCCGTTCGCGGCGGCGGCCCGGCGGACCCACGAGGAGCTGGGCCTGTCGCCCTCGCTGCTCGCGGAGGCGGGGACCGTGCGCTACAACCACCCGGACCCCGCGTCCGGGCTGGTCGAGCAGGAGTTCAACCACCTGTTCGTGGGACTGGCGCAGGCGCTTCCGGCGCCGGATCCGGAGGAGGTCGGTGACACGGCCTTCGTCACGGCCGAAGAGCTGGCGAAGCGGCACGCCGAGGCGCCGTTCTCGGCCTGGTTCATGACGGTGCTGGACGCGGCGCGGCCCGCGATCCGCGAGCTGACCGGGAACGCCGCGGGCTGGTAGCGGCCCGCTTCCGGCGGCGGGTCCGCCCGCCGCTCAGGACGTGGGGGCCGGGGCCGTGAGCGGCAGGGCGGCCCAGATGACCTTGCCGCCGGTCGCGGTGTGCTCGACGTCGCAGACGCCGCCGGCCTCGCGCGTGACCTCGCGCACCAGCAGCAGGCCCCGGCCGCCGGTCTGACCGAAGTCCGCCTCCAGCGCCTTGGGGCGGTACGGGTGGTTGTCCTCGACGGCCACCCGTACCCACTCGCGGCCGATCGCGACCTCGACGGCCACCTCCGGGGAGAGCAGGGCCGCGTGCCGGACCGAGTTCGTCACCAGCTCGGAGACGATCAGCAGCAGGGAGTACACCAGGTCCTGCTGGGCGGGCACCCCCTGGCGGCCGAGCAGGTCGCGGACCGCGCGGCGGGCCTGCGGAACGGATTCTTCAACCGCGGGCGCGGTGAAGCGCCACATTCCCTCGTACGCGAGGGGGTCCGCCGGAGCCGGCGCCTCCCCCTCCGTGGCTGGCGGGACGCTCCCGCTGTCGTTCATCTTCCGGCCCCCTGCGTCTTCCGTGCCTTCGCGGCGCTCGATCGTCTCCACGTGCCAAGAGTGGGGACGCGACTGGTCCGGACCGCCTCGCTGACCAGAAGTCAGCGTCAATCGGACGCTTTCTGACCGTTGGCGTATGACGGAGTCAGTTGTGCGACTGTTTCTGATCCGCGGCGGGTCTCTTCCCGGCCGTCTGCCGGGCCCCGGCGGCCCCGCGCGAAGCGGCCGTCGCGTCGTCCTCCCTGACCAGACCAAGGATGCGCCGGGCGCCCATGCCCGTCGCCACCAGGCTCAACCCGTCGAACAGCAGGGCGAGCGAGAAGAACGTGCCGATCACGTACAGGCTGCTGCCCGGCCAGCTGGACAGGATCAGGATCCCGAGCAGCACCCCGAAGGCGCCCTGGACCAGCGCCAGCCCGAAGTTGGCGCCGCGCACCACCAGCGCGCCGACGAGGCGGAACACCCCGCCGGTGAGGAAGAGCAGGGCGGCGAACATGGTCAGCGCCTCGGCGCTCGCCTCCGGGCGGCGCAGGATCACGAAGCCGGCGGCGAGGTTGATCGCGGCGACGATGACGGCGAGCCAGAAGTAGCTGCTCCCGCGCGACTGCACGGCCTGGGCGAGGCCGACCACACCGCCGAGCAGCAGCAGCCAGCCGAAGAGGAACATCGACGTCAGAGTGGCCACGCCGGTGTAGACGAGGCCCACCAGGCCCGCCAGTACGAGGACCACCCCGAGCAGGGCCAGGAGGCCGAAGCCGCGACTCAGCTTCTTGCTCTCCCGGCCGGTTCGCGGGTCGGCGGGGCCGGTACGGTCGGTGCCCATGGGCATGCCACCTTTCAGCACCCCCCGGGGACGGACTCCCTCCCGATCATAGGATCGGCGGCCCGGGATAGCATCCGGCGCATGGACGCTGCCCTCCGCTCCACCGTCACCGACGGCGTGGCCACCGTCGTCATCTCCCACCCCGCCAAGCGCAACGCCATGACGGCCGCGATGTGGCGCGCCCTGCCGGAGCTGCTGCCGGGCCTCGCGGCGGATCCGGCCGTACGGGTGCTGGTGCTGACCGGGGAGGGTGCCACCTTCTGCGCGGGCGCCGACATCTCCTCGCTGACCGGCGACGAGGACCCGCAGGCCCTGGCGGTGGCGGCCGAGGAGGCGCTCGCGGCGTTCCCGAAGCCGACGCTGGCGGCGATCCGGGGGTTCTGCGTGGGGGGCGGGAGCCAGCTGGCGGCGGCGTGCGACCTGCGGTTCGCGGAGGAGGGCGCCTCCTTCGGGGTGACCCCCGCGAAGCTGGGCATCGTCTACCCGGCCTCCTCCACCCGGCGGCTGGCATCGGTGGTCGGCCCGGCGTGGGCCAAGTACCTGCTCTACTCGGCGGAGTTGATCGGCGCGGAGCAGGCGCTGCGGGCCGGCTTCCTGCAGGAGCTGCTGCCGGCGGGCCAACTGGACAAGCGGGTCGCGGAGTTCACCCGTACGCTGACCACCCGGTCGTGGCTGACCCAGGCGGCGGCGAAGGAGTTCGCGGACGGCCGCGGCGACCGGGAGACGTACTGGTCGCGGCGCGCCGCCGCGAGCGGCGACACCGCGGAGGGTGTCGCCGCGTTCCTGGAGCGGCGGGCGCCGCGGTTCAGCCGGCCGTCAGCGGATTAGCGGCGCGCAGCCGGGCGACGATCGCGGCCGGGGCCTTGGCCGGGGAACCGGCGTCGTAGGGCGGCTGCGGGTCGTACTCGCACATCAGCTGCACGGTCTGGGCGTACTCGTCCCCGGCGATCCGGCCGAGCAGGCCGAGGCCCATGTCGATGCCGGAGGACACCCCGGCGGCGGTGACGTACTTGCCGTCGTAGACCACCCGCTCCCCGGTGGGACGGGCGCCGAAGGCGGGCAGCCGGTCGAGGTAGAGCCAGTGGCTGGTGGCCCGGCGCCCGTCGAGCAGCCCGGCGGCGGCGAGCAGCAGCGAGCCGGTGCAGACGGAGGTGGTCCAGGTGGTGGTCGTGTCGACGGCCCGCAGCCAGTCCAGGACGGCCGGGTTCTTCATCTCCTCCTCGGTGTGCGGGCCGCCGGGTACGACGACGATGTCGGGCCGCGTGACCTCGTCGAGCCCCTTGTCGGCGGTGAGCCCGAGGGCCCCGTTGTCGGTCCGTACGGTCCCGGGCCGCTCGGCCACGAACACGGTCTCGGCGCCCGGGAGCCGCCCAAGCGTATCGAAGGGCCCGATGGCGTCGAGGGCGGTGAAACGGTCGTAGAGCAGGACGGCGATCTGCATGGCTCCTCCGGAGCGGTAAGGGAATCGAACCCCGGCGGGAAACCCCACCGGACGACTGAGGTACTGCCGGGCCGACGCCGCGGCCCGGCGGCCGGGCGGACTCACAGGCTCCCCCTGCGAGGACCCGCCGGCCGGACAACCCGCGCGGGCCCGCCGAAGCACACGTGCCGCCGACCGGCCGCCGCCGCGGGGCGGGGCGCCCGGCCCGGGTCTCCGGGCCGGGCGGGGCTCCGGGCCCGGAGACCCGGAAGGCCGGAAGCCCGGTGGCCCCGAAGCCCGGAGACCCGGAGACCCGGTGGCCCGTGGCCCGGAGACCCGGCG
>NZ_JBVJLO010000015.1:61383-193546 GCF_055584685.1 Streptomyces sp. NPDC102258
GGCCCGGTGTTCCGGAGACCCGGAGACCCGGCGGCCGGGAGACCCGGAGACCCGGCGGCCCGGAGACCCGGCGGCCCGTGGCCCGGAGACCCGTGGCCCGGAGACCCGGAGACCCGGCGGCCCGGTGTTCCGGAGACCCGGAGACCCGGCGGCCGGGAGACCCGGAGACCCGGAGTACCGGAGATCCGGTGGCCCGGCGGCCCGTGGCCCGGCGGCCCGGCGTTCCGGAGACCCGGCGGCCGGGAGACCCGGAGACCCGGTGGCCCGGAGTACCGGAGTACCGGAGTACCGGAGATCCGGTGGCCCGGAGTAGCGGCGTTCCGGATGCCCGCCGGAGGCTAAGGGCCGAAGCGGCGGCGGTATTCCGTCGGGGGCTGGCCCAGGTGGCGGGTGAAGGCGCGGCGGAGGGCCTCCGGGGTGCCGTAGCCGCAGGCGCGGGCGACCTGGGCCACGCCTCCCCCGCCCTCCTCCAGGAGCCTGCGCGCGTGTTCCACCCGTACCCGCTCCACGTACCGCCCCGGCGTCACCCCGGTCTCCGCCTGGAAGGCCCGCGCGAAGTGCCGGGGCGACAGCGCCGCGCGCGCCGCGAGGGCCTCCACGCTCAGGTCCCCGCCGGGGTGCTCGGTGATCCACTGCTGGACGTCCCGCAGGGGCTCGCGCCGCGCCGTCTGCGCCGCCAGCTGCGCGCTGAACTGCGCCTGGTTCCCCGGGCGGCGCAGGAACACCACCAGGTGGCGGGCGATGAGCAGCGCCACGTCCCGCCCGAGGTCCTCCTCCACCAGCGCCAGCGCCAGGTCGATCCCGGCGGTGACCCCGGCCGAGGTGGAGACGGGTCCGTCCCGTACGTAGATGGGGTCCGGTTCCACCGTCACCCGGGGGTAGTCCCGCGCCATCGCCTCGCACGCGTTCCAGTGCGTCGTCGCCCGGCGCCCGTCGAGCAGCCCCGCCTCCGCCAGCAGCAGTCCCCCGGTGCACACCGACACCAGCCGTTCCGCGCGCCTCCCGTACGCGCGGAGCCAGTCGGTGAGCCGGGGCTCGAAGTCGCCCCGGTACTGTCCGCCGGGCACCAGCAGGGTGGTGCCCGGGCCGGGCCGGGCGCTCTCCAGGTCCCCGTCCGGGACCAGGGTGAGCCCGCTGTTCGTGCGGACCGGCGCCCCGCCCGGGGACACGGTCCGGATCGCGTACCCGTCCCCGCCGCCCGGACAGCGCGCGGCCCCGCCGAACACCTCGACCGGCCCGGTGACGTCCAGGCTCTGCACCCCGGCGTAGAGGACGACCAGTACGTTTCGCAGTGGCATGCCTCCATGGTGTGACGCGGCCCGCCATGGCCGCAATGACGGGCATCCCACCTATCCGGCCACGGCCGGGCGGACGGCGGCGCGCGGATAGGATCGGGGCATCATGACTGCAACCCTCGTCGCCAAGAACCTCACCGCCGCGCACGGTGAGCGCACGCTCTTCGCCGATCTCGACCTCGTCGTCGCGCCCGGCGACGTCATCGGACTCGTCGGCGTCAACGGCGCCGGGAAGTCGACCCTGCTGCGCATGCTCGCCGGCCTGGACGCCCCGGAGACCGGCGACCTGCGGCTCTCCCCGCCCGGCGCGGCCGTCGGCCACCTGCCCCAGGAGCCCGAGCGGCGCCCCGGCGAGTCGGTGCGCGAGTTCCTCGCCCGCCGTACCGGCGTCGCCGCCGCACAGGCCGCGCTCGACGAGGCCACGCAGGGCCTGGTCGACGGCACCCCGGGCGCGGACGACGCGTACGCGGACACCCTCGACCGCTGGCTGAACCTCGGCGGCGCCGACCTCGACGAGCGCGCCCAGGAGGTCGCGGACGAGCTGGGTCTCGCCGTGAGCCTGGACCTGCCGATGACCGCCCTCTCCGGCGGCCAGGCGGCCCGCGCCGGTCTCGCCTCGCTGCTGCTGTCCCGGTACGACGTGTTCCTCCTGGACGAGCCCACCAACGACCTGGACCTGGCCGGTCTGGAGCGGCTGGAGCAGTTCGTGAAGGGGCTGCGCGCCGGCACGGTCGTCATCAGCCACGACCGCGAGTTCCTGACCCGGACGGTCACCAAGGTCCTCGAACTCGACCTGGCGCAGCAGCAGATCAACCTCTACGGCGGCGGCTACGAGTCCTATCTGGAGGAGCGCGAGCGCGCCCGGGGGCACGCCCGCGAGGAGTTCGAGGAGTACGCGGGCAAGAAGGCCGCCCTGGAGGGCCGGGCCCAGATGCAGCGCAACTGGATGGACAAGGGCGTGCGCAACGCCCGCCGCAAGGCGAGCGACAACGACAAGATCGGCAAGAACCTGCGCGGCGAGTCCAGCGAGAAGCAGGCCGCCAAGGCCCGCCAGACCCAGCGCGCGATCGAGCGGCTGGACGTCGTCGACGAGCCGCGCAAGGAGTGGGAGCTGCGCATGGAGATCGCGGCGGCCCCGCGCTCCGGCTCGGTCGTCGCCACGCTGCGCGAAGCGGCCGTCAAGCGGGGCGACTTCGCCTTCGGCCCGGCCAGTCTGCAGATCGACTGGGCGGACCGGGTCGCGATCACCGGGGCCAACGGCGCCGGCAAGTCCACCCTGCTGTCCGTGCTGCTGGGCCGGCTCGCCCCGGACTCCGGCTCCGCCACGCTCGGCTCGGGCGTGCTCGTCGGCGAAGTGGACCAGGCGCGCGGGCTGTTCCTCGGTGACGAGCCGCTGCTGGAGGCCTTCTGCGCCGCCGTCCCGGACACCGAGCCGGCGGAGGTGCGTACGCTGCTCGCCAAGTTCGGCCTGAAGGCGGCGCACGTGCTGCGTACGGCGGCCACCCTCTCCCCCGGCGAGCGCACCCGGGCGGCGCTGGCCCTGCTGCAGGGGCGCGGGGTGAACCTCCTCGTCCTGGACGAGCCGACGAACCACCTCGACCTGCCCGCCATCGAGCAGCTGGAGGAGGCGCTGGAGTCCTACGAGGGCACCCTGCTGCTGGTCACGCACGACCGCCGGATGCTGGAGGCCGTCCAGGTGACCCGCCGCCTGGAGGTCGCGGACGGCAGGGTCACGGAGCTGTAGAGCGGGTGACGGGCCGGCTCCGGTCCGCCGGTCAGTCGGTGCGCGCCTGCGCCGGTGCCCTGCGGGTGCGGGCCATCTTCCGGGCCACGAATCCGCGCGGAAGGTGGCGGACCGCGAGCGCGTACGCCTGGTAGTGGCGGCCGGTGAGGCTGAGCGGGCGGCGCCGGGCCAGGTCGCGCAGCGCCTTGGCGACGACCGCGTCCGGCTCCAGCCACACCGCGTCGCGCAGGGCGCTGACGTCCATCCCGGCACGCTGCTGGAACTCGGTCCGGGTGAAGCCCGGGACCACGGCCAGCACCCGGACCCCGTACGGCTCCATGTCCACCCGCAGGGACTCGCTGAAGGCCGTGATCCAGGCCTTGGCCGCCCCGTAGGTGCCGGTGGGCAGCAGTCCGGCGACCGAGGCCACGTTGAGCACGGCGCCCCGGCGGCGCTCGCGCAGGCCGGGCAGCAGGGCGTGGGTGAGCCGGAGCGGGACCTTCACGAGCAGGTCGAGCATCCGTTCCTCGTCCGCGACCGGGCTGTACGGGAAGGGCGCGGGCAGTCCGAAGCCGGCGTTGTTGACCAGCATGTCCACCGGCCGGGTCCGGTCGGCGAGCCGGGCCTCGACGGCGGCGCACCGCTGCGGGTCCAGCAGGTCGGCGGCCAGCACCTCGCAGGGGGTGCCGAACTCTTGGCGCAGCCCCTCGGCCAGGGCCTCCAGCCGGGTCTTGTCCCGGGCGACGAGGACGAGGGCGCAGCCCTTGGCGGCGAAGCCGCGCGCGAAGGCGGCGCCGAGGCCGGCGCTGGCGCCGGTGATCAGAACGGTGGTGGGCAAGGGGGGTCTCACTTCCGGTGCGGCGGCGTGGTGGTGAAGGCGAGGGTCTCGGGGGAGGCGTAGGCCTGGGCGACGTCCACCAGGAAGCGGGTCTCCTCCGCCAGCCCGCCGCCCTCCTCGCCGGCCTGCATCGCGGACGGCAGGTCCAGTGAGGTCGCCTGGCCCGGCTGTCCGGGCCGTCCGGCCAGCTTCGCCCGCCGCGCCTCTTTCAGTACGCAGGCCAGCGCGGCCGCCGCGCGCCGCCGCTCGGGTATCCGGCTCCCGGCGACGTGGCTGCGCGCGCGGTCCGGCACGTCCGGGGACACGTACTCCCCGAGGATCAGGATCGCGTCGCGGGTCTCGATGACCTTGCGGTAGACGAGCAGGTTGCGCGGTACGGGAGGCCACAGCAGTTCCAGCACCCGCCCGGTCCGGGGTTCGGAGAGGACCACGTGCGGAACGGCCTGGACCAGGTCCCGCCACAGCGGCCACAGCCGCCAGGCGGTGGCGATGTCGGCGCCGGCGCGGCGCAGCGTGAACAGGGTGGGCACGAGGATCGCGGCGGCGCGCAGCAGCCCGTGCAGGTTCATCATCAGCGGCAGGGCGGGCATGGCCCAGCTGCTCCCGAACAGCGCCTTGAGCAGGTACGCGAACCAGAACAGGCCGGCCAGCGCGGTGCCCAGGCCGAACAGCCGCAGTCCGGCCGCCAGGCCCCGGCTCTCGGCGTACCGGCTGTAGCGCCAGCACACGTACACGCACACGGTGTTGGCGATGAGGTGGGCGGAGATCAGGACGAGCCAGTACGCGAGCGAGGGCACGGGCGGTCCGGTGGGCGGGATGGTGTGCGCGCCGTGGGCGGGGGCGGCGGCGTCCAGGGCGACGAGGACGCTCAGCCACAGGACCGTGCCGGCCCAGGCGGCGCGCTGGAGGCGGCGGCCTCGGGTGGCGGCGGCGACGAAGTAGAGCACGGCGCCGGCCGACAGGACCCCGATGAGGTTGCGGACGAGGGCGACGGCATGGGCGTAGCCGGGGGTGCGGCTCGTGGCGTACGCGACGACGTCGGGCAGGTTCAGGGTCATCGCGGCGGCGGCGGTGGCGACGGCGAACCACAGGCCGCGCTGCTGCGGGGAGCGCAGGGCGCCGGGGGCCCGCAGCAGGACGGCGGCCCAGAGGCACACCACGCTGGGGACGGCGAGCCAGTCCCCGAGGGCGGTCAGCTCAGCCGCCATCGCGCGGACCCCGCTCGTACCCCATGGCGGACTCCAGGCGGGCCAGGGCGCCCCGGGGCGCGGTGGCCGGGTGCGGGTGGCCGTTGCCGGAGGTCCGGATGCGGATCATGCTGGCGAGCATCTCCGCCTCCTGTTCCTGGCGGGTGGTGTAGTTGGTGCGGCCGAGGATCACGGGCGCGCGGCCGTCGTTCTCCTCGCCCTCGACGGAGTGGTGGCCGAAGAGGATGTGGCCGAGCTCGTGGAGCACGATGTGCTCCTGGTGCAGGGGGGTGGTCTGGGTCTCGTAGAAGACGTAGTCCACCGTTTCGGTGCCCACCCAGAGCCCGCAGATGCCGGATTCGGCGGCCTCCCTGGGCAGCGGGTGCAGCCGGATCGGGCGGCCGCGCTGTTCGGCCAGCCGCGCACACAGCGCGTCGAGGGAGAACGGGTGCGTCAGATCCATGTGACCGAGAATCAACTCGCACCGTTTGCGCAGGCTGAGATTCCGGTGGGGCATGTGTTCCCTCTGGGGTCCCTTTCTCGGGCAGCGTCGGTAGGTGTGGGTGGGCATCGGCATGGCGTCCTGTGCCTGGAGGCCTCGGGAGTGGGGGTCCCGGGGGTGGAAAAGCGGAAGCCCGTCCGCGCGTGCGAACGGGCGTTCCACCATGCCTACAGATCGTTTGCCTTGGTGGCAAGGCGGGTTGCCCTGCGGGGGTGCCGATCCGGCCACTCCTTCCGGTTACCCGGAACGGGGCGTTCCGCCGGGCCTCCTACGCGCGCTTGCGGCCCTCCTGCGGCCCGGTCAGGCCGGCCCGGCGCAGGGCGTCGGCCATGGCGCTGTTGGCGGGGGCCGGGGCACCGGGGCGCTGCCCGCCGCCGCCCTGGCCGCCCTGGCCCTGCTGCCCCTGGCGGCGTCCGTCCTGACCGCCGCCACCGCGCCGGCCCTGACCCTGACCCTGGCCCTGGCCCTGGCCGCGCTGGCCCTGGCCCTGGCCCTGGCCGCGCTGGCCCTGGCCCTGCCCCTGGCCCGCGCCGCGCTGCTGCGGGGGACGGCCGCCGCCCCGGCGCTCCTCGCGCTCCTCGCGCTGGCGGGGGGCGCCCGTGGCCCGGTCGGCCCCGGCCTCGTCCTCAAGCCGCAGCGTCAGCGAGATCCGCTTGCGCGGGATGTCCACGTCCATGACCTTGACCCGGACGATGTCACCCGGCTTCACCACGTCGCGCGGGTCCTTGACGAAGGTCTTCGAGAGGGCCGACACGTGCGCCAGGCCGTCCTGGTGGACGCCGATGTCGATGAAGGCGCCGAAGGCGGCCACGTTCGTGACGACCCCTTCCAGGATCATCCCGGGGGCCAGGTCGCCGATCTTCTCCACGCCCTCCTTGAAGGTGGCCGTCTTGAAGGCGGGGCGCGGGTCGCGGCCCGGCTTCTCCAGCTCGCGCAGGATGTCGGTGACGGTGGGCAGGCCGAAGGCCTCCGTCACGAACTGCTCGGGCCGCAGGGAGCGCAGCACGCCGGAGTTGCCGATCAGCGCGGCGACCTCGGTGCCCGCCGTCTTGCCCATCTCCCGGACCACCGGATAGGCCTCGGGGTGCACGCTGGAGAAGTCCAGCGGGTCGTCGCCGCCGCGGATGCGCAGGAAGCCCGCGCACTGCTCGTACGCCTTCGGGCCGAGCCGGGCCACGTCCTTGAGGCCCTTGCGGCTGCGGAAGGGGCCGTGGGAGTCGCGGTGGGTCACGATGTTCTCGGCGAGGGTGCCGCTGATGCCCGACACCCGCGAGAGCAGCGGCGCGGAGGCGGTGTTGACGTCGACGCCGACACCGTTCACACAGTCCTCGACGACCGCGTCGAGCGAGCGGGAGAGCTTCGTCTCGGACAGGTCGTGCTGGTACTGGCCCACGCCGATGGACTTCGGGTCGATCTTGACCAGTTCGGCGAGCGGGTCCTGCAGGCGGCGGGCGATGGACACGGCGCCGCGCAACGACACGTCCATGTCCGGGAGTTCCTGCGAGGCGAAGGCGGAGGCCGAGTACACCGAGGCCCCGGCCTCGGAGACCATCACCTTGGTGAGCCCCAGCTCGGGGTGGCGGGTGATGAGGTCCCCGGCCAGCTTGTCGGTCTCGCGGGAGGCGGTGCCGTTGCCGATGGCGATCAGCTCGACCGCGTGCTCCTTCGCCAGCCGGGCGAGCGTGGCGAGGGAGGCGTCCCACTTGTTGGCGGGAACGTGCGGGTGGATCACCTCCGTGGCCACGACCTTGCCGGTCGCGTCGACGACGGCCACCTTGACACCGGTCCGGAAGCCCGGGTCGAGGCCGAGCGTGGCGCGGGTGCCGGCGGGAGCGGCGAGCAGCAGGTCGCGCAGGTTGGCGGCGAAGACCCGTACGGCCTCGTCCTCGGCGGCGGCGCGCAGCCGGGTCCGCAGGTCGATGCCCAGGTGGACCTGGATCTTGGTGCGCCAGGCCCAGCGGACCGTGTCGGCCAGCCACTTGTCGCCGGGCCGGCCGCGGTCGGCGATGCCGAAGCGGCGGGCGACGATGCCCTCGTACGTGGACGGGCCGGGGACCTCGGACGGCTCCTCGGGCTCCAGGTCCAGGCTGAGCACGTCCTCCTTCTCGCCGCGCAGCATGGCGAGCACCCGGTGGGAGGGGAGGGCGGTGAAGGGCTCGGCGAAGTCGAAGTAGTCGGCGAACTTGGCGCCCGCCTCCTCCTTGCCCTCGCGGACCTTCGCGGCGAGGCGGCCGCGGTTCCACATGCGCTCGCGCAGGTCGCCGATGAGGTCGGCGTCCTCGGCGAACATCTCGGTGAGGATGGCGCGGGCGCCCTCCAGGGCGGCGGCCGGGTCGGCCACGCCCTTGTCCGCGTCGACGAACGCGGCCGCGGCGGCGGCCGGGTCGGTGGACGGGTCGCCCAGCAGGCCCTCGGCCAGCGGCTCCAGGCCGGCCTCGCGGGCGATCTGGGCCTTGGTGCGGCGCTTGGGCTTGAAGGGGAGGTAGATGTCCTCCAGCCGGGCCTTGGTGTCGGCCGCGTTGATCCGGGCCGCGAGGGCGTCGTCGAGCCTGCCCTGCTCCCGGACGGATTCGAGGATCGCCGCGCGGCGGTCCTCCAGCTCGCGCAGGTAGCGCAGCCGCTCCTCCAGGGTGCGCAGCTGGGCGTCGTCGAGCATCTCGGTCGCTTCCTTGCGGTAGCGCGCGATGAACGGCACGGTGGAGCCGCCGTCGAGCAGCTCGACGGCGGCCTTGACCTGCCGCTCCCGTACGCCGAGCTCCTCGGCGATCCTGCCTTCGATGGACATCGTCACTGTGCGGTCCCGCCTGCCTTCGTTTGCGTGGAAGGCTGCCAATTGTGGCAGGTGGCGGTGGCGGACGGCGGGAGCCCCTCAGGCCTTGGCGGTGAGGTCCCGGGGGAAGGCGCCGGCGGCGAGGGCCTGGCCGACGAACCGGCCGCCCAGTTCGTGGAGCCGGGCGAGGCCTTCGGCGCCGAGGTGCTCGTACGGGCCGGCGTCGAGGCGGTCGGTCTCGCTCTCCAGCCGTTCGCGCAGGGCCCGACCCTCCTCGGTGAGCTCCCCGTCGGCGTCCAGGACGCCGCGGGCGCGCAGCCGGCCGGCGGCGGCGTCGAGGTCGTCCTGCTCCCAGCCGCGGATGGCCTTGTCCCACTTCGGGGCCATGCCGCGACCGGTGGCGGCATGGCTGACCAGGGCTTCGACGGGATCGAGGCCGGTGAACAGCAGCGCGGTCACATGGCCGTCGCCGCGGTGCTCGCGCAGCAGGGTGGCGGCGTGCCACAGGCGCAGGTGCGGCTCCTCGGGGACGGGGAGGTCGGCGTGGGCGGCGTAGAGGACGCGGCCGGAGCGGGTGCAGCCCTCGGTCGCGCGCATCGCGAGGGCGGCGGCCTCGGCGAGCTCGGGCGAGTCGATGGTCTCGGGGCCGAGGAGGCGGCGCAGGGTGGTGTCGGCGGCGCGCAGCCGGGCGGCGAGGGCCTGGGCGGGGGTGAGGGTGTCCCAGACGGCGGGGAGGTGCCGGGCGACGTAGTCGTGGCGGTAGTTGTAGAAGGCGGCGGTCACCGCGCCGGGGCCGACGGCGCCGAGGGCGGCGGAGCGGCTGGCGAGGTTGACGGCGACCCGGTGGGTGACGCCGAGGGCCGCGAACTCGGTGGCGAGGTCGGGCGAGAAGTAGATCGTGGAGTGGAGGGGGTTGATGGCGGTGTGCCAGGCGCGGCGGGCGGCGTGCGGGGGAAGCGTCATGCGCCGCAGGTTACCGACTGCTCGGTATGCCGTCTGCCCCGGGAACGGCGGGCGGCGCCGGTGGCCCGCGGAGCGGCGCCATCCGGCCAATGTGCCCCGCCCGGCCCGGACCTCCGTACGGCCCGGCGGCGCGCCCGGACGTGGCGGCGACGGGGCGGGAGGGGCGTCCGCCGCCGGTTCCTTTGCGGCCGGATGGCGATCGTGTGACAGGAGGGGCCATGGACATGACGGGAGGGGCCAGGGGTGAATACGGTCGAACGACGAGACCTAGAACCGAGACGAGACCTCGAACCGATCTGTCTCCCCTACCCCTTGGAGCTCTTCGTGCGCCGCAAAGTCATCGCCCCGAGCGTGCTCGCCGCCTCCCTGCTGCTGGTGATCCCGGCCTCGGCGGCCAGTGCCGGTCCGGGCGCGCCGGGGATCGGCGACCCCTATTACCCGGCCAGCGGGAACGGCGGTTACGACGTCTCCCACTACGACCTGCGCCTCCAGTACCAGCCCAGGACCGACCTGCTGGAGGGCACGGCCACCCTGCTGACCACCGCCACCCAGGACCTCTCCCGCTTCAACCTGGACTTCGGCCTCAAGGTGAGCGAGGTCCGGGTCAACGGGGTCAAGGCGAAGTTCGCCACCTCCGGCACCCAGGAGCTCGAAATCACCCCGGCCCAGCCGCTCCAGAAGGGCAAGCAGGCCAGCGTCGTCGTCAAGTACGCGGGAAAGCCGTCCGAGTTCAAGGTCGACGGCTGGTCCGCCTGGCAGCGCACGCCGGACGGCGGCGTCGCGGCACAGGAGCCCGATTCGGCGGCCTGGTGGTTCCCGAGCAACGACCACCCGCTGGACAAGGCCACCTTCGACGTGTCGGTGAACGTGCCGGACGGGACGCAGGCCATCAGCAACGGCGTGCTCCAGTCCCAGAGTTCGAAGCTGGGCTGGACCCGCTACAACTGGCGCTCCAACAAGCCGCAGGCCACCTACCTGGCCACCCTCGCCATCGGCAAGTTCGACATCACCACCGACAAGACGGCGAGCGGCCTGCCGGTCCTGAACGCGTACAGCAGGGACCTCGGCGACAACGACGGCGCGGCGCGCGCGAGCGTCGAGCGCACCACCGAGGTCGCCGAGTGGCTGGAGGGCGTCTTCGGCCCGTACCCGTTCAACGCGCTGGGCGGCTACGTCCCGAACGTGCCCTCCGGTTTCGCGCTGGAGACGCAGACCCGGCCGTTCTACAGCCCCAAGCAGTTCGCGAACGGGGCGAACGTCTCGGTGGTCGTGCACGAGCTGGCCCACCAGTGGTACGGCGACAGCGTGTCCGTGAACAACTGGAAGGACATCTGGGTCAACGAGGGCTTCGCCCGCTACGCCCAGTGGCTGTGGTCGGAGAAGGAGGGCGAGGGCACGGCCCAGGAGCTCGCCGACTGGACCTATGCCTCCCGGCCCGCCGAGGACCCGTTCTGGCAGGTCAAGCCGGGTGACCCGGGCGCGGAGAACCAGTTCCACGGAGCCGTCTACGACCGGGGCGCCATCGCCATCCAGGCGCTGCGCAACGAGGTGGGCGACGAGAAGTTCTTCGCGATCCTCAAGGGCTGGCCGACCGAGCGGGCCTACGGCAACGCCAAGGTCGGGGACTTCGTCCGGTACGCGGAGAAGGTCTCGGGCAAGCCGCTCGCGCAGCTCTTCGAGACCTGGCTCTACACCCCGGGCAAGCCCGCCTTCGCCCCGCCGGCCGCCGCCAAGGCCCCGGGCGCCCGCGCCCAGGCCCCGGCCAAGCCCGCCGTCGAGCCGAAGTCCTGGAAGAAGATCGCCGCGACGAACTCGGTCCACGCGCACTGACCCCTGCCGGGAGTCCCGCCCGGGACCACGCCCGCGCCGGTGCCCCTCAGCGGGCGCCGGCGCGGTGCCGTGCCCGGGCGGTACGGGCGAGCGGCAGGTAGCGCAGCCGCTCGGGCAGCAGCGGTACGAGGATCCGCAGGGCGGTACTGAGCCGCCGGAGCCGGCGCTCCTGCGCCGGGGTCCACTCCAGGCCGAGGGCGGCCCGGGCGTCGGGCGGCAGGTACCCGACGGTGACGAAGGCCCGGAAGCGCAGGTAGGCGGTGCGCAGCAGCGGCCAGGTCAGCCGCAGCAGCAGCCGGACGGCCGGGGAGGCGGCGTCGGGCCGGGGTACGTCCGTCTCGGTGGCGAGCAGTTCGCGGGCCACCTTCGTGGGCTCGATCTCCTCGGCCAGCATCCGGTGGTAGTAGGGCCAGAACTCCTCGACGGTCTGCGGCATGTCCCGGTCGCGCAGCCCGAGGACGCGGCCCACCTGGAGCCACTCGCGGTACAGCTGGCGTTCCTGGGCCGGGGTGATGCGGCGGAACAGGTAGCGCCCGGAGTACAGGGCGACGGGGAAGCCGGTGGCGTGCACCCACGCGTAGCAGGCCGGGTCGAGGGCGTGGTAGCGGCGTCCCCGGGTGTCGGTGCCCTGGATCTCCCTGTGCAGCCGGCGCACCCGGCGGCCCTCCTCGGCGGCCCGCTCCCCGCCGTAGACCCACAGCATCACCGAGCGCAGCGAGCGTTCGCCGCGGCCCCAGGGGTCGGTGCGGAAGACGGAGTACCGGTCGACGCCGGCGCCGACGGCGGGGTGGGCGACCTGGAGGGTGAAGGCGGCGGGCAGCGTGAGCAGCGAGCGGATGTCCCCGGCGTTGGTCCAGAGCACTCCGCCGGGCGGGGGCGGCTCGGGGTCGTGGCCGCGTGCGGCGGCCTCTCTGGCGGTGTGCGTGCTCATCGGTGCTCCCCCGGTCGTGCCCCGCGCGCCTCGCGGTCCTTCCAGTATCGCCGCAGGCCTCGGCGGGCCGCTTCCGGCACCCGCCGCGCAGGCCTCGGCGGGCCGCTCGCGGCGCCCGCCCCCACCTTGTCGTGGCCCGGACAGAAAGTCTTGTCACGGGTGTTACCCCGAAGTAACCGTGGCTGCTTGGATGACGGCGTCGATCTTCCCCGCCGCACTGACGGAGACCTCCATGCCGCACACCTCGCACCGCCGCACCCGCGCCGCCGCCACGGCCGTCGCGGCGCTCGCCGCGGGAGCCCTGGCCCTCACCACCGCGCCCGCCGCCACGGCCGCGGAGAGCGCCCCGGCCGCCGCGCCGCGGCTCGGCGTCCTGACGTACAACACCTTCCTGATGAGCAAGAACCTGTACCCGAACTGGGGTCAGGACCACCGGGCCGCCGAGATCCCCAAGGCGTCCTTCTACCAGGGCCACGACGTGGTCGTGCTCCAGGAGGCCTTCGACAACGGCGCCTCGGACGCGCTGAAGGCCGGTTCGGCCGCGCAGTACCCGTACCAGACCCCGGTCGTGGGGCGCAGCAAGAGCGGCTGGGACGCGACGGGCGGGTCGTACTCCGCCACCACCCCGGAGGACGGCGGCGTCGCGATCCTGAGCAAGTGGCCGATCGTCCGCAAGGAGCAGGTGGTCTACAAGGACGCCTGCGGCGCCGACTGGTGGTCCAACAAGGGTTTCGCCTACGTGGTCCTGGACGTGAACGGCGCCCGGGTCCACGTGGTGGGCACCCACGCGCAGTCCACCGACCCGGGCTGCGGCGCGGGTGAGGCCGCGCAGATGCGCAGCCGGCAGTTCAAGGCGATCGACGCCTTCCTGGACGCCAAGAACATCCCGGCGGGCGAGCAGGTCATCGTGGCGGGCGACATGAACGTCGACTCGCGCAGCCCCGAGTACGCCTCCATGCTGGCCGACGCCGACCTGGCCGGCGCCGACTCGCGCACGGGTCACCCGTACTCCTTCGACACGGCGCTCAACTCGATCGCGAACTACCGCTACCCGACGGACCCGCGCGAGGACCTGGACTACGTCCTCTACCGCAAGGGCAACGCCCGCCCGGCGAACTGGAACAACACCGTCGTCAAGGAGCAGTCGGCGCCCTGGACGGTCTCCAGCTGGGGCACGTCCTACACGTACACCAACCTCTCGGACCACTACCCCCTGATCGGTTCCTGACGGCACGGCCGCGGGTGCCCGCCCACCGGCGGGCACCCGCGGCCGGCTACTGCGGGGGCGCCGCCGGGACCTCGTACAGCTCCTCGATCAGCGGCCCGTACTTCTCCCGGACCACGCGGCGGCGCAGTTTCAGCGACGGGGTGAGCTCACCGCTCAGCGGGCCCCACTCCTCGGCGAGCAGCCGGTAGCGCTTGATCTGCTCGGTGCGGTTGAGGCGGGCGTTGGCGGCGGCCACCGCGCGGGCGGTCTCCTCCAGCACGGCCGGGTGCTCGGCGAGGGCGGCCAGCGAGCCGGCCCCGATCCCCCGGGCGGCCGCCCAGGCGGGGGCCAGTTCGGGGTCCAGGACGAGCAGGGCGACCAGGTAGGAGCGGCCGTCGCCGTGCACCAGGGCCTGGCCGATCAACGGGTGTTCCTTGACGGTGTTCTCCACCAGGGCCGGGGAGACGTTCTTGCCGGTCGAGGTGACGATCAGCTCCTTCTTGCGATCGGTGATCCACAGGAAGCCGTCGCCGTCGATCCGGCCGATGTCCCCGGTGGGGAACCAGCCTTCGGCGTCACGGGCGCTCTCCACCGTGCCGTCGGGCCTCAGGTAGCCGTCGAAGACGGTCTCCCCGCGGGTGAGGACCTCCCCGTCCCGCGCGATCCTCAGCTCCAGCCCCTCGATCGGCAGCCCGACCGAGCCCAGCCGGAACCGGTCCGGCCGGTTGACGGTGCACACGCCGGAGGTCTCCGTCAGCCCCCAGGCGTCCATGATGGTGATCCCCCAACCCGCCCAGAAGCGGACCACGTCGATCGGCATCGGCGCGGTGGCACTGGCCGTCCAGACGAGCCGGTCCATCCCGGCCCGCTCCAGCAGCGGATCGAGCACCCGCTCCTTGGCCAGGGCGTACGAGGCTTCGAGCGCGGCGGGCACCTCCTCGCCCCGCTCCCGGTGCCCGGCCCGCGCCCGGGCCAGGCCGCCCGCCTCCTCGATGGCCAGCCGCCGCTCCTCGGGCAGCCGGGCGACGACGGCCCCCACGGCGGCGGCCAGCTTCTCCCAGATCCGGGGCACGCCGAAGAACTGCACGGGGCGCAGCTCGCGGACCGCCCCCGCCACGGCCGCCGGGTCGGCGACCAGGCGGACGTGGGCGGCCCGAAGCAGGGGCAGGTAGATGCCGAGGATCCGCTCGGCGATGTGCGCGAACGGCAGGTAGCAGACGTGCTCGGCGTGCTCGGGCAGCTCGGTGTTCCGGTCGAGCCGCACCGCCTGGAGCATGATGTTGCGGTGGGTGAGGCGGACGCCCTTGGGGTCGCCGGTGGTGCCCGAGGTGTAGACGACCGTCAGCGGGTCCTCGGGGCGGGCCGCGCGCCAGCCCTCCTCGAACTCCCCGGCGCGGTGCAGCCGGGCGCCGGTGGCGTGCACGGAGGCGTACGGGGTGTGCGCTCCCGCCCCGGCGGCCTCGGCGACCACGAGCCGCTCCAGGGGGACGCCGGGGGCCCGCAGCAGCGGCTCCCACCGGGCCACTTCACCGGCCCCCTCGACGACGGCCAGGCGGGCCCTGCTGTGGCGGGCGATGTGGGAGATCTGCTCGGGCGCGGAGGTTCCGTACACGGTGACGGGGACGGCGCCGAGGTGGACGAGCGCGAGGTCGCTCAGCCAGTGCTCGGGCCGGTTGCCCATCATCAGCAGAACGTGGTCGCCGCGCCCGACGCCGAGGGCGGCGTATCCGGCGGCGAGGACGGCGACCTCGCGGCGGACCTCGCTCCAGGTGAGCGTGCGCCAGCCGTCCTCCGCCTCGCGCCCCTCGCGACCCTCGCGCCCCTCGCGCCAGGAGAGGGCGGGCAGCTCACCGTGCTCGGCGGCGTTGCGGAGCAGCAGGACGGGGAGGGTGAGGTCTTCGGGGCGTCCGGGCAGTCGCAGGTTCGTGGTCATGGGCAGCTCCTGGCCGTTTCACATCGTTGGTGCGACAGCAATACTGTTCAACCCAAGCTGTGGAGCAGAGAGCGAGGAGCGGACGATGGCGGACCGGGCGACCGAGCCGGTGCTCACCGTGGACGAGCTGGCCTCGAAGGCCGGTGTCACCGTCCGCACCGTACGGTTCTACAGCACGCGCGGGCTTTTGCCCCCTCCCGTGATCGGAGCCCGCCGGGTGGGCCACTACGGCCCGGAGCACCTGTCCCGGCTGGAGTTGATCGAGGAGTTGCAGCACCAGGGGATGACCCTGTCGGCGATCCAGCGCTACCTGGACGCGCTCCCCGACGACCTGAGCGCGCACGATCTGGCGATCCACCGGGCCCTGGTGGCCACCTGGGCGCCGGACGCGGCGCGGGAGGTCTCGCGGGCGGAGCTGGAGAAGCGGGCGGGGCGGAGCCTGTCGGACACCGACCTGCGCAGGCTCGCCGCGATGAACGTGCTCGCCGCGGCGGACGGCGGCGCCTTCCGGGTGGACGTGGGGCTGCTGCGGCTCGGGGTCGCGCTGCTCGACGTACCGATCGCGCACGAGACGATCCTGGCGGCCCGCACCGTGCTGATGGAGCACGCGCGGACGGCGGCGCACGAACTGACGGCGCTGTTCCGCGACGAGGTGTGGGGGCCGTTCACCGAGGGCGAGAGCGACCCGGAGCGGGTGGAGTCGATGAAGGCGCTGTCGGCGCACATGCAGCCGATGGTGGTGCAGGCCCTGGTGACGGCGTTCCAGCGCTCCTTGAAGGCGGAATTGCGGGCGGCGTTCGTGCCGGAGGGAGGGTAGGTTCGCCGCATGGCTGTCATCCACCGCACCACACTGGCCCCGACCAAGCTCGAACTCCTCGCCGGCTGGCTCCCGTCGCGGCCCTGGTACCGGGGCCAGGGGGACCTCGCCCGGCTCACGCGGGCGGGCGGGTTCCGGCTCGACGACCCCGAGGGCGAGGTGGGCATCGAGTTCATGGTCGTCACCGACA
Source organism: Streptomyces sp. NPDC102258 (assembly GCF_055584685.1). NCBI lineage: Bacteria > Bacillati > Actinomycetota > Actinomycetes > Kitasatosporales > Streptomycetaceae > Streptomyces > Streptomyces sp. NPDC102258. Next base: position 77,570 of record NZ_JBVJLO010000015.1, read on the forward strand.
CCTCCGGCGACGGGCCGCACGCCTACCTGGTCCCGCTGGCCTACCGCGGAGCCCCGCTGGAGGCCGCCGGGGACGCGCTGATCGGCACCATGGAGCACGGGGTGCTGGGTAAGCGCTGGGTCTACGACGGCGCCCACGACCCGGTGCTGGTGGAGCGGCTGCTGGCGCTGCTGGCGGGCCGGGCCGCGGCGCAGGCCCAGAGCGAGAGCGACACCCCCGACCCGACGGTGGAGGTCCTCGGCGGCCCGGCGGAGCCGGCGGCCGGCCCGGCCGGGCTCGGGCGGGCCGACGACACCGCCGACGCCACCGTCATCGGGGCGTCCCTGACCCTGTCCCGGGTGCTGCGCCCCGGTGACGGCGCCGACGGGCCGCGGGTGGTGGCCGGGTGGACCGCGGTGGACGGCGGCGCGCGGCGCGGGGTGTTCGCCCTGCTGCGCGCCGCCGGTCACTGACGCCGGTCCGCGGACCCCGGTCCGGGGTCAGTCCGCGTACGTCTCGCCCCGTTCGGCCTTCGCCACGAGGGAGGCCGGCGGGGTGAAGCGCTCGCCGTAGGTGGCGGCCAGCTCGCGGGCGCGGGCGACGAAGCCCGCGAGGCCGCCCTCGTAGCCGTTGATGTACTGGATGACGCCGCCGGTCCAAGCCGGGAAGCCGATGCCCATGATGGAGCCGATGTTGGCGTCGGCGATCGAGGTGAGCACGCCTTCGTCGAGGCAGCGGACGGTGTCCAGGGCCTCGGAGAAGAGCATCCGCTCCTTCATGTCGGTGAACGGGATCTCCGCGTCCGGCTTGGCGAAGTGCTCGCGCAGGCCGGGCCAGATGCGGGTGCGCCGGCCCGACTCGTCGTACTCGTAGAAGCCGGCGCCGCCGCTGCGGCCGGAGCGGCCGAACTCGTCCACCATCCGGTCGATGACGGCGTCCGCCGGGTGCTCCGCCCAGGCGCGGCCCTCGGCCTCGAAGGCCTTGCGGGTCTCGTTGCGGATCTTGCGCGGGAGGGTGAGCGTGAGCTCGTCCATCAGCGAGAGGACCTTGGCCGGGTAGCCGGCCTGGGCGGCGGCCTGCTCGACGGAGGCGGGCTCGACGCCCTCGCCGACCATCGCCACGCCCTCGTTGATGAACTGGCCGATGACGCGCGAGGTGAAGAAGCCGCGCGAGTCGTTGACCACGATCGGGGTCTTGTTGATCTGGCGGACGAGGTCGAAGGCGCGGGCGATGGCCTCGTCGCCGGTGCGCTCACCCTTGATGATCTCCACCAGCGGCATCTTGTCGACGGGCGAGAAGAAGTGCAGGCCGATGAAGTCGGCGGGCCGCTTCACCCCCTCCGCGAGCCCGGTGATGGGCAGGGTGGAGGTGTTGGAGCAGAGCAGCGCGTCGGGAGCGATGACGTCCTGGATCTCCTGGAACACCTTGTGCTTGAGCGCGGTGTCCTCGAACACGGCCTCGATGACGGCGTCGCAGCCCGCGAGGTCGGCGGCGTCGGCGGTCGGGGTGATCAGGGCCAGCAGCGCCTCGCGCTGGGCCTCGGTCGTGCGGCCCTTGGCGAGCGCCTTGTCGAGGAGCTTCTCGGAGTACGCCTTGCCCTTGGCGGCGGCCTCGGCGGTGACGTCCTTGAGGACCACCTCGATGCCGGCGCGGGCGCAGGAGTAGGCGATGCCCGCGCCCATCATCCCGGCGCCGAGGACCGCGACCTTGCGGACCTGGCGCGGTGCGACGCCCTGGGGGCGGCTGCGGCCCGCGTTGACGGCCTGGAGGTCGAAGAAGAACGCCTGGATCATGTTCTTGGCGGTCTGGCCGGTGACCAGCTCGGTGAAGTACCGGGCCTCGATGGTCAGCGCGGTCTCGAAGTCCACCTGGGAGCCCTCGACGGCGCAGGCCAGGATGTTGCGGGGGGCCGGGTACGGGGCCCCGTTCAGCTGCTTCTTGAGACTGGCCGGGAAGGCCGGGAGGTTGGCGGCGAACTTGGGGTTCGACGGCGTGCCGCCCGGGATGCGGTATCCGGGGACGTCCCAGGGCTGCTGCGACTCGGGGTGCGCGTCGATGAAGGCGCGCGCCTTGGCGAGCATCTCCTCGGGGGTGGCGGCCAGTTCGTGGACGAGGCCGTTGTCGAGGGCGCGCCGCGGGCTGTACTGGGTGCCCTGGAGCAGGACCTTGAGCAGCGCGTCGGCGATGCCCATGAGGCGGACGGTACGGGTGACGCCGCCGCCGGCCGGGAGCAGGCCGAGGGTGACCTCGGGCAGGCCGATCTTGGAGCCGGGCGCGTCGAGGGCGATCCGGTGGTGGGAGGCGAGGGCGATCTCGTAACCCCCGCCGAGCGCGGCGCCGTTGATGGCGGCGACAACGGGCTTGCCGAGGGTCTCGATGCGGCGCAGGGAGCGCTTGATGGCGTTGCCGGTCTCGAAGGCGAGGGCCGCGTCCTCGGGGCGCAGCCGGATCATGTCCTTGAGGTCGCCGCCCGCGAAGAAGGTCTTCTTGGCGGAGGTGTAGACGATGCCGCGGATGGAGTCCTTCTCGGCCTCGGCGCGGTCGGCGATCGCCGCGATGGAGTCCTTGAAGGCCTGGTTCATCGTGTTGGCGGACTGGCCGGGGTCGTCGAGGACCAGGGTGACGACGCCGGTCTCGTCCTGTTCCCAGCGGATCGTGGTGGACTCGCTCATGTTCGCTACTTCCGTGTGAGAGGCGGGATCAGGGGATCAGGACGGTCAGACGCGTTCGACGACGGTGGCGACGCCCATGCCGCCGCCGACGCAGAGGGTGACGAGCCCGTAGCGCTTGTCCTGGCGCTCCAGTTCGTCGACGAGGGTGCCCAGGATCATCGCGCCGGTGGCGCCGAGCGGGTGGCCCAGCGCGATGGCGCCGCCGTTGACGTTGACCTTGTCGAGGGACAGGCCCATGTCCTTGACGAAGCGCAGGACGACGCCCGCGAAGGCTTCGTTGATCTCGACGAGGTCGATGTCGTCGATGGTCAGCCCGGCCTTGGCGAGGGCCTTGCGGGTGGCGGGGGCGGGGCCGGTCAGCATGATGGTGGGCTCGGAGCCGGAGACGGCGGCCGAGACGATCCGGGCGCGCGGGAGCAGTCCGGCGCGCTCGCCGGCCTCGCGGGAGCCGATGGCGACGAGGGAGGCGCCGTCGACGATGCCGGAGGAGTTGCCCGCGTGGTGGACGTGGTCGATCTTCTCGATCCAGTGGTACTTCTGCAGGGCGACGGCGTCGAAGCCGCCGAGCTCGCCGATGTCGGCGAAGGAGGGCTTCAGCCGGGCGAGGGAGTCGGCGGTGGTGCCGGGGCGGACGAACTCCTCGTGGTCCAGGACGACCAGGCCGTTGCGGTCGGTGACCGGGACCACGGACTTGCCGAACCGGCCGTCCTTGATGGCCGCGGCGGCCCGCTCCTGGGAGAGGGCGGCGTACTCGTCGACGTCGCGGCGGGAAAAGCCCTCGATGGTGGCGATCAGGTCGGCGCCGATGCCCTGCGGGACGAAGTTGACGTCCCAGTTCGTCATCGGGTCGTTGAACCAGGCGCCGCCGTCGGAGGCCATGGGGACGCGGGACATGGACTCCACGCCGCCCGCGAGGACCAGGTCCTCCCAGCCGGAGCGGACCTTGGCGGCGGCCAGGTTGACGGCCTCCAGGCCGGAGGCGCAGAAGCGGTTCTCCTGTACGCCGGCCACGGTGTCGGGGAGTCCGGCGGCGATGGCCGCGACGCGGGCGATGTCGGAGCCCTGGTCGCCGACCGGGCCGACGACGCCGAGGACGATGTCGTCGATGGCGGCCGGGTCCAGGCCCGGGTTGCGCTCGCGCAGGGCGTGGATGAGGCCGACGACCAGGTCGATCGGCTTCGTGCCGTGCAGGGCTCCGTTGGCCTTGCCGCGGCCGCGCGGCGTGCGGATCGCGTCGTACACGTACGCTTCGGTGCTCACTGGTCAAGCCTTTCTGAAGGTCTGGCGTCAGCCGAGGAGGGAGCGGCCGATGATCTCTTTCATGATCTCGGTCGTGCCGCCGTAGATGGTCTGGATGCGGCCGTCGGTGAAGGCACGGGCGACCCGGTATTCGCTCATGTAGCCGTAGCCGCCGTGCAGCTGGAGGCAGCGGTCGGCGACCCGCTTCTGGAGTTCGGTGGCCCACCACTTGGCCATCGAGGCGTGGACGTGGTCCAGCTCGCCGGCGGTGTGGTCGGTGATGCAGCGGTCGAGGAAGGTACGGGTGACGGCGCACTCGGTGGCCATCTCCGCGATCTCGAAGCGGATGTGCTGGAGCTTGGAGAGCGGCCGGCCGAAGGCCTCGCGCTCCTTCACGTAGGTGGTGGTGATCTCCAGCAGGTGCTCGGCGGCGGCGATCGCGGCCATGGCGATGCCCATCCGCTCCTGGGCGAGGTTGGTCATCAGGTGGACGAAGGCGCCGTCGAGCTCGCCGAGGAGGTTCTCCTTGGGCACGCGTACGTCGTGGAAGAACAGTTCGGCGGTGTCCTGGGCCTTCTGGCCGATCTTGTCGAGGTTGCGGCCGCGCTCGAAGCCCTCCGTGCCGCGTTCGACGACCAGCAGGGACAGGCCGTGGGCCCCGCCCTCGGGGGTGGTCTTCGCGACGACGATCACCAGGTCGGCCAGGATCCCGTTGGAGATGAAGGTCTTCGAGCCGTTGAGCAGCCAGTGGTCGCCCCGGTCCTCGGCGGTGGTGCGGATCCCCTGGAGGTCGGAGCCGGCGCCCGGTTCGGTCATCGCGATGGCGGTGATGGTCTCGCCCGAGCAGAAGCCCGGCAGCCAGCGGCGCTTCTGCTCCTCGGTGGCCAGCGTGGTGAGGTACGGCCCGATGATGTCGTTGTGCAGGCCGATGGCGAGGCCCGGCGCCCCGGCGCGGGTGAACTCCTCGGCGATCACGGCGGCGTAGCGGAAGTCGGTGTTTCCGCCTCCCCCGTACTCCTCGGGGACGGCCAGGCCCAGCAGGCCCTGGCGGCCGGCCGCCCGCCAGGCCTCGCGGCTGACGATGCCGTCCTTCTCCCACTGGTCGTAGTGCGGCAGCACCTCCTTGGCCAGGAAGGTGCGGACGGTCGCGCGGAACGCCTCGTGGTCGGCGTCGAAGATGCGGCGTTGCATCGGTCGGTCCCCCTACAGCCAGCTCTTGACGGTTTCGATCAGCCGGGCCGGCTCGGGGCCGACGGGCGTGACGTTGAGCATGGTGACGCCCGCCTCCCGGAAGGCCTCGACGCGCTCGCGCACATAGCCTTCGGGCCCGCACAGGGTCATGAGTTCGCAGAACTCGTCCGGGACGGCGGCCGCGGCGTCGCGCTTGCGCCCGGAGAGGTAGAGCTCCTGGATCTTCCGGGCCGCGTCGCCGTAGCCGTAGGCCACGGCGAGGTCGTTGTAGAAGTTCTTGCCGACCGCGCCCATCCCGCCGACGTACAGGGCGATCTGCGGGCGCGCCAGGTCGCGGGCGGCGGCCGCGTCCGCGCCGATGGCCAGCAGGCCGCCCGCGACCGTCTGGAGCGGACCGAGCTCGGGTGACCGCTTGGCCGCGCCCTCGGCCAGGGCGCCGCCCCACACCGCGGAGGCCTTCTCGGGCAGGAAGAGGGTGGGCAGCCAGCCATCGGCGATCTCCGCGGTCAGGCGGACGTTGGCCGGTCCGAGGGAGGCGACGTAGACGGGGACCGCGTCGCGCACGGGCCGGGTGAGGATCTTCAGCGGCTTGCCGAGGCCGCTGCCCCGCTCCGGTGGCAGCGGCATGTCGGTGATGCCGTGGTGGTCGATGGTCTCCCGGCGCCAGATGCGGCGGCACAGCTCGACGGTCTCGCGGGTGCGGCCGAGCGGTCTGTCGTACGGCTTCCCGTGCCAGCCCTCGACCACCTGCGGGCCGGAGGCGCCGAGGCCGAGCAGGGCCCGGCCGCCCGAGACGGCGTCCAGTCCGGCGGCGGTCTGGGCGATGAGGGCGGGGGTGCGGGAGTAGACGTTGAGGATGGCCGAGCCGATCTTCATCCGCTCGGTGCGGGCCGCTAGGTAGCCCATGATGGTCGGGGAGTCGAAGCCCCAGGCCTCGGCCACCCATACGGCGTCGAGCCCGGCCGCCTCCAGCGCGGCGGCCTCGTCGGCGGCCTTGCGCGGGTCGCCCGCGTAGTCGAGCAGCATGGACAGTTCCATCAGGCCTCTTCCTCTGTTTTCGCTTCCGCTTCCGCCGCTGCCTTTACGGCCGCCGTTGCCGTGAGCAGGGCCGGTACGTCCCAGTCGGCGGCCACCGACCCGGTGTGCGCCCCGGGCCGCGCGGGGCCCGCGGTGACGGCGGTCGGCGTGGCGGAGAAGCGGGGGGCGGGGGCGGGCTGGGTGATCCCGCCGAAGTCGGTGAAGGTGGCGCGGGCGGCGAGGTGCGGGTGCCGCGGCGCCTCGCGCAGGGACAGGACGGGGGCCACGCAGGCGTCGGTGCCCTCGAAGACCTCGGTCCACTCGGCGCGGGTACGGGTCCTGAAGCGGGCGGCGACCGTCTCGCGCAGCTCGCCCCAGCGGGCCAGGTCCTTGCGGGCGGGGGCCTGTTCCCTGATGCCCAGCAGGTCCGTGAAGGTGTCGTAGAACTGCTGCTCCAGCGCCCCGACCGCCATGTACAGGCCGTCGGAGGTCTCGTAGGTGCCGTAGAAGGGGCAGCCGCCGTCGAGCAGGTTGGCCCCGCGCCGGTCCTGCCAGCCGCCGGCCGCCACCATGCCGTGGATCATCGCGGTGAGGTGGGCGGTGCCGTCGACGATGGCGGCGTCGACGACCTGGCCCGAGCCGCCGGGGGTCCGGGCGTGCTGCAGGGCGGCGAGGACGCCGATGACGAGGTACAGGGAGCCGCCCGCGTAGTCACCGACCAGGTTGGCCGGGACGGCCGGGGGGCCGTCCGGGGCGCCGATCATGCCGAGGGCGCCGGTGACGGCGATGTACGCGATGTCGTGCCCGGCGGTGTGGGCCAGCGGGCCTTCCTGGCCCCAGCCGGTCATCCGGCCGTAGACCAGCTTCGGGTTGCGGGCGTGGCAGTCGGCCGGGCCGACGCCGAGCCGCTCGGCGACCCCGGGCCGGAACCCCTCGATCAGCACGTCGGCCCGCGCGGCCAGGTCGAGCACCAGCGCGGGGCCCTCCTCGGACTTGAGGTCGACCAGGACGGAGCGCTTGTTCCGGTTGGTGACGTCGTAGGCCGGGTCGACGGCGAGGCCGCCGCCGCCCGGCCGGTCCACGCGCACCACGTCCGCGCCGAGGTCGGCGAGGAGCATGGCGGCGAACGGTCCCGGACCGATGCCCGCCAGCTCGACGACGCGCACGCCGGCGAGCGGGCCCGTGGCCGTCCGCCGCGGACCGTCCTCTGTCACTGCCATCGAGCCCCCAGCGCCCCTGGTGCGAGTGTGTGACACAACCGATGTAACACCAGCGATGCTAGGAACGCGTTCCGCTCAGCACAAGAGCAAGCGCTTAGCCGTTTGGCGGGATCGGCCCGTCGGGCGGCGTCGCGCGCGACTCCTCGGCGGCTTCGGACAGCCCGCGCGCGCACTCCCGTACCGTCTCCCGCCCGCGCACAGCGGCCTTCATCGACGCCTCCCGCTTACCGCCGGTCACACCCGCTCGTACGGACCGCCGGTCCCCACGCTAGCCTCAGCCACCGACACCAGCTGGGAGGAGCGGTTCATGAACGCGCAGGTCCGCCAGGAAGGCCCGCAACGGGCGTACGACGTCGTCCTTTTCGGCGCCACCGGTTTCGTGGGGGCGCTCACCGCCGAGTACCTCGCCGAGCACGCCCCCGCCGGGCTGCGCTGGGCGCTGGCCGGCCGCGACCTCGGCAAGCTGGAACGGCTGCGCGAGGACCTGGCCGCCCGCCACCCGCACTGCGCCGCCCTGCCGCTGCTGCGGGCCGACGCCGGGAACGCCGCCGCCGTGCGCGAACTGGCCGCCGCCACCCGGGTGCTGGCCACCACGGTGGGCCCGTACGTCTGGTACGGGGCGGAGCTGGTCGCGGCCTGCGCCGAGGAGGGCACCGACTACGTGGACCTCACCGGGGAGCCGGAGTTCGTCGACCGGATGTACGTAGCGCACGACGCGCGGGCCCGGGAGACGGGGGCCCGGCTGGTGCACGCCTGCGGGTTCGACTCGGTACCGGCCGACCTCGGGGCGTACTTCACCGTGCACCGGCTGCCGGAAGGGGTGCCGCTGCGGGTCGACGGCTTCGTCCGCTCCAACGCCCTCTTCTCCGGCGGCACGCTCGCCTCCGCGCTCACCGCCCTGGGCCGGGGTCCGCAGACCCTGGCCGCCGCGCGCGCCCGCCGTCCGTACGAGCCCCGGGTGCCGGGCCGGCGCGTACGGGGACCCGTGGGCCCGCCGCGCTTCAGCCGGGAGACCGGGACCTGGGCGCTGCCGCTGCCCACCCTGGACCCGGCCGTCGTGGCCCGGTCGGCGGCCGCGCTGGAGCGTTACGGTCCGGACTTCCGCTACCGGCACTACGCCTCGGTGCGGCGGCTGCCGATCGCCCTCGGGGGGACCGCCGCGATGGGCGCGACGGCGGCGCTGGCGCAGGTCCCGGCGGCCCGGCGGTGGCTGATGGCCCGCTGGGAGCCGGGCAGCGGGCCCGACGCGGAGCGCCGTGCGCGCAGCTGGTTCACGCTCCGCTTCGTCGGGGAGGGCGGCGGCCGGCGGGTGTTCACCGAGGTGTCGGGCGGGGACCCGGGCTACGGGGAGACGGCGAAGATGCTGGCGGAGTCCGCGCTGTGCCTGGCCCTGGACGCCCTCCCGGAGCGGGCCGGGCAGCTCACCACGGCGGTGGCCATGGGCGACGCCCTGCTGGACCGGCTCCGCGAGGCGGGCCTGCGCTTCCGGGTGGCCGACGCGCGCTGACCGGGGGCCGGCCCGTCAGGAGGCCTCGCGCAGGGCCCGGCGGCACAGGGAGTCGGCGTGGCGGGTGGTCTCGGGGATCCGGAAGCGCGGGCTGAGGGCGAGGGCGTGGGCGCAGGCCCCGTCCAGCGAGACGCGGTGGCCGACGGACACGTACACCGGCTTGATCCCGTCCTGGGTGCGCAGCGCCCGCCCGACGACGGCGCCGTCGGGGGCCAGCAGCGGGGAGGTGTCGCCGCGGCGGGCCCCCGGCTCCTCGTAGGTGAAGGTGAACGGGTTCTTCGCGACGCCCATGCTGGGCAGGCCGGTGACCACCCCGAGATGGCAGGCGAGGCCGAAGCCGCGGGGGTGGGCGAGTCCGTAGCCGTCGCAGACGACGAGGTCCGGGACGACGGTCAGGGCGTCGAGGGCGGCCAGTACGGTGGGCAGTTCGCGGAAGGCGAGCAGTCCGGGCACGTAGGGGAAGCTGACGTGCCCGACGGCGGTCGCCCGGGCGGCCACCTCAAGGGTGGCGGCGTCGAGGACCACGGCCGCGGCGGCGACGAGGTCGCGCTCGTCGTCGTAGGCCACGTCCACTCCGGCGATCAGGCCCTGTCCGGGGGGCGGTCCGGGCTCGTCGAGCACGACGCGGGCGCGCAGTTCGTCCTGTATCGCGCGGGCCTCGGCTTCGTCGGCGGGGGTCTTCACAGTCGTCATGGAGTGCGAGGGTAGCCTGGCGATCATGTTCGTCATGGAGCTCACCTACACCGCGCCCCTCGAAGCCGTCGACGCCGCGATGGAAGCCCACATCGCCTGGCTGGACGGCCACTACGCCTCCGGCCTCTTCCTCGCCTCGGGCCGCAAGGTCCCGCGCGAGGGCGGCGTCATCCTGGCGGCGGGCGTCTCGCGCGCCGAGATCGAGGGCATAGCCGCCGAGGACCCCTTCATCCTGGCCGGCGTCTGCGCCTACCGCATCACGGAGTTCGTGGCCACGAAGACCGCCCCGTCGCTGGAAGCCGTCCGCGAAACCCTGCCGGCCTGACCCCCGGCACCCCGACGGCTCCGCCGCCCGAGGTGGCGCGGGGCGGGTGGGTCGTCGGGGGAGCCTCCCGTGCGGGGTGCGCGGGCGGCCGGAGTCCGGCGCTTCGACACCATCCCTGGAGGTACCCGTGCACATCCGCCGCGCCGTCGTGGAGGACGTCCCCGAGCTGATACGGCTGCGCGCCGTCGCGCTGGAGTCCCTCGGGACGGATCCCGGGCCCCTGGACGCGCCCTGGCGGAGGGTCGCCGACGGGTGGTTCCGGGAGCGGCTGACCGGGCGGGCCGACGTGTGCTGCCTCGTCGCCGGCGGCGCTCCCGGCGAGCCGCTGGTGGCCACCGGCATGGCCTGGATCACGTACCACCTGCCCGCGCCCCGACAGCCCGACGGCCGCCGCGGCTACCTGGACGCGATCGTCACCGACAACGCCGCCCGCGGCCGGGGCCACGGCCGCCGGATCGTCGACGGCCTGGTGGAGTGGCTCCGCGGCCAGGGCGTCCACCTCGTCCAGCTGCACGCGAGCGCCGACGGCGACCCCGTCTACCGGGCGGCCGGCTTCACCGACGCCCGCTACCCCGGCATGGACCTCGTCATCGGCCCGGCTGCCTGACCGGCTCCAGCCGGGCCACCCGTCCCCGCTCGCCCGCCGCCCAACATCCGCCGTCGGCCGCGCAGTCGACGGTGTCGAAGGAGCCCGCGTCCAGGCTCCGCCAGGTGCGGCCCGCGTCCGTGGTGACGTCGGTGCCGGTCGGGCCGACCGCCAGGGCCGTGGCGTGCCTGTACGGATACCAGGCCGCGCCCGACCGGTAGGCCGGCGGCGGGGTGGCCGCCTGGCTCCAGCCCCGCCCGGAGTCGGCGGAGCGGGCCGCCGCGCGGGGCGAGGCCTGCCCGGCGCGGTAGTCACCGCCGACCGCGAGGCCCGTCGTACGGTCGCGGAAGGCCAGGGCGAAGACCCCGCGCGCCGGGTCCCCGGCCGGGAGGGTCGCGTCGGCGCCCCGCCAGGTCAGGCCCCGGTCGGCGGAGTGCAGCACCCGGGCGACCGGTCCGCCGCCGGTGGCCAGCCAGACGTCGCGCGGCCCGGACCCCGCCAGGCACTGCCCGCTCGCGGCGAAACCGGCCTCCCCGGGCAGCGCCGCCGGCATGCCCGCGTCCGGCAGCACCCGCCACGCCCGGCCGCCGTCGTCGGTGGCCAGGATCCGGAACTTCCCGTCCACGGGGTCGCTCATCGCCAGTCCGTGGCGGGCGTCTAGGAAGGTGAGGCAGTCGTAGAAGGCCCGCGGGTCGGGGTTGCGGAAGGCCTCGGTCCAGGTGGCGCCGCCATCCTCTGTGCGCAGGATCCGCGAGGCCTCGCCCTCCCCGATGGACAGCGCCACCGCCCGCCGCGCGTCGAACGCCTCGATGTCGCGCAGCTCCAGCCCCTCGGCGGCCGCGCCGGGCGGTGACACGTCCCGCCAGCTCCGCCCGCCGTCGGTGGTGCGCAGCACGGTCCCCTTCGAGCCGGCCACCCACGCCGCGTCGCGGCTGACCGCCGCGAGTCCCCGGAACCGGGCGTCCGTGCCGGTCGCCTTGAGCGCCCAGCCCGCGCCCCGCACGTCCGCGCCGGCGGTGTCCGACACGCCACCGCCGTCGGCCGGCGTCTGTGCCCGCGCCTGTGTCTGCGCCTGCACGGGCGTGGGCGCGACGACCGGTCCCGCGAGCCCCATCAGCAGCGCCGCCGCGCACGCGCCCACTCCCAGAAGTCCCATGGCGCCGGAAGTTAACGCAGCCCCCGTCCGGAGTCCAGGGTGCCTCCCCCGGACGGCCCGTTGCTCCTGTGGGGTGAGCGCTAACCGGACGATTTGCGATCACCCCGGGACGTACGTGACCGCGGAGGTGCCCTGTTCCCGCATCCCTCCCTCTCTCACTCTGTGCGATCACACGGGTGAGATCAGGCCAATCGGTGACACAGCTCACGTCATCCGCCGTGCACGGATTTGCCGATTCCGGCGTCTATCCGGTTGCCGGGCCCCACCCACGGCCGGCAGCAGATCCGCCGCAAGGGAGTGAGCCTTGATCACTGTCATCGAGCAGGCCGTACAGGCCCGACTGGTCGCCACCGCGCCGAAGGTCGAGACCGTGCCCGTCACCCTCTGCTACGACCGCGCGGATCCCTTCGCCGTCCGCATGTCGTTCCCGGCCCTGGCCACCCTGGAGGGCGTCGAAGTCGCCTGGACCTTCGCGCGGGAGCTGCTGCTGTCCGGGGTGCGGCACCCGTCCGGCTGCGGCGACGTGCGGGTGCGTCCGTACGACGGGGACCGCACGACGGTCGAGTTCCACGCGCCGGAGGGCGTGGCGATCGTGCTGATGCCGACGGACGAGCTCCAGCGGTTCCTGGACCGGGCCGCCACGGTCGTCCCGCCGGGGCTGGAGCACCTGTACCTCGACATGGACCACAGCCTGGACGAGCTGCTGCGCGGCTCCCGCTGACCCTGCCGCCACCCCTCCCTCCCGGCTTGGGCCGGTCCCGGTGGAGCGCGCCGCTCGCGCGCTCCACCGGGACCGGCCTCAATTCGTTTGCGGGCCGCTCCCGTCCGCCGTAGCTTCGTGAACGCCCCATCGCCGCCGAAACGGAGCAGGACATTGCTCGTCTGAGGTCCGAGACACCGACCGCCACCACATCCTTGTGACCCGTCGGCCGTCTCCCCGCGTTGCACGCACCATTCCACGCAACCTGGAGGCCTCCATGAGTCATCCCCCTGCCTTTCTCACCTGCTCCGCCCTGTCCTTCGACTGGCCTGACGGAACCCCCGTCTTCGACGGCCTGCAGCTGGCCGTCGGCCCCGGCCGCACCGGCCTGACCGGGCTCAACGGGTCGGGCAAATCCACCCTGTTGAAGCTCGCGGCGGGCGAGCTGACGCCGAGCGCGGGTCAGGTCTCCGTCGCCGGAACCCTCGGCTACCTCCCGCAGAACGCCTCCCTGGACACGGCCCTGCGCGTGGACGAGGCGCTCGGTGTCCACACCGCCCGCGCGGCTCTGCACGCCATCGAGGCGGGCGCGGCCACCGAGGCCGACTTCGCCGCCGTGGGCGACGACTGGGACGTGGAGGAACGGTCCCTGGCCACCCTCGACCAGCTGGGACTCGCCCGCGTCGGACTCGACCGCACCGTCGGCGAGCTCTCGGGCGGTGAATGCGTCCTGCTGCGGCTGGCGGCCCTGCTGCTGGCCCGCCCGGACGTGCTGCTGCTCGACGAACCCACCAACAACCTCGACCTGGCGGCCCGTCGCCGCCTGTACGCGGCGGTCGAGTCCTGGTCCAAGGTGCTGCTCCTGGTCAGCCACGACCGGGAGCTGCTGGACCGGGTCGACCAGATCGCCGACCTGCGCGACGGTGAAGTCCGCTGGTACGGGGGGAACTTCACCGAGTACGAGCGGATGCTCGCCGCCGAGCAGGACGCGGCCGAGCGGATGGTCCGCGTCGCGGAGGCCGACGTACAGCGCCAGAAGCGCGAACTGGCCGAGGCGCGGGCCAAACTGGCCCGGCGCCAGCGGTACGGCCAGAAGATGCAGGACAGCAAGCGCGAGCCGAAGATCGTCATGGGCAACCGCAAACGCGCCGCCCAGGAATCGGCGGGCAAACACCGGATCATGCACACCGAGAAGCTGGCGGACGCCTGCGAGCGGCTCGACCAGGCGGCCGAGGCGGTGCGCGACGACGCCGAGATCCGGATCAAGCTGCCCGCGACCCGGGTGCCACCGGGCCGGCGCGTCCTGACCCTGCGGGACCTGGGCCTCGCGCACGGGGCGTCGGCGCCGGGCGAGTGGGAGATCCGCGGTCCGGAGCGGATCGCCCTGGTCGGCGGCAACGGTTCGGGCAAGACCACCCTGCTGCGGACCCTGGCGGGGCTGGTGCCGCCCGAATCCGGGGAGTCGGTGACGCACGTGCCGACCCGCTTCCTGCCGCAGCGGCTCGACGTACTGGACGACGAGCGCTCGGTCGTGGAGAACGTGCTGCGATTCGCCCCGCACGCCACGAACAACGTCGTACGGGCTCGGCTCGCGCACTTCCTGTTCCGGGGCGGCCGGGCGGACCGGGCGGCCGGCACGTTGTCGGGCGGTGAACGGTTCCGGGCCACGCTGGCGGCGCTGCTGCTGGCGGAGCCCGCTCCGCAGCTGCTGATGTTGGACGAACCGACGAACAACCTCGATCTGGCGAGCGTACGACAGCTGTCGGGCGCCCTGGCGGCGTACGAGGGGGCCCTGCTGGTGGCGAGCCACGACGTGCCGTTCCTGGAGTCGGTCGGGATCACCCGATGGCTGCTGCTCGACGGAACGCTGCGGCCGTCCTCGGCGGAGGAGGTCCGGGAGGCGCTCTGGCACGACTGAGCCGACGCGCGCCGTCAAGGCGGGAGGCGGGGCCACCTTCTGGCGTGATTCTGACCTTTCTGAATCCGCTGGAGGGGCCCTTCAAATGCGCAGATAACCGGCGGTAACCGGACACAACGATGCCTGGGGCTTGGCTGGGCCTTGATGCCACCCTTAACCTACGACTCCGTAGGCTACGGAACCGTAGGTATTTCGCTTTGTCCCCAGGAGCACCCGTGACGATCACCTCTCCCCACCTCGGCAGCTCGCAGGCGTGGACCGACGCCAAGCTGCTGTACGCGCTGGAAGAGGTGGTGGAGAAGGAACTCGACCGCCACCTGAAGGTCACCAAGGACTGGATGCCCCACGAGTACGTCCCGTGGAGCGACGGCCGGAACTTCCCGGGCTTCTTCGAGGACGGCGAAGCGTGGGACCCGAAGCAGTCCAAGGTCACCGACATCGGCAAGATCGCGCTGGTCGTGAACCTGCTGACGGAGGACAACCTCCCCAGCTACCACCACGAGATCGCGACCCTCTTCGGCCGCGACGGCGCGTGGGGCACCTGGGTGCACCGCTGGACCGCGGAGGAGGGCCGGCACGGCATCGTGATGCGCGACTACCTGCTGGCGTCGCGCGCCGTGGACCCGGACAAGCTGGAAGCGTTCCGGATGCAGCACATGTCGGAGGGCTTCGAGTCCGACAACAGCCACTCGATGCTGCACTCGGTGGCGTACGTCGCCTTCCAGGAGCTGGCGACCCGGATCTCGCACCGCAACACCGGCCACCAGTCCGGTGACCCGGTCTGCGACCGGATGCTGGCGCGCATCGCGCAGGACGAGAACCTGCACATGATCTTCTACCGCAACCTGCTGGGCGCGGCCTTCGAGATGGCCCCGGACCTGACGATGCAGGCCGTGCGGGACGTGGTCGTCAACTTCCGGATGCCCGGCCACGGCATGCCCGGCTTCGAGCGGATGGCCGCGCAGATGGCGATCGGCGGGGTGTACAACCTGCGGATCCACCACGACGACGTGCTGAGCCCGGTGATCCGCTTCCTCAAGGTCATGGACATCGACGGGCTGGGCCCGGAGGGTCTGAAGGCCCAGGAGGAGCTCGGGCTGTTCATGGGCGGCCTGGACTCCGAGGCCCGCAAGTTCGACGAGCGCCTGGCGGCGCGCGCCGCGCGGGTGGCCGCCCGCAAGGGCTGACGCGGCCGTACACCGATGTGCCGAAGCCCTGGCGGGCCTGCCCGCCAGGGCTTCACCGCGTCCGGGTCCGGCTGCTCAGCCGCGCGGGCGCAGCGCCTGGCGCTCCGACTCGGACAGGCCGCCCCAGACCCCGAACCGCTCGTCGTTGGCCAGCGCGTACTCCAGACACGCCCGCCGCCCCTCGCACGCCCCGCACAGCCGCTTCGCGTCCCGGAGCGAGGAACCCGGCTCGGGGAAGAAGAACGAGGGCCCCGTCTGGGCACACAGCGCGAGCTCGTACCAGGCGGGGACGTTGGTGGCAGTGGTGTTCATCGACATGCCGCCGATCCTGCTGCCGCCCGATGGACGTCCGATCAACAGGTCATCAACACCCCGCCCCTCCCACTTCGCCCAGCCACCGCGCGAGCACGTCGAAGTGGCGGCCGCGGCGGGGTGGCCCGTGCCGCCGAACGGGATCAAGGGGCCGTCGACATCGAGAAAGAGCAGGGGGCGCTGTCCGGCGGGCGTCATGGTCCGAGCCTAGGCAGGGTCGTGCCGTCATGGCACGGGGTTCAGTCCTCGTGTTTCGCGCGGCTCGGCTGGACGCGTTTGGGTTCGCCCGGCATCTTCGGGTAGTCCGGCGGGTAGGGCATGTCCTCCAGGCCGTGTTCGTGTTCGTCCCGGGCCGCGAGTTCCAGTGCGGCCTCCAGGCTGAAGGCGTGCTCGTCCATGTCGGCGTGCAGGTCGCCCAGCTCGGCGAAGCGCGCCGGCATGGTCACGATGTCGAAGTCGCGCGGCTCCGCGTCATCGATCTCGTCCCAGCGCAGCGGCGCCGAGACCGGGGCGTGCGGGCGCGGGCGGACCGAGTAGGCCGAGGCGATGGTCCGGTCGCGCGCCGTCTGGTTGTAGTCGACGAAGATGCGCTCGCCGCGCTCCTCCTTCCACCAGGCGGTGGTGACCTTGCCCGGCATCCGCCGCTCCAGCTCCCGCCCCAGGGCGATCGCGCACCGGCGGACCTCGGTGAAGGTCCAGCGCGGGGCGATCGGCACGAACACATGCAGCCCGCGCCCGCCGGAGGTCTTGGGCCAGCCGCGCAGGCCCAGCTCCTCCAGCAGCGCCCGCAGTTCGTGGGCGGCGGCCACCGCGTGGTGGTAGTCGGTGCCCGGCTGCGGATCGAGGTCGATGCGCAGCTCGTCGGGCCGGTCGGTGTCCCCGCGGCGCACCGGCCAGGGGTGGAAGGTGAGGCAGCCCAGGTTGGCGGCCCACAGGACGGCGGCCGGCTCGGTGGGGCAGATCTCGTCCGCGGTGCGGCCGCTGGGGAAGGCGATGTGTGCGGTCGGGATCCAGTCGGGGAGGTTCTTCGGGGCGCGCTTCTGGAAGAAGGACTCGCCCTCCACCCCGTCGGGGAACCGCTCCAGGGTGGTGGGACGGTCGCGCAGCGCCCGGGTGATCCCGTCCGCGACGGCGAGGTAGTAGGCGGCGACGTCCCTCTTGGTGAGGCCGCGCTCGGGGAAGTACACCTTGTCCGGGCTGGACAGCCGTACCTTGCGCCCGCCGGCTTCGAGTTCGATCGCACCACCCGCAGCACCCATGTGCGCCACGGTAGGCGCGCCCGGCCGGACGCGCACACCGGGCGGGTCCGGACGTACCACCGCAGAATCGAAGGCATGGATCTGCCGGTGATGCCCCCCGTGAAACCGATGCTCGCCAAGTCCGTCGCGAAGATCCCGCCCGGCATGCAGTACGAGGCGAAATGGGACGGCTTCCGGGCGATCGTCCACCGCGACGGCGACGAACTCGAAATCGGCAGCCGCACCGGCAAGACGCTGAACCGGTACTTCCCCGAAGTGGTGGCGGCCCTGAAAGAGAACCTGCCGGCCCGCTGCGTGGTGGACGGGGAGATCGTGATCGTGCAGGGCGGGCGGCTCGACTTCGACCGGCTCACCGAGCGGATCCACCCCGCCGCGTCCCGCGTGAAACTGCTCGCCGGGACCACCCCCGCCAGCTTCGTCGCCTTCGACCTGCTCGCCCTGGACGACCGGTCGCTGCTCGACACTCCGCTCAGCGCCCGCCGTACCGCCCTGGTCGATGCCCTTTCCACCGCTCGGCCCCCCGTACACGTCGCGCCCGCCACCACCGACCCCGCGCTCGCGCGGCAGTGGTTCGAGCAGTTCGAAGGCGCCGGGCTGGACGGGGTCGTCGCGAAACCCCTCGACCTCCCCTACCGGCCCGACGCCCGCCTGATGTTCAAGATCAAGCACGAGCGTACGGCCGACGTCGTCCTCGCGGGTTTCCGTTTCCACAAGAGCGGTCCGATTGTCGGATCGCTGCTCCTGGGCCTGTACGACGACCACGGCGCGCTCCAGCACGTCGGGGTCTGCGCCGCCTTCCCGATGAAGCGCCGAGCCGAGCTGGTCAAGGAGCTGGAACCGCTGCGCATGCCCGACTCCGCCGGCCACCCCTGGGCGGCCTGGACGGAGGAGTCCGCGCACGAGAGCGCCCGGCTGCCGGGGGCGCAGAGCCGCTGGACCGGCAAGAAGGACCTGTCGTGGGTGCCACTGCGCCCGGAGCGCGTCTGCGAGGTGAGGTACGACCACATGGAGGGCGACCGCTTCCGGCACACCGCCCAGTTCAGCCGCTGGCGCCCGGACCGCACACCGGAGAGCTGCACGTACGCCCAGCTGGAGGAGGTCGTCGGCTACGACCTCGCCGAAGTCCTCGGCACACCCCTCTGACGCCCCCTTGCCGCCCGCCCACACGCCCGCCCGCACCGCGACGTCCCCGCCCGGCCTCTCAGCCGGCCGTCAGCTTCTCCCACTCCGCCCGGTCCGGCCCCACCGCGTTCGGCGCGTACTCCGGGCGGGCCGCGAGCCAGCGCGCCACCCGGGCCCGGATCAGGGGGTGCGCGTAGGCCCGCCCGGGCTGCTCCACGAGGTGGCGGACCCGCGCCCGGGCCCGCATGACCTCCGGGTCCTCCAGCGCGCACTCGAACAGCGCGGCCGCCTCGCGCGCCGTCCCCGTCCGGCCGGCCCGGGTCGCGAAGCGCTCCCCGATGGCCGCGTCCGCCACCACCTGGAAGTCGAACCAGGGCTTGAGGGTGCGCACCGCCCACGCGTGGTACCCGGCGGCGAACCGCGCCGACCCGGGGTCCTGGTGCGCGGTCCGGGCCACCCGGTGCGCGGCCCACAGCGCGAGCGAGGTCCCCTGCCCCAGGGTCGGATTGGTGTGGGTGAGCGCGTCGCCGACGGGGACCAGCCCGCTGACCACCGGACCCCGCTCGTCCGCGAGCGCGCTCCACCGGTTGTCCAGGCTCGCGGTGGCCAGTACCCCGGACAGCGGCACGGCCCCCAGGCCCAGCCAGGCCGCGCCGGGCGGGAAGGCCCGCGCCGCGGCCTCGAAGACGGCCGGCTCGCGCAGCGCCGAACGGGTGGGGTCCTCGGTGTGCACGAACAGGGTCACCGCGAAGACCCCGTTGTCCGCGGGGAAGACCGCGCACCCGGCGAAGCCGCCGCCGGTCACCGTCCACGGCCGGCGCGGCCCCTCCGGCACCCCGGCGGGCAGCCGGTACCAGCGGCAGAAGTACGCGAGCCCGGTACGGTGCCGCTCGACGGTGCCCGGCCGGCAGCCGGCCGCCGCCAGCCAGCGCTCGGCCCCGCCGCGCCGCCCGCCCGCGTCCACGACGAGGTCCCCCTCGTACGCGCCGCTCCGCGTGCTCACCCCGGTGACCCGGACCTCCGGGTCCCCGCCGCCTCCGGCCCCGGCCGCCCCCGAGACGGCCGTCACCCCGCAGACCGGCTCCCCGTAGTGCACCACCGCGCCCGGTTCGGCGCGCAGCGCGCTGGCCAGGGCGCTCTCCAGCACGATCCGGCGGGCCTGGAGCATGATCAGATCCTCGTCGCCGGGCCGCGCGGGCGGCCGTACGTCGAACCAGTCCAGCTCGTGCCACTCGCGGGCCCCCAGCCGGAGCATCTCGGCGTGGACGTCGGGCAGTTCGCTGACCAGCACCTTGCGGGCGGCGCCGAGCAGCGCGTGCGGCTGGGCGGCCTGCGGTACGGCGGGGCGGCGCCAGCCGAAGAAGTCCCGGTCGAGGGCGGTGCCGGGCGCGCGGGTGTCCCGCTCGAACAGCTCGACGGTGTGCCCCCGCCGGGCGGCGAGCAGGGCTGCCGCGAGACCGGCGACCCCTCCGCCGATGACCAGCACGTGTGCCATGCGCGTTCCCCCGAACCGACGAACCGTACGACGATCAGACCGCCCAGAGCCTGCACGGATGGGCCCTGACCGAAACCCGCACATCCGTCCGATTCCCTCCCCTTCCCCCCGATGGCCCCGCACACCTCCGGGGTTTGACAAACCGTCGCACCGGCCGGGCAAATGGAGCCATGGCTACCGAAGACCAGAACCAGAACGGGCAGACCACGCAGGCCGGGCGGACCACGCAGACCGCGCAGACCGTACGAGCCGTCCCGCAGCCCAACGCCGTCGTCGGCGTCGGACTGATCGTGCTCGGCGACGACGGCCGGGTCCTGCTCGGCCAGGCCCACGACGGCCGCTGGGAGCTGCCCGGCGGCAAGGTCGACCCCGGCGAGGGCTTCGAGCAGGCCGCCGCCCGCGAACTCGCCGAGGAAACGGATCTGCGGGCCGACCCCGGGGGCATCGAGGTCCTCGCGGTCCAGATCGACGCCGCCTCCGGCCTGACCCGGCTGACCGCCGCCGCCGTCACCCGGACCGCCAAGGGCAGTCCCACCGTCACCGAGCCGCACAAGATCGCCCGTTGGGAGTGGTTCTCCCCGGCCGAGGTACCCGCCGCCCTCTACCCGCCCACGGCCGCCGTGCTCCGCACCTGGCGCCCGGACCTCCCGATGCTGCCGTACGTGCCCTCGTACGACTACCCGACGGACCCGGCGGGCGCGACGGTCGCGCTGCACACCCCGTAGGCCCACCCGTAGGCGGAACCGGGGGTCAGCACGACCCCCGCCCACCGCCTACCCCCGCGCCGCCAGCCGTGGCGCGAAGTTGCCCTCGCGCAGGTCCTCCGCCAGCAGCCGCTTCGCGATCGCGTCCGCCGCCACCCGCAGCTCGGCGCTGCGCGGCCGCCCCCGGTCCTGCTCCAGCCGGTCGCCGAGCCACCGCGCCCACGCCTCCGAGATCACCCCCGCCTCCCGCTCCCCCGCCCGCGTCAGCGCGAAGTAACCGTTCTGCCGGGTCAGGAAGCCCTCTTCCGACATCCGGTCGAAGACCGGCAGGAGCACCTCGGGCGGCAGCGAGCACCGCGCCGCGACCAGGCCGAGGCTGGCGTGGCCGACCGTCCGCGTCAGCAGGTCCACCTGCATCACGGCCCACGCGCCCGCGATGTCCAGCCGCGTGTCCGAGCCGTCGACGATCCCGCGCGCCGTATCGGGCCCCATGGTCCGTACGAGCTGGCCGACCGCCAGCTCCAGCAGTGTGGCCGAATCCCCCGAGGCCGTGACCGGCGAGCCGAACCCGTCGCCCATGTCCGTGGACGCGGCGCGGGCGCTGTCGCGCAGCGGCACCTGCTTGAGGAAGAGGGCGACGACGAAGCCGACGGCGGCCACCGGCACCGTCCACAGGAACACGGTGTGCAGGGCCTCGGCGTACGCGGCGATGACCGGCCCGGCGGCCGCCGGATCCAGCCCGAGCACCCCCTGCGGGCTCTGCGCGGCGGCGCTCAGGGCCGCCGGATCCGCCCCGATGGCCCGGGCGGCCTCGGCGACGCCCGCCTTCAGCGCGGGCTCCAGGCTGTTGGCGTAGATCGTCCCGAAGACGGCGGTCCCGAAGGCGCTGCCGAGCGTACGGAAGAAAGTGACGCCGGAGGTGGCCGTGCCGAGGTCCGCGTAGTCGACGGTGTTCTGCACGGCGATGGTGAGCACCTGCATGCACAGGCCGATCCCGACGCCCAGCACGAACATGTACAGCGATTCCAGCCAGGCCCCGGTCTGCGGCCCCATCCGCGACAGCAGGTACAGCCCGACACCCATGACCGCGCTGCCGACGATCGGGAAGATCCGGTAGCGCCCCGTCTTGCCGGTGACGTTGCCGCTGAAGACGGACGCGATGAGCAGCCCGATGACCAGCGGCAGCGTCCGTACGCCGGAGACGGTGGCCGAGTTGCCGTCCACGTACTGGAGGTAGGTCGGCAGGAAGGTCATCGCGCCGAGCATGGCGAAGCCGACCACGAAGCTCAGCACCGAACACACGGAGAAGACGGGGTTGCGGAAGAGCCGCATCGGCAGCATCGGTTCGGCGGCCCGCGTCTCCACCAGGCAGAACAGGGCCAGGGCCAGCGCGCCGCCCGCGAACAGGCCGATGATGACGGGAGAGCTCCACGCGTACTCGTTCCCGCCCCAGCTGGTGGCCAGGATCAGCGCGCTGGCGCCGACCGTGACCAACGCGATGCCCGGGTAGTCGATGACGGGCCGTCCGGCGGCCCGTACCGAGGGGATCGTACGGGCGGCCGCGATGACCACCAGGATCGCGATCGGGACGTTGACGTAGAAGGCCCAGCGCCAGCTCAGGTGGTCGGTGAAGAGGCCGCCCAACAGCGGACCGATGACCGTCGCGACGCCGAAGACCGCCCCGATGGCGCCCTGGTACTTGCCGCGTTCGCGCAGCGGCACCACGTCCGCGATCAGCGCCATCGAGGTGACCATCAGACCGCCGGCGCCGACGCCCTGCACGCCCCGCCACAGGATGAGCATCGTCATGTTGCCGGCGAGGCCGCAGAGGAACGAGCCGGTGATGAAGACGATGGCGGAGATCTGGAAGACGAGCTTGCGCCCGAACTGGTCGCCGAACTTGCCCACCAGTACCGTCGCGACGGTCTCCGCGAGCAGGTACGCGGTCACCACCCACGACATGTGGGCCGCCCCGCCCAGGTCCGCGACGATGGTGGGCAGGGCGGTGCCGACGATGGTCTGGTCGAGTGCGGCCAGCAGCACGCCCAGCATGATCGTGCCGAAGATGACGTTGCGCCGCCGCCGGTCGATCACGGGCGGCGCGGCGGCCGGGACGGTGGCTGTGGTCACTCTCGCACTGTCACAGCGCGCCCCCGCCCCCGCATGCCGCAAGCCGCCGTACGGGTGAACGTACGCGGGTGGCCGTACGCGACCGGCCCCCTCAGCGCAGGTAGGCCAGACCCGGGTGCTCCGCCGCGTACTCCTCCAGCAGCCGCCGGGCCACCGTCACCGAGTCCACCAGCGGATGCAGCGCGAAGGCCTTCACCGCGTCGGCCCGGGACCCGCTCGCGGCGGCGGCGAGGACCTCCCGTTCGGCCGCCTTGACCGAGGTGACCAGCCCCACCGCGTGCAGCGGCAGCGGGTCCACGGACACGGGGTGGGCGCCGTTGGCGTCGACCAGGCAGGGCACCTCGATCACCGCCTCGTCGTCGAGCACCGCCAGGGTGCCGCGGTTGCGGACGTTGAGGATGAGGGTGGCCCGCTCGTCGCGCGCGATGGCCCGCATCAGGGCGAGGGCGACCTTCTCGTACCCGCCGGATTCCAGGTCGCTGTCCTCGCGCGCGCCGGCGCCCGCCACCTCGCGGTTCTCCGACATGTACGTGGCCTCGCGCTCGGCCCGCGTCCGGTCCCAGGCGGCGAGCGCATCCCCGGCGGCGCCGCCCGCCTCCCGGCCGGTCTCGGCGTAGAAGGCGTGCTGCTGGTCGCGCAGGAAGGCGCCGCGCGTCCGCTTCGCCTCCTGGTAGGCGCGGACGGTGTCCCGGTTGAAGTAGTAGTAGTGCAGGTACTCGTTGGGGACCGCGCCGAGCGAGCGCAGCCACGGCGCTCCGAAGAGCCGGCCCTCCTCGAAGGACTCCAGCGCCCGCTCGTCGGCCAGCAGCCGGGGCAGTTCGTCCCGGCCGGCGACGCGCAGGCCCCGTACCCAGCCCAGGTGGTTGAGGCCGACGTAGTCGATCCAGGCGTCCTGCGGGCGGACGCCGAGCAGCCGGGCGATGCGGCGGCCGAGCCCGACCGGCGAGTCGCAGATCCCGATGACCCGGTCGCCGAGCACCTCGGCCATGGCCTCGGTGACCACTCCGGCCGGGTTGGTGAAGTTGATGACCCACGCGTCCGGGGCCGTACGGGCGATCCTGCGGGCGATCTCGCGCACCACGGGAACGGTCCGCAGGCCGTACGCGATCCCGCCCGCGCCGACCGTCTCCTGGCCCAGCACCCCCTCGGCCAGGGCGATCCGCTCGTCGGCGGCGCGGCCCTCCAGCCCGCCGACGCGCAGGGCGGAGAAGACGAAGTCGGCGCCGCGCAGGGCCTCGTCCAGGTCCCGGGTGGCGGTGACGGAGGGGGCCCCGTGCGAGCCCGCCGCCGCGGCCTGGTCGGCGAGGACGCGGGCCATGGCGGTGAGCCGGCCGGGGTCCTCGTCGTAGAGCGTCACATGGGACACCCTGCCCTCGCCGCGGTCCCCGAGGAGGGCTCCGTAGACGAGCGGAACACGGAATCCGCCCCCGCCGAGGATGGTCAACCGCACGCCCTTACCGCCTTTCGCCGTCACGACCGGTGCCACGGACCACGCGCCGGGCCACGGAGTACGAGCCCGCGGACAGGGGCAGACCACCCGCGCCGCACCGCCCGCACCATCAGCACCACCCGCACCGGATGCCACGATCGGTGACATCCGGCCGATGACGCGGATCGTGGCATCCGACACCGCTGCACGCGACGCCCCGGCGGCACACGCCCCGCGGCACCGCTTCAGGGGACCAGTGTCCCCCGCCCGCTCACTCCACCGGCGACGGCACGGCCCGCAGCCGCGCCCCCTGCTGCTGCGGGAACGCGGTGCCACCGCGCACGGGACCCGAGGGCACGCCCTGCGGGGCGGACAGCACCAGGGTGATCCGGGTGAGTCCCATGCCCTCCAGCATCCGGCTGGATTCCGCCACCATCCGGCACCGCACGACGCCGTACCCGGGGTCGGGGTGACGGACCGTCCGCACGGCGCCGTCCTGCTCGGCGGCCGCCTCCCCGTGGGTGCTCAGCCAGTGCGGGACCCCGTACCGGTAGGCCGCCTCCATGAACGGGTCACGGGCCACCTCCTGACGGATGCTCCGCAGTCCCTCGTCCTCGGGGGCGGCGGCGAGCGCGGTCGCGAACTGGGCCAGCAGCGGTACGCACCAGGCCGGTTCGTGGTCCTCCAGCACGGCCGCGGCGTCCGGGTGGAACAGCACGAAGCGCAGGAAGTTGTCGTCCGGCAGGGCCGTCGGATGCGGGCGCACCGACTGGAACAGCCGGTCGAAGGCCGAATTGGTGAGCGCGACGTCCCAGCGGTGGTCCACCAGGAAGCTCGGGTACGGGACGGCCTCCATCAGGGCCGCGTAGTCGCACAGGTAGTCGCGCTGGGCCGGGTCCTGGGGCAGCCGGTTCTCCTCGGCCGCGCGCCAGGTGGGCGGCGGGTCCCGGTCGACCATGACCCGGAACAGCCAGAAGCACTGCCGCTCGCTCATCTCCAAGGCCTCGGCCAGGGCGAGGAGCTTGCGGTCCGTCCACTCCTTGACGAGCCCGCGCTCCCAGTTCCCGTACGCACGTACGCTGATGCGCAGGCGGGACGCGAGGTCCTCCTGGCTCAGGCCCAGCTCCTCGCGGCGCTGGCGCAAAATCTCCTTGCGTCGCTCCGACCGCACTGCGCCACGGACGGACTCCTCGCCCGCCAGGCGTTCCTCACCGGCTCGGACGAGGCCATCAGACGGGCCCACCGCTGCGAGATGTGGCACCGAGAGCTCCCCCTCCTCACGGTCTGGATCTTCATTTCCGTGTGGCGATCCTGCTACCGACTTCATTCGAGTGTCAACTATTGTGGCAATTCCAGCCTCGCGACAGCTCATTCCCGCCACAGCTGTGGCAAGTTCTAGCTCTCCCGAGGCAGACCGGATAGATTCCCTGAGGCCGACCCCGTGCCCACTGACCTCGCGCGATCTAGGAGAACCACTGGTGACAGACGGCTTCCCGGCTCCCGTCGCGGTGGCCAACGCGCCCCTGGCAGCGACCGTCACGCGGGTCGCCGAACTCGCGAACAAATTGGGCCGAACTCGCAACCAGGTCTTCGACCTGCGGCGGCTCTCGGAGGCCTCCGGGGTCCCGACAGACGTGATCAAGACCCTGCTCGACGGCCGCCCGGCCGGCGAACCCGATCTCCAGGCGCGCTTCCTCCAGCGCCTCGACCTGCTGCGGCGCACCCGGGTGAAGCCCAACGGCCGCCGCTACACCCAGCAGGAGATCGCGGACGGCGCGGGCATGTCCCGCCAGCAGGCGGGCGCCCTGATCAACGGCGACCGCCGCCCCACCATGGAGCACTGTGACGCGATCCAGCGCTTCTTCGGGGTGCACGCGGGCTTCCTCACCGCCCACGACGCCGACGCCCTCACCGACGCGCTCCAGCGGACCGAGCAGCAGCTCCTCCAGGACTTCGCGGCGCGCGAACGGCAGACCGTGACCCCCGAGGCCGCTTCGGCAGGCGATCCGCTGGCAAGACTCCTGCAGAACCACGGTGTGCGGGGCATCGCCTGGCGCGCCGCCCAACTGCCCAGCGACAAGCACCGGGACAAGGTGACCGAATGGCTGGACATGCTTCTCGAAAGCGTCAAACCGAACGAATCATGACCCAGTCGAAAGTCTGGATCTGATCCTTGAGTCCTGATCCGGATCCGCGCCGACGGGGAGAACGGTGAGCATAGGCAGAGCGCAGCGGCGGTTGTGCGGGGAACTGGTGGCCGGCCTCAAGCTGCCCGCCCCCGTGGAGCCCCTGGACCTCTACGCCGCCCTCTGCGAGGGCATGAGCCGGCACCGCGGGCGCCCGGTGGAGTTCCGGATGGCCGCCTTCCCGCAGGGGACGGCCAGCGGGCTCTGGCTCGACATGGCGGACCGCGACCTGGTGGTCATCGAGGAACGCACGGCACCCGACCACCAGCTGGTGATCCTGGGCCACGAGCTGTGGCACATGAAGGCGGGCCACTGCAGCCACCACGTCGACGGCGCCGCCGTCGCCGCACGCCTCCTGGCCGACGACGCCGACCTCGGCGAGACGGTCCGCGAGACCGTGCGCAGCGTCGCGGCGCGCACCCGTGCCGACGTCCAGGAGGAGACGGAGGCCGAGACCTTCGGCCTCCTGCTGGGCAGCCGCTGCCGCACCTGGCTGGCCGGGTCCTCCGGCCTGCGGGCGCCGGCCCAGCGGGACGAGCTGGCGGGCCGCATCGAGACCTCCCTCGGCTACCGGGGGCACAGGAACGACCGTTGAACGGACAGGACTACTACATCCCGGCAGTGGCGATGGCGGTCTCCCTCGTCGCCAAGCTGCCGGCCCTGCGCACCCACTGGCGCGATCCGCTCCTGCGGTCGGTCTGCGTCCTGCTGGTCCTGGCCACGGCGGTGTTCACCTTCGCCGCCCCGCCCACCATCGCGGCCGTCAACCGCTGGACCGGGATCCCCAACTTCTCGGCGCCGCTGGTGTACTGCCTGATGACGGCCTTCAGCGCGTCCTGCCTGATCCTGATGTTCAACTGGCGCGGCGGCCCGGCGGCGGAGATCCGGCGCACGACGCTGCGCTGGATCACCGGCTACTCCGTGGTGATCGTGGCGATCGTGGTGTTCGCGGTCCTCGGCGACACACCCGTCGAGCGGCTGCGCGACTTCGACACGTACTACGCGAACACCCCTTACGTCCGGCTGATGATCGTCGCCTACCTGCTGGCGCACAACGTGGCCGCCGTGACGATGGTCGCGATGTGCTGGGGCTGGTCGGTCCAGGTCCGCGGCTGGCTGCGGGCCGGGCTGGTGATCATCGTGTCCGGGTACTCCATCAGCCTCACCTACGACGCCACGAAGATCTCCGCGGTCGGCGCCCGCTGGCTCGGCCACGACCTGGACTTCCTCAGCACCTACGTGGCCCCGCCGCTGGCCTCCGCCGCGGCGCTGGTCAGCGCGGTCGGCTTCGTCCTGCCGCTGGTGTGCCAGCGGGTGTCGGACAGCTGGCGGACCTGGACGACGTACCGGCGCCTCGGCGCGTTGTGGCACGAGGTGCGCAGCATCGCCCCGGGCACCCCGTGCGTGCGGATGTCCTGGTGGTCCCCGGCCGAGATCCGGGTGATCCAGCGGGAGTCCGACATCCACGACGGCTTCCTGCGGCTCGGCCCCTGCTTCGACCGCCGCCACCGCGACTCCGCGTACGAGCGGGCCCGCGCGGCCGGGGCGGACGAGGAGACGGCCCGCGCCGTGGCGGACGCGGCGATGGTCGCGGCGGCCGTACGCACGAGCGCCGCCGCCCCCGAGGGGACGGCGGACGCGGCCGGGGACGGCGAGCAGGTGCTGGTGGCGGCCGACGGCCCCCGCGACCTCGTCCGGATCTCCGACGCCCTGCGGCACTCCCCGGTGGTGGCGGCGGCCCGGCGCCAGGCGGCGCTGTCCGTCACCTGACGGCGGGGCCGCCGGGTCTCAGCGCGAGGCGGTCACCGTCACGGCCGGGAACAGGTCCTGGAAGGGCCCGGCGGAATCGGTGCCCTCCCGCCCGTAGGGGGCGTCGAAGCTCCACACCATGAACAGCAGGAAGACGATCAGCGCGCTGAACAGGCCCGCCAGCAGCAGTTCCCGGCCCGAGCGCCGGATCTGCAGGGTGAAGATCAGCCCGATGGTGACGAGGCCGCCCACCACCAGTCCGAACCAGACCACGCCCGGCAGGGTGGACTCGTCGCTCTGGGTGCGGGAGTGGCGGGCGTCGTCGGCCGCCGCGATGTGGTCCAGCAGCGGCTGGTAGGCCTGGGCCTGGAGTTCATTGGCCGGACTCTGGTGGGTGACGTCGCCGCGCAGCTTGCCGAGCAGCTGGGCGCCCTCCTCGGAGGCGGCCTGCCCGGAGACCAGCCGCGGCCAGTCCACGCTGACGGTGTGGGAGACGTACGCGTCCACCTCGCCGCGGATCCGGTCGCGGACGGGCACCGGGTAGACGTCGGCGCGCTGGGTGACCTCGTACAGGGACTGCGCCTCGCGGCGCACGCTGTCCTCGGCCGAGCCGCGCGCCTCCCAGACTCCGGCGATGGCCAGGCCCAGGACGATCGCGTAGACCACGCCGACCATCATCGTCATGTACTCGATGACGTCAGGGGTTTCGCTGGTGTCCTCGTCGGCCGCGACCCGGCGGTGCCGGATCGTGGTGATGGTGAGGACGACGGCGCAGACGAGCGCCATGGCGATGGCCAGGACCAGCCATTCGGACACGAGGGATCTCCCGTTCGTGGATGCGTGGGTTCATCGGTGCCTCAGCCGCGGCTCTTGGAGCGGGGGCGCAGCGCGGCGGCGGCGAGCACGGCCGGGGTGGTGACGACCACCATGAGCACCATGGTGCTCAGGCCGTTCGGGTTACGCCGCTCCAGGGCCGCGGAACGGTACGGACGTACGTGGAAGGCGCTCGCCCGCGCGGCGGCGGCCCTGACCGCGGGCGGGGCGGAAGCGGCGGCCGGGACCGGCTCCGGTCCGGGCGCGGCCTCCGGCGCGGGCGGTGCGGGCTGCGCCACCGCCGGCGGCACCGGGGGCGCGGGCGGGGCCGGCGCCCCGAGCCGGGGCGCGACGCCCGGGTGGCGCACGGTGGGCAGGCCGGCCCGGGGCGGGGGACCGGCCACGGCCGGCGGCTCCGGCGTCCCGGACGGCGACGGGGGGTGCGCCTGCGGATGCCCGCCCGGCACGCACACGTCGACCCGCGCCCCCCGGCCGTGGCCGTCGCCCGCGACCGCCACGTAACCGTGCAGCGGGCAGAGCGCCGCCACCAGCCCCGCCCCGGCGAAGTACTGCCAAGCCGTCACCGCGCTCCTCCCGATTTCGGCAGCCGATCTGAGGCCTACGGCTGAAGAAACGATCAGAACGCCCCTGCGACACGCCCTCCGGGTCCCCGTCACGGCCGTCACCGTCGGCGGCGTCGCCCTCGCGAAGGCGGGCTGCGACCGCTACCCGCGCTCCGGCCGGCCGCCGTTGGCCACCCTGCCCATCCTGATCTGCGGCTTCCCGGGCCCGGTCGGGACGATGTGACGCCCCGTCGGCGCTCGCGCCGCCTCCCTTAGGGTGGAGCACGTGTCCGCATCCTCCTCCGCCCCGCCCGCTCCCCCGGTGGCCGTGTGGGCGGTGATGCGGCGGCCCCTGCGGTTCCTCGGCTCGTGGTGGCCGTGGCGGTGCTGGGCCTACCTGGGGAGCGGGTTCCTCCTCGGCTACCCGCTGCTGGTCGCGCTCGTGCTGCTCACCGGCCTCGGGGTGCTGCTCGCGGTCACCGGGATCGGGCTGCTGCTGCTGACCGCCGTCCTGGCCGGCGCCGTGCCGCTCGGGGAGCTGGAGCGGGGCCGCCTGCGCTGGATCGAGCCGGTGCCCGTCACCGATCCGCACACCTCGCTCGCGGGGGCCGGCGCCGCCGCCTGGCTGCGGACCCGGTTGCGGGAGCGGGCCACGTGGCGGGAGCTGGGGTACGCCGCGCTGCTCGGGGCGGTCTTCGGCGCGGCCGGCTTCGGGGTGCTGGCCCTGGTCGCGTTCTCGCTGCTCCTGGTGGCCTCCCCGGCCGTCGTGTGGGCGCTCGCCCCGGAACCGGTGATGCTGGTGCCCGGCCGGGCCGTGTCGGGCCCGCTGGAGGCCCTGGGCGGGACGGCCGCCGGGCTGGCGGGGCTCGTCCTGGCGGCGTACGCGGGCGCCCTGATCGCCGGAGCCCAGGTGAAGGCGGCGCGGCTGCTGCTCGGCCCGCGCGAGGAGGACGGCCGCGTGCTGGAGCTGACCCGGTCACGGGTGCGGCTGGTGGAGGCCTTCGAGGCCGAACGGCGGCGCATCGAACGCGACTTGCACGACGGTGCGCAGCAGCAGCTGGTGGCGCTCAGCATGACCCTGGGCCTGGCGGAAATGCGGCTGCGCGCGGTCCCCGAGGCGGCGGCGGCCGCGGCGCTGGTCGCGCGGGGACGCGGCGAGGCGAAGCTCGCCCTGGAGCAACTGCGCGACCTGGTACGCGGGATCCACCCCCAGGTGCTCACCGACCACGGGCTGGCGGCGGCCGTCGCCGAGGTGGCGCTGCGCCATCCGGTGCCGGTGACGGTGGACCTGGCCCATCTGCCCCGGCTGCCCGAACCCGTGGAGACCACCGCCTACTTCACCGTCACCGAGGCCCTCGCCAACGCCGCGAAACACAGCGGTGCCACGCACATCGGCGTCGCCGGTAGGGTCGAGGGCGACCGGCTCACCCTCACCATCAGCGACGACGGCCGCGGCGGGGCCGATCCCGGCGCGGGGGCGGGCCTGGCCGGACTCGCGGACAGGGTGGCGATGTTGCGGGGCAGACTGACGGTGACCAGTCCGGTGGGCGGACCGACGCAGCTGCGCGTGGAGGTGCCGTGCTCCGGGTGATCCTCGCCGAGGACTCCGTCCTGCTGCGCGCGGGGCTGACGGAGCTGCTGACCCTGGGCGGCCACCGGGTCCTCGCCGCCGTCGGCAACGCCCCCGCGCTGCTGCGGGCGGTGAGGGACGAGCGGCCCGACGTGGTCGTCACGGACGTGCGGATGCCGCCCGGACTGCGCGACGAGGGCCTGCGGGCGGCGCTCGAACTCCGGGCGGAGGATCCCGCCCTGCCGGTCCTGGTGCTCTCCCAGTACGTGGCCACGGCGTACGCGGCCCAGCTGTTCGGCGGCGGTTCGGCGGCCGGGCTGGGCTACCTGCTCAAGGACCGGGTCGGTGAGGTGACGGAGTTCCTCGACGCCCTGGAACGGGTGCACGGCGGCCAGACCGTCATCGACCCGGAGGTGGTACGGGTGCTGCTCGCGCCCCGCGACGAGCGGGACCGGCCGCTGGGCCGCCTGACCCCGCGCGAACGCGAGGTGCTGGCGCTGATGGCCGAGGGGCTCAACAACCAGGCGCTGGCGGCCCGGCTGTTCGTCACCGAGGCGGCCGTCGTCAAGCACGCGTCCAGCATCTTCATGAAGCTGGACCTGGACCCGACGGAGGGCAACCGCCGCGTCCTGGCCGTCCTGGCCCACCTGCGGGGCAGCACCGACGCCCCCACCTGAGCCACCGTCCCGCCGCCCGGCCGCTACCGGGCCCCCGCCGGACGGTGGCTCCCGGCGGCCGAACGGGCCACGATCCGGGACGGCCCCGGCCGCGGGCCCGTCGAGCGGGCCCACAGCACCAGCAGCACCGGCAGGGCCAGGTACCCGAAGCGGCCCGCCGGGGCCAGCAGGAAGGCCAGGGTCAGCCCGAGGGCGAGCCGGTCGGCGGCGGCGACGAGCGTGCGCGGCGGCCGCGCCCACAGCGAGAGCGCCACCGCCAAGCCGCCGAGCGCCAGCAGGGCCACCGTCAGGTGCCAGCCCCACGGCCCGAGTCCGGCCAGCAGGTGCCCCGGCAGCGGGCTGCTCGCCGGGGTCGCCACCGCCGCCCGGCCCGTCGGGAACGCGAACACCTGCCGCCACAGCTCCGCCGGCTGGAGCAGCGCTCCCGGCAGCACCAGCGCCGCCGTGCCCGCCGCCGCCACCGCCGCGCAGCGCACCGCCGCCCGGCCGCCCCGGCAGGCCGCGAGGACGGCGAGGGCCACCGCCACCGCGGGCAGCGCCGTCCACTTGAGGGCGCAGGCCGCCGCGAGCGCCGCCCCCGACGCCGCCGGGCGGCCCGAGACGGCCGCCGCGAGCGCCAGGCAGCACAGCCCCGCCAGCGGCAGGTCCACCCCGCTCACCGCCAGCGGAAGGGCCACCACCGGTGAGGCCACCAGGACCGGGAGCAGCGGCGAGGGGGGCCCGCCCAGCATCCGGCGGCCGGCCCACAGGGCGGCGAACAGCACCGCCGCGCACCAGATCCGGGCGTCTCCGAGGAGCCGGACCGCCCAGCCGTCGCCGCCGCCCAGCAGGGCGCGCGGGAGGCCGAGGAGGGCCATGCCCGGCAGGTAGGGGGTGTACTCGCCGACTCCGGCGGGCTGGTCCACGTAAAGCCGTCCGGACGCCAGCAGGAGCCGCCCGGACCGTTCGATCACGCCGACCTCGGACTGCCCCTGTCCGGTGAGGACCAGGTACAGCAGCGGTACGGCGACGGCTCCCAGCAGGGCCGCGCCCAGCGCCGCCCGGCGGCGGCCGAGCAGGGTGGCCCCGGCGGCGGCCAGGTACCCGGTGGCCGCGCACCACCCCCACAGGCGGTGCGGGCCGAGGGAGGACAGCAGCGGGAACGACAGGGCCCAGGCGGCCGCGAGCAGCCACCCGGCGGTCCACCGGACGGTGGCGGAAACGGCGGCGGGGCGCGGGAGTCGGGCCGTAAGGGGGGCGGGGATCAGGGGCATGGGCCCATTCCAGCCGCGCGGCCCCCTCCCCGTCTGCACACCCAGGCGGAGCCTTCGTGGTGGGGTTTCCCCTACCCGCGACGCCGGCGGGAACGCCGAAGGGCGCGACCTGGTCGGGTCGCGCCCTTCGGGGAGCCGGGTGCGGGGTGCGGGGACCGTCAGGCCTCCGGGGAACCGCCGAAGCGCTCGCGGTAGGACTCCAGGTCCTCCTCGGTGATCCTCGCGAAGAGCACCGGCGGCACGGTGAACGGCGTGCCGGCCGGGACGGCGTCCAGGGAGCGGGCCCGCTCCGGGGTGATCCACGCCGCCGTGTCGTCCGAGAGCTCGAAGGCGGAGCGCATGGCGCGCGCCGAGGCCGGGATGAACGGCTCGGAGACCACCGAGTAGAGGTGGATGAGGTTCATCGCGGTGCGCAGGGTGAGCGCGGCGCCGTCCAGGTCGGTCTTGACCTCCAGCCAGGGGGCCTTCTCGTCCAGGTAGGCGTTGCCGGCCGACCACAGGGCGCGCAGCGCGGCGGCCGCCTTGCGGTACTGGAGGGACTCCATGTGGCCCTCGTACTCGGCCAGCAGCTCGGCGATCTGCTCGCCCAGCTTGGCCTCGCTCTCGCCGGCGGCGCTGCCCGCGGGGACCTCGTCGCCGAACTTCTTGCGGGAGAAGGTCAGCACGCGGTTGACGAAGTTGCCGAGGGTGCCGCCCAGGTCCTTGTTGACCGTGGCCGCGAAGTGCTCCCACGTGAACGACGAGTCGTCGGACTCGGGCGCGTTGGCGATGAGGAAGTAGCGCCAGAAGTCGGCCGGGAGGATCTCCAGCGCCTGGTCGGTGAAGACGCCGCGCTTCTGGGAGGTGGAGAACTTGCCGCCGTAGTACGTCAGCCAGTTGAAGGCCTTGACGTAGTCGACCTTCTTCCACGGCTCGCGGGTGGCCAGCTCGGTGGCGGGGAACATCACCGTGTGGAACGGGACGTTGTCCTTGGCCATGAACTGGGTGTAGCGGACGTCGTCGGCCTCGTACCACCAGGACTGGTAGTCGCGGTTCGCCGGGTCGAGGTCGGCCCACTCCTTCGTCGCGCCGATGTACTCGATCGGGGCGTCGAACCAGACGTAGAAGACCTTGCCCTCGGCGGCCAGTTCGGGCCAGGTGTCGGCGGGGACCGGGACGCCCCAGTCGAGGTCGCGGGTGATCGCGCGGTCGTGCAGGCCCTCGGTCAGCCACTTGCGGGCGATGGAGGAGGCGAGCTGCGGCCACTCCTCCTCGTGCTCGGCGACCCAGGCCTCGACCTCGTGCTGGAGCGCGGACTGGCGCAGGAAGAGGTGCTTGGTCTCGCGGACCTCCAGCTCGGTGGAGCCGGAGATGGCCGAGCGGGGCTCGATCAGGTCCGTGGGGTCGAGGACGCGGGTGCAGTTCTCGCACTGGTCGCCGCGGGCCTTGTCGTAGCCGCAGTGCGGGCAGGTGCCCTCGACGTAGCGGTCCGGCAGGAAGCGGCCGTCGACGGGCGAGTACACCTGCCGGATCGCGCGCTCCTCGATGAAGCCGTTCTCCTGGAGCTTGCGCGCGAAGTGCTGGGTGATCTCCCGGTTCTGCGCGGACGAGCTGCGGCCGAAGTAGTCGAAGGACAGCTCGAAGCCGTCGTAGACCGCCTTCTGGGCGTCGTGGGCCTGCGCGCAGAACTCGGCGACCGAGATCCCGGCCTCCTTGGCGGCGAGTTCGGCGGGGGTGCCGTGCTCGTCGGTGGCGCAGATGTACAGGACGTCGTGGCCGCGCTGGCGGAGGTACCGGGAGTACACATCCGCCGGAAGCATCGACCCGACCATGTTGCCCAGGTGCTTGATCCCGTTGATGTAGGGAAGCGCGCTGGTGATCAGGTGACGAGCCATCCTCGGATGCTCCATTCGTTTCATTTGTACGGTTCGTACGGTTCGTACGGGTCCATGCGTGACGGCGTGCCGTGACGGACGGTGATGCGGTTCATCGTATCGAACCGCCCGGAGGGCACGCGCCCGCATTTCACCGGGTGGTCCCGGCGCTCGCGCTCTTGCGCTCGCGGCGCAAAAACAGGGAGGGCGGTGACCTCTGCGTCACGGCCCTCGCAAGGGGCCCATGCTACAGGCGCCCGCACCGGCTCGGGCCGCCCCGTCGGGCCCCCCTCCGCGATCGGCATCGATCACGAACCGGTCATCACCGAACGTAATATTTCCAGGTTTCCTCTCTGCGCCCTCCGAGTGCGCCCGCGCTGCTTCCATGGACCCGTACAGGGGATGAGGTGGGGAACGGTGAACGATGGCGGACCGGAGGAGTCCGGTGGGGCCGTGGGACTGCCCAGCCGGAAGCGGCAGCCCACGCCCATGAGCCAGTGGGATCCGACGGCACGCCTGTCGTACTGGGCGTTCCACACCAACCGACGGCCCCAGTACATGCGCTTCGCGTACCTCCAGCTCGGCTCGGACGCGGCCGCCGAGGACGCCGTGGACGCCACCTTCGAATCGATCATGGACGAGTGGCTCCGCATGCTGCACATGGACCGCCTCGACGCCTACGCCTGGACCGTGCTCAAACAGCGCATCGTCGACGGGCAGTTACGGCGCGACCCGCGCCGGCAGCCTGCCGAACCGATGGACACCACCGCCTTCGAGGCGGCCCTCAAAGAGGCCCACGCCGACCGGTACGAGGTGCTCGCCGACACCATCCGCTTCTACGCGGCGGTCTCCCGCCTCGCCGAACGCCAGCGCGACACGGTGATCCTGCGCTACGGGCTCCAGTGCACCCCGGGGGAGGCCGCCGCCGTGATGGGCGTCGACGAGGCCACCGTCCGCTCGCAGCTGGGCCAGGCCCACCGCCGCCTCGCCCGGCTGCTCGACGCGTCCGCCGGATCATGAGGCCCCGCGAGCACACCGGCCCGCCCGCCGGGCCGCCGCGCGCCCTGACCGAGTTCCTGGCCCGGGCCGGTGTGCGCGACCGCTACCCCCACTACGACCTCGGCGCCGCCGAGTCACGGCTGCTGCGCACCCCCCGGGCCCCGGGCGCCCCCGCGGCGGCCGCCCGCAACCGGCGCCGCCCCTTCGGCTGGAGCGATCCGGCCCGGGACCGCCCCCTCGACTCCGAACGCGCCCGCCGTGACCTCAAGGCCGCCTGCCTCGCCGTCGTCTGCGACCCCCGCGCCGGGCAGGACCTCGGCCGGTTCGTCGACGGCTGCCACGCCGACCCGCCCGGCGCGGTCGTCTTCGGCTGCCTGCTGCACCTCGCGGGCCTGCGCGAGGGCTCCCGTTTCTGGTGGCAGTTCGCCGCGGGCGCCGGGATCCAGCGCACCGCCCCCGCCGCGTACTGCCTCTTCCTCGACCACTCCCGCCGCGGCGAGCACCACGACGCCCGGCTGTGGGCGCGGGAGCTGGGCCGCCGCGGCTTCCGGCCGGGCGGGCGCCGCGAGCTGCGCGAGGTCCGGCTGTGCGCCCAGGCCGCCGTCCTGCGGTACGTGGACCAGCGCGACGACCCCGACCTGGGCCCGGTACCGCTGCCCCGGGCGGGGCTGCCGGCCGTACTCGGCGCCTTCCTGCCGCCGCCCCCGCTCCCGCTCCCGCTCCCGGCGCACCGCCCCCGCCCGGACCCGGGCCCGCTGCGCCACCCCGCGCTGACCTCCGCCGCACGCCGGGCGG
This sequence comes from Streptomyces sp. NPDC102258, assembly GCF_055584685.1. NCBI lineage: Bacteria > Bacillati > Actinomycetota > Actinomycetes > Kitasatosporales > Streptomycetaceae > Streptomyces > Streptomyces sp. NPDC102258. The sequence goes on from NZ_JBVJLO010000015.1 coordinate 113,869, forward strand.
TGGTGCGGACCGACTCGGGCGAGGCCCTGGCGCAGGCGCGGCGCGCCCTGGCCGTCGTACGCGTCCTGGAGCGGCACCCCCTGGGCGTACGGGCCGGCCGGCTCGCCCGCGAGTCGGGCCTCAGCGAGGCGGCGCTCAGACCGCTGCTGGCCATGCTGTGCGAGGAGGAGTACGCCTACCTCCCGGGCGCGGGGGTGTACGCCCGCGGCCCGGCCCTGGACCGGCTCGGCGGCCCGGGCGGCACGAGCCTGGCCGGCCAGCTCCAGCGCACCCTGGCCCTCGCCCGCGACAGCGCGGGCGCCGCCGTCTACCTCAGCCGGTACGCGGAGGGAGAGGTCCGCATCACGCAGATGGCCGCCGGGCCGGGGGCCCCGCCGGTGCGGGAGTGGGTGGACTTCCGGGCCGCCGCGCACGCCAGCGCGGTCGGCAAGTGCCTGCTGACGCAGCTCGACCACCACGGCCGCGCCGACCACGTGGCCCGCCACCGCCCGGCCCGGCTCACCGCGCGGACCATCACCGACAGCAGAACCCTCTTCACCACCCTGGACGCGGTGGCTCCGGGCGCCCCCGTCTTCGACCTGCGCGAGTACTCCCCCGGCGTCGTCTGCGCGGCCGTACCGATCGCGGCCGGGGGCGCCGCCGGAAGCCTCGCGCTCTCCCTTCCCGCGGCCCACGCGCACCGGCTCCCCTCCGCCACGGAGGCCCTGCGCCGCAAAGCGGTCCCGGTGCTCCTGGCCCTGCTCCTCTCCGGCGCCATCCCCCCGGACCCCCCGCCACCCCCGGAGACGGCCCCCGCCCCACCGACGCGGATCACCCCGGAAACCCTGCGCCTCCTCTTCCGCACCCCCCTGACCCGCGCCACCCCCCAGGACGGCCCCCACCTGGTCACCGACCCCACCACCGCCAAGGCCTACCTCTTCGAAGCCAACCCAGACCCCACCCACCTCACCCTCCCCCACACCTACACAGAACTCCCCCCGGACACCCTCCCCACCCCGAAGTCCCTGTTGGTCCTCCGCATGTGACCGGCGCCCGGTACGAGCAGGCGAGCGCGCCCGAACCCCGGAAACGCAAAAGAACCCCACCGAAATGGGGTTCCTGCTGGTGTCCGAGGGGGGACTTGAACCCCCACGCCCGATAAAGGGCACTAGCACCTCAAGCTAGCGCGTCTGCCATTCCGCCACCCGGACCAGGTGGTCGGCCCCGGTTTCCCGCGGCGACATGGACAACAATAGCAAAGGATCGGGGGGGCTCCGACCACTTATCCGGGGGGCCGGAGCGCGGGACTCGCCGCGTTGACCTGCGGGCATGACGCTGCGGGGTCGGCGAGACGGGGCGTCTCGGGGTGGCCTGGCGCCTTGCGGCGGGGGTGGGCCCGCCGGGGCGTTACGGGCAGTGGATGACCTGGCCGGCGTACGAGAGGTTGCCGCCGAAGCCGAAGAGGAGGACCGGGGCGCCCGAGGGGATCTCGCGGCGCTCGACCAGCTTCGAGAGGGCCATCGGGATGCTGGCGGCGGAGGTGTTGCCGGAGTCGACGACGTCCCGGGCGACGACGGCGTTCACCGCGCCGATCTTGGCCGCGAGCGGCTCGATGATGCGGAGGTTCGCCTGGTGCAGGACGACCCCGGCCAGGTCCTCGGGGGTGATCCCGGCCTTCTCGCAGACCTTGCGGGCGAGCGGCGGGAGCTGGCTGGTGGTCCAGCGGTAGACGGACTGGCCCTCCTGCGCGAAGACCGGGGGCGAGCCCTCGATGCGGACCGCGTGGCCCATCTCCGGCACCGAGCCCCACAGCACCGGGCCGATGCCCGGCTCCGCGGAGGCCTCGACCACGGCCGCGCCGGCGCCGTCGCCGGTCAGCACGCAGGTGGTGCGGTCGCTGTAGTCGGTGATCTCGGTCATCTTGTCGGCGCCGATGACCAGGGCGCGGCGGGCGGCGCCCGCCCGGATCGCGTGGTCGGCGGTGGCCAGGGCGTGGGTGAAGCCCGAGCAGACCACGTTGATGTCCATCACGGCCGGTCCGCCGCCCATGCCCAGCTTGGCGGCGACGCGCGCGGCCATGTTGGGGGAACGGTCGATGGCGGTGGAGGTGGCCACCAGGACGAGGTCGATGTCGTCGGGGCTCAGACCCGCGTGCGCGAGGGCCTTGCCGGCGGCCTGGTAGGCCAGCTCGTCCACCGGTTCCTCGGGGCCGGCCACGTGGCGGGTCCGGATGCCGACGCGGGACCGGATCCACTCGTCATTGGTGTCGACCATGGCCGCGAGGTCCTCGTTGGTGAGCACTTTCGCGGGCTGGTAGTGCCCGAGCGCCACCACGCGTGAACCGGTCATGGGCGGGGTCCCCCTTTGTAGACGGTCAGGATCAACCAGCTTGGCCTGCTACCGGTCGGTACGGGTGCGCGTGACCCGACAGTATTCACGCACCGTAATTTGGAGAATTCCGAGCAACTCGCTGCCGGGGGCCTCGCACACCGCGGATCCGACAGAATGTGCTCGTCAGGTGCACGACCAAGACAGAACGGGTGGCTGATCGCCATGGGACGGGTCACCGAGCGGCGCCGCGTCGTGCGGATCCGGGGCGGGGCGGTCGTCATGCGCCCCGACACGCTGGTCGCGGAGGAGCCGCTGGAGATACGGCTGAACGGCAAGCCGCTGGCCATCACGATGCGCACGCCGGGCGACGACTTCGCGCTGGCCGTGGGCTTCCTGGTCAGCGAGGGCGTGCTCGCGCACGCCTCCGACGTCCGGGCCGTGACCTACTGCGAGGGCGCGGCCGAGGACGGCTCCAACACGTACAACGTGGTCAACGTGCAGCTCGCGCCCGGAGTGCCGGTGCCGGACATCACGCTGGAGCGCAACGTCTACACCACCTCCTCCTGCGGGCTGTGCGGCAAGGCCAGCCTGGACGCGGTGCGTACGGCGACCCGGTTCCCGGGGCTGGCCGCGAACGGCGTACGGGTCCGGGCGGAGCTCCTCGCCGAGCTGCCGGACCGGCTGCGCGCGGCGCAGAAGGTCTTCGACCGTACGGGCGGGCTGCACGCGGCCGGGCTGTTCACGGCCGGGGGCGAGCTGCTCGACGTACGGGAGGACGTGGGGCGGCACAACGCGGTCGACAAGATCGTCGGCCGGGCGCTCCAGGCCGGGCGGCTGCCGCTGGAGGGGGCGGTGCTGCTGGTGTCGGGGCGGGCCTCCTTCGAGCTGGCGCAGAAGGCGGTCATGGCCGGGATCCCGGTGCTGGCGGCGGTCTCGGCGCCGTCCTCGCTGGCGGTGGACCTGGCGGTGGAGGCCGGGCTGACGCTGGTGGGGTTCCTGCGGGGGCGGGACATGAACGTGTACGCGGGCGAGGAGCGGGTCGTCCTGCCGACGAGCCCGGGCCCGGCGGCGACGGCGGGGGCCGGGGCCGGGGGCTAGCGCCGGCGGCCCTTGCGTGGTGTCGGGACCGGCTTCGGCTGCGGGGGGTCGATGCGGTGCAGTTCCAGGGTGGCCGGGAGGGGCGTGGCGCCCGGGCCGCCCGACAGTGCCCAGGCGATGACCTCGTCGGTCGCGGTGTCGTCCAGGGCCCAGCCGAACCAGGTGGCCCGGGCGCCCCGGGCGCGGGCCTCGCTGGTGGGCTGGACGACGATGACGTTGGCCTGGGCGCAGGGTCCGAGGCATTCGCTGGTGCGGACGGCCAGCCGGCCCCCGGAGGCGGCGGCGGCCTCGCGCAGCCGGGCGAGCTGGCCGGCGTGGTCGGTGCCGGGGTTCTTACGGGGATCCCCGCAGCAGCAGCCGCGGCAGACCACGAGGGTGCAGGGGCGCGGGGCGCGGACGGCGAGCGGGCGTATCCAGGTCACCGGGGCACGTTACCGGCCCCGGGCGGTGGGGTGTTGAGCCGGGGGCGCGACCTCGGCCACTCGGTGGGGGCCGGGTACCGGGGGATCCTGGGCGCGGCGGCGGGCCAGGACCGCGCAGACCATCAGCTGCATCTGGTGGAACAGCATCAGCGGCAGCACCGCGAGGCCGGCCTGGGCCCCGAACAGGACGCTGGCCATCGGGAGTCCGGCCGCCAGGCTCTTCTTGGACCCGGCGAACTGTATGGCGATCCGGTCCTCGCGGCCGAACCCGAGCCGGCCGGCCCCGTACCAGGTGACCAGGAGCATCACGGCGAGGAGTACGGCCTCCACCACCAGCAGGGCCCCGAGGCGCGGGAGGGCGACCTGGTGCCAGACCCCGGCGGCCATGCCCGCGCTGAAGGCGGCGTAGACGACGAGCAGGATCGAGCCCCGGTCGACGTAGCCGAGCAGCGGTTTGTGCCGGGTCAGGAAGCCGCCGATCCGGTGGCGCAGGACCTGGCCGAGGAGGAACGGCAGCAGCAGCTGGACGGCGATCTTGAGGAGGGAGCCGCTGGAGAAGCCGCCGGCGTCGGCACCGAGCCGGGCGGCGGCCAGGAGGGGGGTCAGGACGATGCCGGCGAGGCTGGAGAAGGAGCCGGCGCAGATCGCGGCGGGGACGTTGCCCCGGGCGATGGAGGTGAAGGCGATGGAGGACTGGACGGTCGAGGGGACCAGGCACAGGAAGAGCAGGCCGCTGTAGAGCGGCTGGCCGAGCAGGCCGGGGGCCAGTGGGAGGGCCGCCAGGCCGAGTACCGGGAAGAGGACGAAGGTGCAGGCCAGGACGGTGAGGTGGAGCCGCCAGTGGCGCAGGCCGTCGAGGGCTTCCCGGGTGGAGAGCCGGGCCCCGTAGAGGAAGAACAGCAGGGCGACGGCGGCGACGGACGCGCCGTCGGCGACGGGGGCGGCGGCGCCCTTGGCCGGGAGGAGGGCGGCGAGGCCCACGGTGGCGAGCAGCGCCAGTACGTACGGGTCCAGGGGCAGCCGGGCGGGGAGACGGGTACGGGCACTTCGCATGGGCGGCACTCACTCGGGGCGGGGTCGGGGACGGCGGGCGGGGCGGGGCGGGGCCGGAGGGTGCCCGGCCGTGGGCGCGTCGGGGCGGGCGGCCGTTCCGCTCCGGCGGCGGGCCGTAGCAGGCGGCGGGACCAGCGGCCCCGACCGGGGGCCCGGCGGTGCGGGACACCCGGAGCTCTGCCCTGAGGAGCCGATGGCCCCGCCCCGGCGGCTGGGTCGGGGTGGGGCCGGTGGCTCCGCGAACGAAGTCGCCACCCCCGAAGTGCGGGGGCGGGGCCTGGAGGGCTCCTCCATGCTCGCCGGTGGGACGGTCATCGGGAAACCCGTACACCGCACTCACTGCCATCACGTAACACGATGGCTGCCCTACCCTGGCTCCATGTACGACCCCGTCCAGCTGCGGACCTTCCTCACCGTGGCCCAGACCCTGAGCTTCACCCAGGCCGCGGCCCGGCTCGGCGTACGGCAGTCCACCGTCAGCCAGCACGTGCGGCGGCTGGAGGCGGCGACGGGGCGGCCGCTGTTCGCCCGGGACACGCACAGCGTGGCGCTGACGGAGGACGGGGAGGCGCTGCTCGGGTTCGCGCGGACCATCCTGGAGGCGCACGAGCGGGCCGCCGCCTTCTTCACCGGCACGCGGCTGCGCGGGCGGCTGCGGTTCGGGGCGTCCGAGGACTTCGTCCTCACCCGGCTGCCGGAGATCCTGGAGGGGTTCCGCCACGAGCACCCCGAGGTGGACCTGGAACTCTCCGTCGAGCTGTCGGGCACGCTGCACGAACGGCTGGACGCGGGGCGACTGGACCTGGTGCTGGCCAAGCGGCGCGGGCCCGGGGACGAGCGGGGCCGGCTGGTGTGGCGGGACCGGATGGTGTGGATCGGGGCGGAGGGGCTGCGGGTGGACCCGGAGCGTCCGGTGCCGCTGATCGTCTTCCCGCCGCCGGGGATCACCCGGGCGCGGGCGCTGGAGGTGCTGGAGCGGGACGGGCGGGCCTGGCGGATCGCGTGTACCAGCGGCAGCCTGAGCGGTCTGGTCGCGGCGGCCCGTGCGGGGCTCGGCGTGATGGCGCACACCCGGGGCCTGATCCCGCCGGGCCTGGTACGGGTGGGCGGCCTGCCGGAGCTGGGGCCGGTGGAGTTCGCCCTGCTCCACGGGCGCCGCCCCGCCCCGGCGGCGGAAGCCCTCGCGGCGGCCGTCCTGCGCGGCGCCGACCGCCTGAGCCGGCCGGTCTGACCCGGCCCCGCCGGGGAACCCGTCACCCCGGGCCGCCGCCCCCGCGCCCGCCCCCGTAGGGATCTTGTGGAGGTTTCCACAGGGGTGCCGGTCGGTGGGGTGGTTGGGGTAGCGTCGCGGCGCCCAGCACCGAGAGGAGCGGGACGTTGCGCGAGTTCACCGTGCCACCCGTGGTCACAGGAGCGCCGGTCGGCGGTCTGGCCGACGTCGTGTTCCAGCATGCCGCAGAGGATCCGCACCGGGTCGTGCTCGGGCGCAAGTCGGACGGAATCTGGCGTGATGTCACCTCTCAGGAGCTGGCCGCCGAGGTGCTGGCGCTCGCCAAGGGGCTCCTGGCGCAGGGGATCCGGTTCGGGGACCGGGTCGCCGTGATGTCACGTACGCGCTACGAGTGGACCCTGTTCGACTTCGCGCTGTGGGCGATCGGCGCCCAGCCGGTGCCCGTCTACCCCTCCTCCTCCGCCGAGCAGGTGCACTGGATCCTCTACGACTCCGCCTGCACCGGGTGCGTCGTGGAGGACGAGGACCAGGCGATGACGGTCGGCTCGGTGATCGAGCGGCTGCCGGAATTGCGGCTGCTGTGGCAGCTCGACGCGGGCGCGGTGGCGGAACTGGTGGCCGAGGGGCGGTCGGTGGCCGAGGACGTGGTGCACCGCCACCGCCGCGCGGTGACCCCGGACGCCGTCGCCACCGTCATCTACACCTCGGGCACCACCGGCCGCCCCAAGGGCTGCGTGCTCACCCACGCGAACTTCATGTTCGAGGCGGACACGATGGTGGCCCGCTGGGAGTCGGTGTTCCGGGCGGGGCCCGGCGAGCAGCCGTCCACCCTGCTGTTCCTGCCGCTGGCGCACGTCTTCGGGCGGATGGTGGAGGTGGCCGCCGTACGGGCCCGGGTGAAGCTGGGGCACCAGCCGGTGCTGGCGGCGTCCGAACTGCTGCCGGACCTCGCCGCCTTCCGGCCGACCTTCGTGCTGGGGGTCCCGCACGTCTTCGAGAAGGTGTTCGCGGCGGCCCGCCGCAAGGCGGAGGCGGAGGGACGCCGGGGTCCCTTCGACCGGGCCGTGGAGACGGCCGTGCGGTACGCGGAGGCGCGCGAACAGAAGGCCTTCGGGATCGGGCCCGGGCCCTCCGCCGGGCTGCGGATGGAACACCAGCTGTTCGAGAGGCTGGTGTACGGGAAGGTCCGCGAGGCGCTCGGCGGGCGGGTGCGGCACGCGATGTCGGGCGGGTCGGCGATGTCGCGGCGGCTGGGGCTGTTCTTCGACGGCGCCGGGATCACCGTGTTCGAAGGGTACGGACTGACGGAGACGTCGGCCGCCGCCACCGCGAACCCGCCGGGGGCGACGAAGTACGGGACGGTGGGGCCGCCGATCCCGGGCTGCACCATCCACATCGCCGACGACGGGGAGGTGTGGCTGCGCGGCGGCCACGTCTTCTCCGGGTACCTGAACGACCCGCGCGGTACGGAGGAGGTGCTGCGCGGCGGCTGGCTGGCGACCGGCGACCTGGGGCGGCTGGACCGGGACGGGTACCTGACGATCACCGGCCGCAAGAAGGAGATCCTGGTCACCTCCAACGGCAAGAGCGTGGCGCCGACCGCGCTGGAGGAGCGGGTCCGGTCCCATCCGCTGGTGTCGCACTGCGTACTGGTCGGCAACGACCGGCCGTTCATCGCGGCGCTGGTGACCCTGGATCGGGAGGGCATCGCGCACTGGCTGTCGATGCGGGGGCTGGCGCAGCGGCCCGCCGAGGAGCTGGTGGACGATCCGGAGCTGGCGGCGGAGGTGCGGCGGGCGGTGGTGGCGGCCAACACGCTGGTCTCGCAGGCCGAGGGGATCCGGGCCTTCCGGGTGCTGCCGGGGCAGTTCACGGAGGAACGCGGGCTGCTGACACCGTCGCTGAAGCTGAAGCGCCGGGCCATCGAGAAGGCGTACGCGCGGGAGGTGGCCGGCCTCTACCCGTCGTGAGCGTGCGCCCGCCCGGGAGCCGGCCGCCGCCCCGGATGATCACCCCGAGAGCGGGAATACGGTGTGCTGAGGGCCGGTTGTCGCCCCTCGTACGCCGTGGCACGGGCCACACCGCACCGACCCCGAGGGAACGACCAGACGTGAACCAGGTCCCCACCATCAAGCTCAACAACGGCACGCTCATGCCCCAGCTCGGCTTCGGCGTCTGGCAGGTCCCGGACGCCGACGCCGAACGCGCCGTCGGGACGGCCCTGGAGGCCGGCTACCGGAGCGTCGACACGGCGGCGGTCTACGGCAACGAGCGCGGTACCGGCCGGGCCCTGGCCGCGTCCGGGGTGCCGCGCGGGGACCTGTTCGTCACCACGAAGCTGTGGAACGGCCCGGACCGGCGGTGGGGCCGCGACGAGGTGCTGCGCGCCTTCGACGAGTCCCTCGACAAGCTGGGCCTCGACCACCTCGACCTGTACCTGATCCACTGGCCGCGCCCGATGCGCGACGACTTCCTGGCCATCTGGAAGGCCTTCGAGGAGATCGCGGAGAGCGGCCGCGCCAAGGCGGTCGGCGTGTCGAACTTCCGCCCGGCGGACCTGGAGCGGCTGGCCGGCGAGAGCGGCCTGGTGCCGGCCGTGAACCAGATCGAGCTGCACCCGCTCTTCCCGCAGGAGGAGCTGAGGGCCCTGCACGCCGCACGGGGCATCGTCACCGAGGCCTGGTCCCCGCTGGGCCAGGGCAAGGAGCTGCTGACGCACCCGACCGTCGTCGGGATCGCGGACCGGCACGGCCGCAGCGCGGCGCAGGTGGTGCTGCGCTGGCACCTCCAGCACGGCAACGTCGTGATCCCGAAGTCGGTGACGCCGGAGCGGATCCGGGAGAACCTGGACGTGTTCGGCTTCGAGCTGGACGCCGCCGACGTCGCGGCGCTGGACGCGCTGGGCGCGAGCGCGGCGGGCCGGCGGATCGGTCCGGACCCGGCCGTCTTCGACGTCTGAGGGCCGCGCGCGTGAATCTTCCGGACGGGGTCTACCGGATCCGCAACGTCGACAGTGGCCTGGTGCTCCAGCTGGAGGGCGCCTCGCGGGTACGGGTGGGCCCGGACGGGCCGCCCGCGCCTGCGGGGGCCCGCCGGTGGCGGATCTCGCCGGTGCACAGCGGCGGCGGGATCTTCCATGTGGTGAGCGAGGACAACGGCCGCCGCCTCGACGTCGCGAACGCGTCGACGGAGAGCGGCGCCCGGGTACAGGTGTGGCGGGCCAACGCCTTCGGGGCGCAGGAGTGGCTCGTCGAGGAGCATCTCGACGCCCCCGGGGTGGTGTCGCTGGTCGCCTGCATCAGCGGCCTCCCGCTGGAGACCGGTCCGGAGGGCCGGGCCCGACAGGGCGAGGACACCGACTCCCCGTCCCAGTGGTGGCGCCTGGAACCGGCCTGACCCGCCCCGGCGGGGCGGACGCGGGGGTCCGCCCCGGTGCCCGCGTCCTCACAGGCGTACGAAGCTCCGTACGCGGTACGTCGGCTCCGCGCGCGGGGCGTCCTGGCCGGGCAGGTGCGCCAACCGGGCCGCCAGCTCCGCCACGGTGGTGCCGCGCGGCCTGATCCGGGAGGCGTAGCGCCCGGCCAGCAGGTCGGCGGCGGCGCCGCGCGGGGTGCGGCCCTGGCCGTGGCCGGTGAACCGGGTCTCCCGGTCCGGGCGCAGGCCCGCGCGGGCCGCGTACGCCTCCACCGTGCGCGAGTCGTCGGCGGGCCGGTCCGTCAGGTGCGGGGCGAACAGGGTGTCGATGTCGCTGCCGACGTCGTGCGCGGCGTCCTTGTCCACGGTGGTGACGAGGACCCCGCCGGGCCGCAGGACCCGCCCCGCCTCCGCGACCACGGCCGCCACGGCGCCGGGTGCGCGCAGCAGGTGCAGCAGCCAGACGGCGCCGACCGCGTCGAGGGAGGCCGGGCGCAGCGGCAGCCGGGTGCCGGAGGCGAGGACGGCCGGCACCCCGCGCCGGACGGCCGTGCGGGCCATCCCGAACGAGCTGTCGGCGCCGAGGACGGTGAGCCCGGGCCGGGTGATCCGGGCCGTGACGATGCCGGTGCCGCAGCCGAGGTCGAGGAGGGTGCGGGCGTGCGGCGGGAGCAGGCCGAGCACCGCCGCGGCGGCGGCCTCGGCGCGCGGGACGCCGCCGCGCGTGGCGTCGTAGCTCCCCGCCTCGGCGTCGTAGTCGAGCAGGGGGCGCGCCCCCGCCATCAGGCGGCCCCATGGGCGGGGGCGAGGGCTTCGACGCGTTCGGCGAGGCCGAAGTCCTTCTCGGTGACGAGCCCGCCCGCGTCGTGGCTGTTCACGGCGAGGCGGACGGTGTCGTAGCCGAGGGTGAGGTCGCTGTGGTGGTTCAACTCGTCCTGGACCACCGCGATATGGGCCACCATTGCGCTGGCGGCGCGGTGCGTGGGCAGCCGGTAGGTGCGCAGGATCCGGTCGTCCTCGAAGGCCCAGCCGGGGAGCTCGCGCAGCCGGTCCTCGATCTCCTTCTGCGACAGCGGTTCGCTCGGCATCCGCGTTCTCCTTCATCCCGGTGACGTACGGTCAGTTTCCCACAGCGGGCGCCGGTACGACCCTCGCGCGCCACGGTGCGCCCGGGTGCTCCGGCGCACGCGCCCCGGCACCGCACGCTCCCGGCGGCGGGGGGCTCGGCTACCTTCGGGGCATGACGACGGCAAGTGTGGGCGCGCTGCTGCGCACCTGGCGGGAGCGGCGCGGGATCAGCCAGCTGGAGCTGGCGGGCCGGGCCGGCTCCTCGTCCCGGCACATCAGTTTCGTGGAGACCGGGCGGTCCCGGCCGAGCGAGGAGATGGTGCTGCGGCTCGCCGAGCACCTGGACGTGCCGGTCCGGGACCGCAACGCCCTGCTGATGGCCGCCGGTCACGCCCCCCGGTACGCGCACACCCCGCTGGACGCCCCGGCCATGGGCGCCCTCCGGGAGGGCATCGAGCGGCTCCTGGCCGGCTACGAGCCGTACCCGGCGCTGGTGGTGGACGGGACGTACACGGTGGTGGCGGCCAACCGGGGCGTCGCGATGCTGCTGGAGGGGGTCGCGGAGGAGCTGCTGGCGCCGCCGCTGAACGCCATGCGGCTCACGCTCCACCCGCGCGGGCTCGCCCCGCGGATCCGCAACCTGCGGCAGTGGCGCGGCCACCTGCTGGAGCAGATGGAGCGGCAGATGGCGCTGGTCCGCTCGGCGCCGCTGCACGCCCTGTACGAGGAGGTCGCGGCCTACCCCGTACCGCCGGAGCGGGAGCGGGAGCGGCCGGAGGCGGCGGAGGCGGGCGTGGAGGGGTATCCGTACGTCGCACTGCCCCTGCGGATCGAGCACGACGGGCAGCTGCTGTCCTTCGTGTCGTCGGTGTCCACCTTCAACACGCCGCTGGACGTGACCGTCGCCGAACTGGCCATCGAGACCTTCCTCCCGGCGGACCCGGCGACGGTGAAGTACCTGCGCTCACTGGGCCCGTGAGCGGGCCGAGCGGAGCGCCGACTGCTGGACGAGGGCGAACGCGGCGACGACGAGGGCCTGCGCCGGGATCCACACCGCCGCGGCCGCGGTGGGCGGGAACCACAGGGCGAGCGAGAGCGGGCTGAGGGCCGCCCAGGCGTAGCGAGGGGGCCGGCGAAGACGGCGTACGCGAGTCCGTTCCCGGCGGTGACCACGGCGTCGAGGGCGAGGAAGCGGCGCAGTGCGGTCTGCGGGGCGCCGGTACGGGCGAGGGCGGTGAACAGGGTCGCGGACATGGCGGACCAGCCTCCGTCGAGGTCGTGGGGCGGGGCGGGGCGATGGCGGGGCGTCGCCGGATCCCGGAGCCGAGTGCGCGGCCCCGGAACCCGTGTCCTCACTGTGCCGGGGTGCCGGGGCGCGGGTCGATTACCTGCGAGGTCAAGGCGGCGGAGCGGGGGCCGGGGAGCGTCCGGCGCCCGCCTTTTGGGCGGGCGCTGGTTGGGGGCGGGAGCGGCGGCTAGGCTGCCCCGAGCCCCTCACTCGAACGCCTTGTCGACAAACGGAGAATGACCCGGTGCGAGCCGCCGCCCGACCCGAACCCACCGTGGCCCACAGCCCCGTCGGCGGGACGGCGTCATGAGGACCACCCGGGCCATGCGCCGGCTCGGCGCCGAACTGCTGGCCGAGGCACGGATCGTGCCGCCCTGTGACGTCGCCGGGATCCTCGGCGCCCTCTGCGCCGCGTTCGAGCGGCGGCGCGGCGGCCGGCCGGTGGACTTCCACTTCACCTCCTTCCCGCCGGAGTCGGCCAGTGGGCTGTGGCTGGAGCTGGAGGACCGGGACCTGGTGGTCGTCGAGGAGCGCACCCGGCCGGAGCACCAGCTCGTCATCGCCTGCCACGAGCTGTGGCACGTGGACGAGGGCATCGGCTACGAGCTCGGACCGGGCAGGGCGGTGGCGGCCCGGCTGACGGCACGCCACGCCGCCCTCGCCGATCTGCTGGCCCGCGAGGGCGGGCTCGACGCGGTGGTCCGGCAGGTGGCCGCCCGGGCCGACCAGGGGGATCCGGTGGAGGTCCGGGCCGAGACCTTCGGCCTGCACCTGGGCAAGCTGCTCCGGCCCTATCTGCCGGCGCCCCGGGAGGAGCGGTTCCCCGGGGCGATCGAGCGCATCAACACCTCGCTCGGCTGGGGCAGCACGTGTCACCCCGGCCCCCCACGCCCACCGGGCAGCCCGTCCGCCGGGGGCGCCCCGGCTGCCGGGGGCGGCCCGGCTGCCGCGAACGGCCGGTCCCCCGCCGGCGGCCCCGCCCCGGCCGGCGGCCCGCCTGCCGCAGACGGCCCGTCCCCTGCGGGCGGCCGGGCTCCCGTCGGCGGCCCGGCTGCCTGGGGTGGTCCGTCCCCCGCCGGGTGATCCCCGTAGGGCCGTGCCGCCCGCCTCACCGGGTGGCTCCCGGCCCGCCACATGATCCCCGTCCCGCCACGTACCCCCGCCGAGCGGAGCGACCCCGTCCCGCCGAGGAACCGCCTGACCCGCGTCAACGCGTCCCCGCGTCCCCGCGCGGCCGCTGCCTCCGGGCACGGCCCCTGACAGAGAGCACGACACGATGAACCAGTCCTCCCCGCGCCGCCACGCCGTCGTCATCGGCGGCAGTCTGACCGGGCTCCTCGCCGCCGCCGTGCTGGCCGAGCACGCGACGGTCACCGTCATCGACGCGGACCTGCTGCCCGAGGGGCCGGCCCCGCGCCGCGGCCTGCCGCAGGGCCGGCACACCCACCTGCTGTGGTCGGGCGGCGCCCGGGCCATGGAGGCGGTCCTGCCCGGCATCCTCGACGAGCTGACGGCCGCGGGCGCCCTGCGCCGCAGCCTGCCCACCGACCTGGTCACCATGACCGCCCAGGGCTGGATCCCGCGCTGCGCGGAGAAGCAGTTCAACATCTCGTGCAGCCGCGATCTGCTCGACTCGGTGCTCCGCGCCCGGGTCACCGGCCTCCCGGGGGTCGGCACGCTCCAGCGCAGCCGGGTCCAGGGCCTGGAGGGCACGGCGGCCCGGGTCACCGGGGTCCGCGTCGACACGCCCGAGGAGCGGGGACGGCTGGTGGCGGCCGACCTCGTGGTCGACGCGAGCGGGCGCGGCTCGCGGGCGACGGCCTGGCTCGGGGCGCTGGGCGTGGACGGCATCCGGCAGGCCGGGGTCGACTCCGGCCTCGTCTACGCGACCCGGATCTTCGAGGCCCCGGCCGGGGCGCACGAGGCGGGTTTCCCCATCGTCAACGTGCAGTCCGACCCGCGGGTGCCCGTACCGGGGCAGACGGCCACGATCGTGCCGATCGAGGACGGCCGCTGGCAGGCCACCCTCTCCGGCACCCGGGGCGGGCAGCCGACCGGCGACCCCGAGCGGTTCATCCCCTTCGCCAAGGGCATGCGGGACCCGATCGTCGGTGAGCTCCTGGAGGGCAGGAAGCCCCTGACGGACGTCGCCGTCACCCCGGGCACCGCCAACCGCCGGATCTACTTCGAGAAGGCGGCGCTGCCCGACGGCTTCTTCGCCGTCGGCGACTCGGTCGCCACCTTCAATCCGCTGTACGGGCAGGGGATGACGGTCGCCGCCCAGGGGCTGCTGGCCGTACGGGCGCTGCTCCGGGAGAAGGGGCTCGCCCATCCCGGCATCGGCCGCGAGGCGCAGCGCGCGCTGGTGCCGCAGGTGGCCACCGCCTGGGAGCTGGCCACCTCGCAGGACATCCTGTACCCGGGGGCGACCGGGATGAAGCCGAAGGCGGGGAGCGGTCTGCTCAACGCGTACGTAGACCGGCTGATGACCGGGGCCACCACGGACGAGGTGCTCACCGCCGCGCTGTTCAAGGTGATCACCATGAGCGGTGCGCCCACCGACTGGCTGCGCCCGTCGGTGGTCTGGCACGTCCTGCGCGCCTCGGACCGGGGCGCCCTGAAGGCGCCGCCGCTCACCGCGGCCGAACGCGCGGTCGCCGGCCTGGACGCGCCGGCCGGCGCGGTGGACCCGGCCGGCCCGGCCGGTCCCGCCGACCCCGTCGGCCCGGCCGACCCCGCCGATCCCGTCGGACAGGCCCGGTGAGCGGCAGGTTCCTGGACTGCCTGCCGGGGTCCCTCATGGTCCTGGCGCTGCTGGTCAAGGCGCCGGCCCTGCTCCGGGACTGGAACCGGCCGCTGAACCGGGCCGCGTGCGCGCTGCTCGTCCTCGGCGCTCCGATCACCTTCCTGGCCTCACCGCCGACGATCGCGGCGGTCAACCGGGCGACCGGGGTGGTCAACTTCTCCGCGCCGCTGGTGTTCTGCCTGCTCACGCTGTTCTCCGGGGTCTGCGTGGTGCTGGTCCTGCAGTGGCGCGGCGGTCCGCCCGAGGCCGTGCGGCGGGCCACCCGGCTGACGGTGGGCGTCTTCGGCGCGGCGGCCGCGGCCATCGTCGTCCTGTTCGTGATCGGGGACGCGCCGGTGGAGCGGCTGCGGGACCTGGACACGTACTACGCGACGACGCCCTGGATCCGGGAGATGATCGTCTGCTATCTCGCGGCGCACACGGCGGGCACCTCGGCCCTGACCGTGCTGTGCGCGAAGTGGCTGCGGCGGGCGGGCCGTTCGCTGCGGCCGCTGCGCGGCGGGCTGGCGCTGATCGTGCTGGGCGGGCTGCTGGACCTGGCCTGCCTCGCCGCCAAGTGGGCTGCGGTGGCGGGCCGCTGGTGCGGCCGCGACTGGGTGGCGCTGTCCACGGACGTGGCGCCGCCGCTGGCCTCCGCCTCCGCCCTGATGGTCGGCGCGGGCTTCCTCGTGCCGCTGGCCGGCGGCTCGGCGTTCTGGCGGGACCTGCGCCAGTACCGCCTGCTGCGCCCGCTGTGGAGCGCGCTGCGCCCCTTCGCGTCCCGCAGCGTGACGACGGTGCCGCTGGCCTGGTGGTCCCCGCTCGGGATCCGGCTGGTCCACCGCGAGTCGGTGATCGACGACGGGCTGCTGGCCCTGGCCGGCTGGTTCGACCCCGCAGTCCGGGAGGCGGCGTACGAGGCCGCGCGCGGCCAGGGGCTGGACGGGGCGGCCGCCTCGGTGGTGGCGGACGCCGCCATGCTCGCCGCGGCCTGCCGGAGCCGGGAGGCCGCGGACCGCGCGGGCACGGTGCGGCCCCCGTCCCGGCCTGCCGGGGAGGACGCCGGGCACCGCCTGGACGGGCCGCCGCTGGCCGCCCTCGCCCGGGCCTTGCGGACCTCCCCCATCGTGGCGGCGGCCGGCCGCTGAGACCCCGCCCGGCCGGAGCCGGCGCGGGGCCCCCGGCCCGGGCGCGCGCGGTCAGTGGTCCGCGAGGAGCTCCGCGAGGTCCAGGCCGGCCTGTGCGGCGGCGGCCCGGACGGTCTGCTCCAGCAGGACGGCGATGGTCATCGGGCCGACTCCGCCGGGCACCGGGGTGATCAGGGAGGCACGGGCGGCGGCCGACTCGAAGTGGACGTCGCCGACGTTGCCCTCGTTGTAACCGGCGTCCAGGACGACCGCGCCGGGCTTGATGTCCTCGCCCCGGATGAACTCGGCCTTGCCGACGGCGGCGACCAGCACGTCGGCCTGGCGGACGATCGAGGGCAGGTCCACGGTGCGGGAGTGACAGTAGGTGACCGTGGCGTTGCGCTCCAGCAGCAGCATGCCGGCGGGCTTGCCGAGGATCGCGCTGCGGCCGACGACGACGGCGTGCTTGCCGGTGAGGTCGACGTCGTACGCCTCCAGCAGCCGCATGATGCCGTCGGGGGTGCAGGAGACGAAGCCGGGCAGGCCGAAGCCCATGGCGGCGAAGGAGTGCATGGTCACCCCGTCGACGTCCTTGCCCGGCGCGATGGCCTCGAAGGCGGCGCGCTCGTCGATGTGGTGCGGGACGGGGTGCTGGAGCAGGATGCCGCTGATCTCCGGGTCCTCGGAGAGGGCCGTGAGCGCGGCGACGAGCTCCTCGGTGGTCGTGGAGGCGGCCAGCTCCACGTGGCGGGAGGTGATCCCGGCCTTGGCGCAACGGTTCTGCTTCATCCGTACGTAGGTGACGGAGGCGGGGTCCTCGCCGACGAGGACGGTGGCGAGGCAGGGCGCGGTGCCGGTGCGCCCGGTGATCTTCGCCGCGAGGGCGGCGGTCTGCTCGGAGATGCGGCGGGCGAGGGCGGTGCCGTCCATCAGGCGGGCGGTGGCGGTCGTCATGGGGTCTCCTGGACGTCGCTGCGGGCGCGGAACGCGGAACGTGTGACGCCGATCACGGACATCGATCACGGGATGTGGATCGCGGAACGTGGATCGCGTGTCGCCCAGGCGCGCGGCAGTCGACGTACGGAGGTGGCCGTACGCCGGGCCGCTCCCCGGTGGTGATCCACCCGAACGCCAGTCACGGCCCGTCGCACAGTCTAGTCGAGGTATCCGGTGGTTGCCGGAGCCTCGACCTGGGACGATCGGGACATGACGCGCACTTTCGACCATCTCGTCGCGGAGGCCGATTCCGTCTCCGTGGACGGCTGGGACTTCTCCTGGCTCGACGGCCGGGCCACCGAACAGCGGCCCTCCTGGGGGTACCAGCGGCTGCTGGGCGAGCGCCTGGCCCGGGTCCGCTCCGCCCTGGACATCCAGACCGGCGGCGGCGAGGTGCTCGCCGGCGCCGGTCCCCTGCCGCCGCTGACCGCCGCCACCGAGTCCTGGCCGCCGAACATCGGGAAGGCGACGCGGCTGCTGCACCCGCTGGGCGCGGTGGTGGTCGCGGACGCCGACGAACCGCCGCTGCCCTTCGGCGACGAGGCCTTCGAGCTGGTCGCCAGCCGGCACCCGGTGACCATCTGGTGGGAGGAGATCGCCCGGGTGCTGACACCGGGCGGCACGTACCTCTCGCAGCAGGTCGGTCCGGCGAGCGTGTTCGAGCTCGTCGAGTACTTCCTCGGCCCGCAGCCCGAGGAGGTGCGGCGCGGCCGGCACCCCGACGACGCGGTCGCCGACGCCACGAAGGCGGGCCTGGAAGTCGTCGATCTGCGCTCCGAGCGGCTGCGGACGGAATTCCATGACATCGGAGCCGTGATCTACTTTCTCCGGAAGGTGATCTGGATGGTGCCCGGCTTCACGGTCGGGCAGTACCGGGACCGGCTGCGCGAGCTCCACGAACGGATCGAGCGCGAAGGCCCGTTCGTCGCGCACACCGCCCGGTTCTTGATCGAAGCCCGCAAAAAGGGCTGACGTCGGGACCTGCGGAAGGCGCGGATCCGGGGCGGACGGATCCGCGTGGGATCGGTTGCGCGGCCACAGCGTGGCGCAGGTCACTCAATTCAGCGCGTAACGAATCGACTCGGGCATGCGATGAACCGACAGGTGTCCTCGCGCGGCCCCGGAATACCGACCCCCCTCGGGTCTGTTTCCCGAGTTCGCGCGATGATGTCCCGCCCACCCCTTATCTGTTCGCAACGAGAGGCTCCTTGTGTCGCTCAGCCCGTCCCGTACGTTCCCTCCGGAGATCGCCGAATCGGAGGCCCTCGTCGCGCTCGTCGAGCGCGGCCGCGAGCAGGGTCACATCAACGGTGACGATGTGCGTCAGGCCTTCGAGGCCGGCCGCATCCCGGTGGACCAGTGGAAGCGGGTCCTGCGCAGCCTGAACCAGGTCCTGGACGAGGAGGGTGTCGCTCTCCACGTCAGCGCCGCCCCCGCCACGAAGGCCGCCGCCAAGAAGCCCCGCAAGGCAGCCGCCGCCCCCGCCCGCACCGTGACGAAGAAGGCCGCCGCCGCGCCGCGCCCCATCGGCGCGCGCAAGACCGCGGCCACCGCCGCCCCGGCCACCGCCGCGGCGATATCCGCTTCGCCGGCCGCCGCCGAGGACGAGGCGACGGCCGGGGCCGCCGCCGAGCCGAAGAAGCGCACGGTCAAGAAGGCCGTCGCGAAGAAGGCCACGGCCACGAAGAAGACCGCCGCCACGAAGAAGGCCGGCGGCAAGGACGGCGACGAGGCCGAGACCCCGGCCGCCGAGGGCGAGGACTGGGCCGTCGAGGACCTCGCCGACGAGGCCGAGGAGGAGACGCCCAAGACGGGCGGCACCCAGGGCTTCGTCCTGTCCGACGACGACGAGGACGACGCTCCGGCGCAGACGGTCATGGTGGCCGGCGCCACCGCCGACCCCGTCAAGGACTACCTCAAGCTGATCGGCAAGGTGCCGCTCCTCAACGCCGAGCAGGAGGTCGAGCTCGCCAAGCGCATCGAGGCGGGCCTGTTCTCCGAGTACAAGCTCGAAGAGGAGGAGGACCACAAGCCCGCGTTCAAGCGCGAGCTGGAGATCCTCGTCGAGGACGGCCGCCGGGCCAAGAACCACCTGCTGGAGGCCAACCTCCGCCTCGTGGTCTCCCTGGCCAAGCGCTACACCGGCCGCGGCATGCTCTTCCTGGACCTGATCCAGGAGGGCAACGTCGGTCTGATCCGCGCGGTGGAGAAGTTCGACTACACCAAGGGCTTCAAGTTCTCCACGTACGCGACCTGGTGGATTCGGCAGGCGATCACGCGCGCCATGGCCGACCAGTCGCGCACCATCCGCATCCCCGTCCACATGGTCGAGATCATCAACAAGCTCGCCCGCGTGCAGCGCCAGATGCTCCAGGACCTCGGCCGGGAGCCCACTCCGGAGGAGCTGGGCAAGGAACTCGACATGACCCCCGAGAAGGTCATCGAGGTCCAGAAGTACGGCCGCGAGCCGATCTCCCTGCACACCCCCCTGGGTGAGGAGGGCGACAGCGAGTTCGGTGACCTCATCGAGGACTCCGAGGCGGTCGTCCCGGCCGACGCCGTGTCCTTCACGTTCCTCCAGGAGCAGCTGCAGTCCATCCTGGGCACGCTCTCGGAGCGCGAGGCGGGCGTGGTCTCCATGCGCTACGGCCTCAACGACGGCCAGCCGAAGACGCTGGACGAGATCGGCCGCGTGTACGGGGTCACCCGTGAGCGCATCCGCCAGATCGAGTCCAAGACCATGTCGAAGCTGCGTCACCCCTCGCGTTCGCAGGTGCTGCGCGACTACCTCGACTGATCCCCGGTCGGATACGACGGAACCTGCCGCGCGGGACGGAGAGTGCTCCGTCCCGCGCGGCAGGCGCGTATCGGGGGGCGGGGGGGCGGTCAGCCGGCGGCGCGCCGCTTGCGGGCCGCCATCAGGGCGTAGCCGAGGACGCCCGCGAAGAGGAACAGCACGCCCTGGTAGACGGCGGCGTAGCCGGAGCCGGCGACCAGCCACATCGAGAAGCCGAAGGCCAGGGCGGCCAGGACGGCGTCGCGCACCAGCCGGCCGCGCCGGACCCGCTCCCCCTGGCCGGAGGCCAGGAAGTAGAGCTGCGCGGCGGTGGACAGCAGGTAGGGGACGGTCGCCGTGAAGGTGGTGACCAGGACCAGGATCTCGAAGACGCCGTCGGAACCGGCCGTGTAGTTGTAGACGGTGAGGGCGGAGGCGAGCCCGGCCGTGACCAGGACGCCGACGACGGGGACCCCGCGCCGCTTGGTTTCGAAGACCTTCGGGAAGAGCCCGTCCTGGGCGGCGGCGTACGGGGTCTGCGCGCTGAGCAGGGTCCAGCCGTTGAGGGCGCCGAGCATCGAGATCACGGCGGCGCAGGCGACGAGGGTGCCGCCCCAGGTGCCGCCGAACATCGCGTTGACGGCGTCGCTGAAGGGGGCCTGGGAGTCGACCAGCTTCGCGTGGGAGACCAGCCCGAAGACGGAGAGGGTGCCGAGGAGGTAGACGACGGCGGCGCCCCCGGTCCCGAGGATGGTGGCGCGGCCGACGTTGCGGGCCGGATCGCGGACCTCGCCCGCGCTGACGGCGGCGGACTCCATGCCGAGGTAGCTGAAGAGCAGGATCGCCGCCGAGGCGGAGACGGCGCCGACCGGGCCCTGGCCGGTGGCCTGGAAGGGGCCGAGGTTCGCCGGGTCGAAGAAGAACAGCCCGCCCACGGCCACCAGCAGCAGCGGGACCAGCTTCAGGACGGTCGCCACCAGCTGCACGGCGCCCACGTACCGGGTGCCGGCCAGGTTGGCGAGGGCGGGCAGCCACTGGACGGCGAGGGCCGTCAGGCACAGGGACCAGGTGTGGGCGCCGACGGCCGGGAAGAGCACCGCGAGGTAGCCGACGGCCGCCACCGCGAGGGCCGCGTTCGAGACCCAGGCCGTGATCCAGTAGCTGTAGGCGGCGAGGAAGCCCGCGAAGTCGCCGAAGGCGGCGCGGACGTACACGTACGGGCCGCCGGTGCGCGGGTGGCGCTCGGCGAGCCGGCCGAAGACGAGGGCCAGGGCGATCGCGCCGGCGGTCAGGACGGCGAAGGCGACCAGGCTGATCGTGCCGAAGGGGGCGACCGAGGCGGGCAGCAGGAAGATCCCGCCGCCGATGATGTTGCCCATGACCAGGCAGATGGCGACCGGGAGGCCGAAGCCGCGGCCGTGCCGGTCGGCGGCCGGCCCGCCCGCACCGGTGGCGGGGGCGGGGGCCGACGGGGTCGCGGGGGCGGTCTCGGTGCTGGAGGGTGGGGCTGCGGTGCTGGTCATCGGGGGTGCGCCTCGGAAGATCTCACATGGTGGGCAGGTCTCCACATGGTTGACCACGCCGAAGTCCGTACCAAATCACCGGGTTTCGTCCGGCGCGGGCACGCATGCGGAAGGAAGGGTTCCACTCGATGCGGCCTCCGGCCGCCGATCCTCCGGCGGCCGCTCCGCGCCCGTCAGGGGCACCTGCGGCCCGTCCGCCTCCCGCAGCCAGCGGCGCAGTACGTGGTGCACGGCCTCCGCGCCCACCAGCGCGGGGCCGGGCTCCGACAGCACCGTCGGCCACATCAGGAACGGGTGCCCCTGCTCTCCGCCGAGGCCCCCGTGCGAGCCGATCTGCTCCTCGAAGGCGTGCACGGCCCCGGTCGCCGGGTCGTACGCGGAGTTGACCATGATGTCGGCCACGTGTGGGAAGGAGTCCGTACGGCGGACCGCGTCGGCCGCGCCCGGGCCGAAGACCGCCAGCAGCTCCTCCGCCGCCCCCGGCACGTCCAGCCGGGCGCTCGCCCCGCCCGGCCCCAGCACCTCCCCGTCCACCAGCAGGAAACCCACCCCGGGATGGTGGGCCAGGGTGGGCAGCAGCGCCGGGTGCGCGCGCTCGATCCACTCCCGGGTGGCCCGCCCCGGCACACCGGGGAAGGAGACCAGCCCGAGGTTGCCCGAGGCCAGCACCACCGGGTCGGAGCCGGGCGCCGGGCGGGCCTCCTCGTCCTCCTCGACGGGCCGGCGCAGGGCCGCCAGTACGGCCGCGCGGGCCTCGGCGCCGCTGCGGCTGCGGCGGGCCCGGCGCGGGACGGGCAGCCCGCAGCCGGCCCGGACCAGGTCCTTCAGGGTCAGGCCGTAGCGGGCGAGGAAGGTCTCCCCAGGGCTCTGGCCGTGGTCCGACAGGAGCACCAGGCGGTACTCGCGGGGCGCGTGCTCGGCGACCCGGGCGATCAGCGCCAGGCTCCGGTCGAGCCGGGCCAGCACCTGGTCGGTGTCCCGGCCGCGCGGCCCCGAGTGGTGCGCGACCTCGTCGTAGGCCACCAGGTCCGCGTACACGGCGGCGCGCCCCGCCAGCATGTCGCCGATCACCGCCGAGACGACCACGTCCCGTTCGACGACCGTCGCGAAGGCCCGCAGCACCGGGTACAGCCCGCCGCGCGAGACCCAGGGCGTCACCTTGCGCAGCCGTGCCCGCAGGGACTGGCCGATCTCCCGGGCCACCTCGGCGACCAGCGACAGGGCGGTGCGCACGGCGTTGGCCGGATCGGAGAAGTACGCGAAGTAGCCCGCGCGGGAGCGGTTGGCGCGGCCCCGGCGGGCGGCGACCGCGAGGACCAGGGCCACCTGGTCGGCGCCGCCGCTGAAGAGGTTGCCGCGGCTGGCGCCGTCGAGGGTGAGCAGCCCGCCGTCCGCGGTCCGCTCGGCGGCCCGGCGCTGGAGCTCGGCGGCGCTGCTGGGCCGGTTGCAGACCATCACCTCGCCGGTGTCCTTCTCGTACCAGCGGAAGGCGGGGACGTCGAAGGTGGAGCCGTGCAGGATGCCGAGCTGGCTGGCGCCGGTCTGGCTGGACCAGTCCGTCTGCCAGGGCGTCAGCCGGTGCGTGTGTTCCAGCCAGCCGGCCACCGTCGGCATCAGGCCGTCGGCCGCCGCCCGCCGCAGCACCTCGTGCCCGACGCCGTCGAGCTGGAGGAAGACCAGCCCGGGCGCGCCGCCCGGGGGCGCCCCGTGGCGGCGCCGGCGCCGGTCGGCCAGCCGGTACAGGCGTCGGCGGTACGCCTCGTCGTCGCGCACCGCCAGGGCGGTGGAGGTGGCCGACGCGACGGCGGACATCACGGCGGCGACGACCACCGCCGTCTCCGGGGCCACCCGGGCGCCGCGCCCCTCGGGGATCAGGTCGAGCGCCGCGAGCAGCAGCGAGCCGTTGAGGAAGAACACCAGGAGCCCGAGCACCAGGGCGGGCACGAGCAGCACGGCCCGTACCAGGAGGGGCCAGACGAGGGCGCTGAGCAGGCCGAAGGCTCCGGCCGCCCAGGCGGCGGTGAGCCCGACCCGGGTGACGCTGGCGCCGTCGGCGGACTGGAGGCGGAAGTCGGGCAGGATCGCGGCGAGCGCGAGCATCGTGAGGGTGGACGCCGCCCAGACGAGGACCACCCGTATAAGTGCCCCGCCCGCGGCCCGCCACCGCAACCGCCTCCGCCGCACGCCGTACCCGCCTCGCTCCACGGTCCGCGCCCCGCCCGCGGACCCCCCGCCAGCGTCGCACAGGCGGCCCGATCCGGGCGGTCGCCGAGGCCGCGCACGGGAGTTCGGTGGGGGCGCGGGCGGTCTACGTGCCGTCGTACCCGGCGGTGGGCATGGACAGGCGCCGGTGCACCTCGGCCTTCATGGCGGAGGTGTAGCGCGGCTCGTCCAGTCCGGCGGTCTCCAGGCGGACGCCGCGCCGCGCGCACTCGGCGGCGAACTCCTCCACCGAGCGCAGGGCTCGGGCCAGGACCCGCCGGTTGGGGGCGACGAACAGGTCGACCTGCCCGGCGTCCACGTCGCACCACAGGCCGCAGTGGTCGGCCCGCAGCCCGTAGAAGAGCAGGTGGCGGGTGACCACGTAGCCCTGTGCGGCGGCCCAGCGCGCGCACATGGCGTGCTGACTGCGGGTGTCCACGGCGAAGGGGTCGGCGTCGAGTTCTTCGAGCGGGGCCAGGCTGGCGATCGCGGCCACGCGCAGCGCTTCCATGGCGCCCGACCCTACTCCGATCCGGGCCCGGGGAGGAGGGGGTGGCCGGGATCCGGTTGCCGGGGGCGCTTGCGGGCAGGTCAGCGGAGGAGAGCCGCGCAGGCTTAGGCTCGGTGGGCCGCGGGCCGTGTGCCGGGGGCCGAGGGAGGGAGTGCGGGGTGCCGGTGGATATCACCTGGTGGGGTCATGCGACGTGCACGGTGCGGGATTCCGGCGTACGGGTGCTGACGGACCCGCTGTTCGCCCGGCGGCTCGCGCATCTGCGGCGCAGGCGCGGGGCGGTGCCCCCGCCCGAGGCGGCGGAGGCGGACGTGGTGCTGGTGTCGCACCTGCACGCCGACCACCTGCACCTGCCCTCGCTGGCCCGGCTCGCGCCCGGCACCCGGCTCGTGGTGCCCCGGGGCGCGCCCCGGGCGGTGCCGGGGCTGGCGCGGCTGGCCCGGGTCCGGGGGCTGGCGCTGACGGAGGTGGCCGCGGGCGAGGAGGTCGGCGTACGGGAGGGCGTACGGATCCGGGCGGTCACCGCCCGGCACGACGGGCGGCGGCTGCCGTACGGGCCCGAGCGGGCGCCCGCGCTGGGGTACGTGGTGCACGGCTCGGAGCGGACGTACTTCGCCGGGGACACCGGACTGTTCGGCACCTTGGCGGAGGAGGTCGGTCCGGTGGACGTGGCGCTGCTGCCGGTCGGCGGGTGGGGTCCGTACCTGGGGCCGGGCCATCTGGACCCGGAGCGGGCGGCGCGGGCGGCGGCGCTGCTGGGGCCGGCGGCGGCGGTGCCGGTGCACTACGGGACGTACTGGCCGATCGGCATGGACGCGGTCCGGCCGCACGAGTTCCACGCGCCGGGTGAGGAGTTCGCCCGGTGGGCGCGGCGGCTCGCGCCGGAGGTGGCCGTACGGGTGCCCGCGCACGGGGAGCGGGTGCGGCTGCCGTGACGCCGTGGTGGGTGGCGGCGGAGGTCGTCGGCCGGGTGACACCGGAGACCACCCGGCAGGCCGTGGGGTACCCGGCGCTGTTCGTGCTGGTGGCACTGGGGGCCCTGGTGCCGGTGATCCCGACGGGGGCGCTGGTGAGTTCGGCGGCGGTGGTGGCGTTCCATCAGCGCTCGTTGCCGTTCGGGGTGCTGCTGGTGTGCGGGGTGGCGGCCCTGGCGGCCTTCTGCGGGGACGTCGCCCTGTACTGGCTGGGGCGCGGCGGGGTGCGGTCGAAGAACGGCTCGCGGTGGCTGGAGTCGCTGCGCGGGCGGGCCACGCCGGAGCGGCTGGAGCACGCGCGGACGAGGCTGGACGAGCACGGGGTGCTGGTGCTGGTCCTCTCGCGGCTGGTGCCGGCCGGGCGGATCCCGGTGATGCTGGCCTGCCTGCTGAGCGGGATGCCGCTGCGGCGGTTCGCCCGGGGGGACGCCCCGGCGTGCCTGGCCTGGGCGGCGACGTACGGGCTGATCGGGATCCTGGGCGGCTCGCTCTTCTCGGAGCCGTGGAAGGGCGTGGCCCTGGCGGTGGCCCTGACCGTGCTGATCAGCGCCGCCCCGGCCCTGTGGCGGCGGCTGCGCCCGGAACCGCCGCCGGGGTAGCGGCGCGGGCACCCGGGGGCGTCAGGGCGCACGGACCCGGGGCATCAGGGCACAGGCGGACCCGGCATCGGGCCGCAGGCGGACCCGGGGCATCAGGCCGCAGGCGGACCCGGCATCAGGCCGCAAGCGCAGCAGGGCGTCAGGCCGCGGGCGCGCCCGGGGCATCGGGCCGCAGGCGGACCCCGGCGTCAGGCCGCAGGCGGACCCGGCACCAGGCCGCAAGCGCACCGGGGCGTCAGGCCGCAAGCGCACCAGGGGCATCAGGCCGCGGGCGCACCCGGGCGTCAGGCGGAGGCCGGTGGGCGGCGGGTGGTCCAGGGGTGGGTGGCTTCGAGTTGGGCGGCGACCTGGAGGAGCGTGGGCTCGGCGTGCTCCCGGCCCACCAGCTGGACGGCGAGCGGCAGGCCGTCCGTACCGAAGCCGGCCGGGACGGACGCCGCCGGGTTGCCGGTGACGTTCCACAGGGCGGTGTAGGCGATCATCGGGCGCGAGCGGAGCATCGCCCCCGCCATGCCCCGGCCGTCGAGGGCGCCCACCCGCCGGGGCCGGCCGGCCAGCGTCGGGGTGAGCAGCAGGTCGACGCGGTCGAAGACCCGGTTGGCGCGTACGGCCATCCGCTCCCCCGCCCGGACCGCCCGCTCCACGACGGCCTCGGGCACCAACCGGGCGGCCCGTACGGTTTGCCGGGTCCGCCGCTCCAGGAGCTCCGGGTGCTCGACGGTCAGGGCCTCGGCGCGTACGCCCCCGTAGAACTGGGGGAGGAAGGCGGCGGTGGTGTCGGGGAGGCCGGGGTCGGTCCGCCGGACGTCGTGGCCCAGGGCGCGCAGGGTCCGGACGGTTTCGCGCAGGGCCTCCAGGTGTTCCGGGTGCAGGCGTACGCCTGGCGCCGCGGGCCGGGCGGACCAGCCGATCCGCAGCCGGCCGGGCTCGGTGGTGGCCGCCCGGACGAAGCCGGTCGCGGCGGGGCGGGCCGCCCAGCGGTCCCCGGGGGCCGGGCCGCTGAGGACGTCGTAGAGCAGGGCACTGTCCAGCATGGCCGCGCTGCGGTTTGAGGCCGAACAGGCCGCAGCAGGCGGCGGCCGCGACCGCCGCGGCGCTGCCGCCGCTGGAGCCGCCGGGGGTGCGGGAGGTGTCCCAGGGGTTGCGGGCGTAGCCGTGGGCCGCCGACTCGGTGAAGGGCCACTGCCCGAATTCCGGCATCGTCGTCTTCCCCACGATCACCGCTCCGGCCGCCCGCAGCCGGCGCACCGACTCGCAGTCGCGGGCGGCCGGGGTGCGGTTGGCGGCGCCGCCGAAGGTGGTGACCTCTCCGGCGACGTCCAGTTCGTCCTTGACGGCCACGGGGACGCCGAGCAGCGGGAGGTCCTCCCCGGCCGCGCGGGCGGCGTCGCGGGCGTCGGCCTCCGCCAGCGCCCGGGCGCCGAGCACGACCCGGAAGGCGCCGAGGCCGGGGTCGAGCCGCTCGATCCGGCGCAGTGAGGCCTCGGTGAGCGCCCGCGCGGTGACCTCGCCGGCGCGTACGAGTGCGGCCTGCCGGGCGGCTCCCAGGAACATCAGCTCACTGTCGTCCACGTACGCGCCTTCCGCTCCGGGTGGGTGGGGGCGAGCAGGCTATCGACGGACGGACGTCCGGGAAAGGGACCCCCGCACGGCGTGCGGAGTCCTCACCGGGCGCCGAACTCCCGGCCGCCGAACTCCCGGGAGCCGCCGATCGGGAGGTCCCAGAGGTCCTCGCGGGACAGCCCGGCGCGGGCCCAGGCGGCGCGAACGCGGTGCAGGGGTTCGGTGACCGGTTCGGCGGACAGGACGAAGGCGCCCCAGTGCATCGGGGCCATCCGGCGGGCGCCGAGGTCGCGGCAGGCCCGGACGGCCTCCTCCGGGTCGGCGTGCACGTCGCGGAGCCACCAGCGCGGGGCGTAGGCCCCGATGGGCAGCAGGGCGAGGTCGATCCCGGGGTGGCGGCGGCCGATCTCCCCGAACCAGTGGCCGTACCCGGTGTCGCCCGCGAAGTAGACGGTGTGGCCGTTCGCCCTGTCGGTCAGGATCCAGCCGCCCCACAGGGTCCGGCAGGTGTCCAGCAGCGAGCGCTTGGACCAGTGGTGGGCCGGCACGAACTCGAAGCGTACGCCGCCCAGTTCGGCGGACTCCCACCAGTCGAGCTCGGTGACCCGGGTGAAGCCGCGGCGGCGGCACCAGCGGGCGAGCCCGGCGGGGACGAAGAGGGCGGTGTGGCGGGGCAGCCGCCTGAGGGTGGGGGCGTCGAGGTGGTCGTAGTGGTTGTGGCTGATCACCACCGCGTCGACGGGCGGCAGATCCTCCCAGGGCACCCCGACGGGGGTCATCCGGGCCGGGGTGCCGAGGATGCGCCGGGACCAGACCGGATCGGTGAGCACCGTCAGCCCGCCGGCCCGCAGGACCCAGCTGGCGTGTCCGGCCCAGGTGACGCAGACGGCGCCCGGGGACGCGGCGGGCAGCGGGGCGGGCTCGTACGGCAGGTCGGGGATCCCGCGCAGCCCGTCGGGACCGGGCCGGAACGCCCCCTCGCGGGCGAGGCGCGCGAAGGCCCGGACACCGGGCAGCGGGGTGGTCAGCCGGTCCGCGAACGACCGCGGCCACACCCGTACCTCCCCGAGGGTCCGCGTCCCGCCGGTCCCCGGGGCGGGTGCGGGGCGGGCGGCGGGGCCCGGCGGGACGGGAGCGGGCGCGGCGGGGGCCGGTGCGGCGGCGGGCGGGGCGGGGGCGTCCGTCTGGTCCCTCATCGGGAGTCTCCGTTCAGGGGCGGCCGGTTCGGGCGGGGGCGGGTCAGTCGGCCAGGCCGGCGAGCACCGAGCCGAGCCGGTCCAGCGCGTCCCGGACGTGCGGCAGCGCCAGCGGTTCGCGGGACCCGAGCGCGGCCAGGCGTTCCTCCGGGGTGGCGCCGAGCAGCGGGCCGGTCGACAACCGCACGCGTGGCGCGCCCAGTTCGTCCGCGAACCGCTGGCCGCCGGGGGTGGGCGCGCCCAGCCGGGCGCCGAGCCAGTCCTCCAGCTCCATCGCGTCGCCGACGCCGTGCCGGGCCAGCCCGGCGCGCAGCGGGGTCAGGTCGGCGTACAGGTGGCGGCCGGCCTGCGGCGGCCGGGCCAGGGCCCCGGCGGCCAGCAGTTCCCGGTGGGCGGCGGCGGCGACCGCGCCGTGCAGGGCGGCGGCCGCGTACGCGCGTCCCGCGACGGCGTCGGGTTCGTCGAGGGCGTGCGCGGCGGCTGCCGCGACGGGGCCGGCGACCGCGGCGCCGGTGGCGGTGAGGACGTCGAGGGTGCGGGCCCGCAGCCAGGTGCCGCGCGGGGTGCCGGGGAAGCGGACGACGGCGGCGGGCCAGCCGGCCGGCAGCAGCGCGCCGGACAGGTCGACCAGGACGGCGGCCTGCTCGGGGAGCATCTCGGCGGGGCTCAGCACCAGGGTGTCGTGGGGCCGGTGGACGGTGTCGCGCCAGCTCTCGTCGCTGACCACGAACAGCCCGGCGGACTCCGCCGCCTCGCAGGCCTCGCGCAGCATTTCCGGCGGCGGCACGGTCGCGGTGGGGTCGTCGGCGACCGACAGCAGCAGGACGCGGGGGTCGCCGCCCTCGGCCCGGACCCGCCGGACGGTCTCCAGCAGGGCGTACGGGTCGGGGATGCCCCCGCACTCCGCCGGGGTGGGCACGTGGTAGGCCCGCCGTCCCAGCAGCCGGACCTGCGGGGTCCACCAGGCGGGACAGGGCCGGGGCAGCAGCACGTCGCCGCCGTACGCGCCGAGCAGGGCCAGCAGCAGGGCGGGCGCGCCGGGTCCGGCGGCGACGTTCTCGGGGGCGGTGGCGAGCCCGCGCCGGGCCCAGTAGCGGCAGGCGGCCTCGTGTACGGCCGGTCCGCCGCCCGGGGGCTCGGGGGCGGCCCGCCCGGCGGCTCCGGCGAGGACGGCGGCCAGCTCGGGCAGCACGGGCAGGCCGGGCGGGGGTCCGGGGGGACCGTAGCGGACGGGGCCGCGCCCCTGCGCGGCGGAGCGCCACGCTCCGGATGCTCCGGCTCCGGCTCCGGCCAGTCGCCCTTCCGCCATCCCCGCCACGCGTCCGCCTCCCGTTGCCGCCACCACTGCCACGCCGACCGACCAGCCGTGACCTTTATACGATGATGTGCCCCGCGATGCCCGTCCAGCGGCGTCCGTCGACCCCTTCCCGGGCCTACCCCTCCGAGCGCCCTCTCAGCCCCGCCTCCCGACCAGCGCCAGCAGCCGGGTCTGCGCGTTCGCCCCGGCGGGGAAGTCCAGCGGCGCGACGAACATCCCGCTCGCCGCGAGGGTGTCGGCGTACGGCATGACCTCCTTGAGGGCGAATTCCACCAGCCCGTCGGGCAGCTCCTCGTCCGCGCCGATCGCCCGCGCGAGGTCCCAGGTGTGCACGACGCAGTCGGTGATCAGCTCCGAGCAGTACGCGGACCCGCGCGTGGGCCCGTACGACAGCGCCACGGTCCGCTCCAGCGCGCCCGGCTCGGCGAAGGCGTCGAGGGCGGCGGCCGAGGCCCGGTCCCAGGCGGTGACCGGGTCCGCGCCGAGCGGATCGCCGGAGAGGGCGTCGCCCACGTCCGCCACCGTGCGGCCCTCGGTGAGCAGGGGCGGGATCCAGAGCTGTTCGCCGGTCACGTGGGCGACCAGGTCCCGCACGGTCCACTCGGTGCAGGGCGTCGGCGCGTCCCACCGGTCGTCCCCGACCTCCCGCACCCGCTCGCCGAACAGCCGCAGCGCCGCGGCGTGCTGTTCGAGCAGCGTCTCCGGCATGGCTCTCACCGTCCTCCGTGCTCGGATCCCCCTGGGGCCCACTGTCCTCGCCCCCTCCCGCCCCTGCCACCGACCGGCCGACCGCCCTTGGGAGAGAAGCGGACTGTCCACATATCAATACGCGTATCTCATCCACCGAACATCCCCGCTACGGTGATCACCACGCTTCCCGACATCGAGGAGTCCCGCCATGAACGACCCGAGGCCGGCGCGCGAGAGCGCCGTCTACACGCACGGCCACCATGAATCGGTGCTGCGCTCGCACCGCTGGCGCACCGCCGCCAACTCGGCGGCCTACCTGGTCCCGGCCCTGCGGCCGGGCATGCGGCTGCTGGACGTGGGCTGCGGCCCGGGCACCATCACGGCGGACCTGGCGGAGCTGGTGGCCCCCGGCGGCCGGGTCACGGCCGTCGACGCGGCGGCGGACGTCCTGGAGCAGGCCGCGGCCCACCTCGCGGAACGCGGGGCGGCCGGGTCGGTGGACTTCGCGGTGGCGGACGTCCACGCGCTGGACTTCCCCGACGACTCCTTCGACGTGGTCCACGCCCACCAGGTGCTCCAGCACGTCGGCGATCCGGTACGGGCGCTGCGCGAGATGCGCCGGGTGTGCCGGCCGGGCGGGATCGTGGCGGTACGGGACGCCGACTACGCGGCGATGACCTGGTACCCGGCCGCGCCGGCACTGGACGAGTGGCAGGCCCTGTACCGGAAGGTCGCCCGGGCCAACGGCGGCGAACCGGACGCCGGACGGCGGCTGCGCGCCTGGGCGCGGGAGGCCGGCTTCACGGACGTCACCTGCACGGCGACCGCCTGGTGCTACGCCGCCCCCGAGGAGACCGCCTGGTGGTCGGCGCTGTGGGCGGAGCGGACGACGGCCTCCGCCTACGCGGACATCGCCGTCCGCGGCGGCCACGCGACGGCCGACGGCCTGACCGCCATCGCCGACGCCTGGCACACCTGGGGCGCCCACCCCGACGCCTGGTTCTCGGTCCTGAACGGCGAACTGCTCTGCCGCGCCTGACGGCGGACACGGCCGGGGCGGTGGCGAGCGGAAACCCGGACCCGCCGGGGCCGGGGCCTGGGAGACGGAACCACCGCTGTGGCCGCTGGGCGGCCGGATCCGCTGGTCCGGGCCGCGCGCCGGGCCGCCGGAACCGGAGCCGCCGGGCCACCGCCCGCTCCGGCGAAACCCGTTGATCGTCCGCCCTCCGGCGTGCGAGGGTGCCCCGCATGACCCCGGACCCCGTCGACCAGGCTCGACGTCTCACCCGCGACCGCTTCCCCGATGCGCTGGCCGTCGTACTCGCCGGTTCCACGGTCGCCGGCCGGGCCACCGCGACCAGCGACCTCGACATCGCCGTGCTGGTCGGTGACGACGGCGAGACCTGCCGCGAGACGGTCCGGTTCGAGGGCCGGGTCGTGGAGTTCTTCGTCCACACCCGGGCCGGGCTCGCCGAGCTCTTCGCGGCCGACGTCGCCGGCCGGCGCGCGGTCCTGCAGCACGTGTACGCCGACGGCCTCGTACTGGCCGATCGGGACGGCGCGGGCCGCCGGGCCCGCACCCTCGCCGGGCGAGACCTGCGCGCCGGGCCGCCCCGGCTGGACGCGCGGACGGTCGAGAACCGGCGGTACGGGCTGACGGACGCCCTGGACGACCTCACCGACGCGGACGACCCCTTCGAGCGCCTCGCGGTGGCGGCCGTCGTACTCGACGCCTCGGCCGACCTGCTCTTCGACCACCACCGCGCCTGGGCCGGCAGCGGCAAGTGGCTTCCCCGGCGCCTGCTGGAGACGGACGGTCGGCTCGGTGCGGCTCTTCTCGAAGGGCATCGGCGCGTGTGCGGGTCGGGGGAGCCGGCGGGCCTGGCCGGGGCGGCCGCTCAGGTTCTCGCCCTGGTCGGCGGTCCCCTGCGCGAGGGTTACCGCCGGAGCTGGCACGGGGTCATCGAGGCGCTCGCCGCCGGCCCGGCCTGACGACCATCGCCGGGGCGCGTCAGCGCGGGGGGCGCATGCGGAAGTCGTAGGCCGCCGGGAGGGGGGCGTCCGTGAGGGCGGCCCAGGTCTCGGACAGGGTTTCCTCGCCCTCGCGCAGGTCGGGGAGTTCGAAGCCGTCCTCGAAGAGCCGGCGGGCCGCGCCCACGTGCCCCTCCGCCGCCAGCAGCCGGGCGGCGAGCAGCCGGAAGCGGCCCTGCTCGCGCAGCACGGGCCGGAGCCGTTCCCAGACCGCGCGGGCCGCCGCCAGGCGTCCGGCGGCGAGCAGCGCGGTCATCGCCTCCCGCCCGAGCGCGGACTCGGCCGCCGCCCAGCGCTCGCCGCCCCGGCTCTCCTGCGCGAGGTCGTCGAAGGCCTCCGCGTAGCGGTCGGCGGCCCGTTCGCGGTACCCGGCCAGTTCGTCGGCCACCGCCAGGGCCCGCAGCAGCGGCCATCGCGAGGGCGCCAGCGACAGCCCGCGCTCCCAGCTGCGTACGGCCTGGGCCCGGTCGCCCGCGTGCCACTGGGCCACGCCCAGGTGGTACTCGGTCAGCGGGTCGGCCGGAGCGGTCTCCAGCATGTCCCGCCAGTGCGGGGCGACCAGCGCCTCCCCGGGCGGCACCACCTTGCGCGGGGTGGGGAACACCCCGGTGCGCCACAGGTGCGCCCACGGCTGCTGGGCCTCCCCGAGGGTGGACTCCGGGAAGGGGGTACCGGGCAGCTCGAAGCCCCCGCACAGCACTTCGAGCGCGCCCCAGCCCGAGCCCGCGGCCAGCCGCTCCCCCGGCTCGGTGTCGGCGTGCCCGCGCCACGCCTCGTACGCCGTCTCCAGCGCGACGGCCGGCAGTGCGGCGTCGAGGGCCGCCCCGGCCGCCCCCCGAGCCGCCGTCCAGTCCTCGCCGTGCACCGCCGAGGGGTCCGCGGAGAGCGGCCCGTAGGCCTCCAGCCAGCTGAACTCCGCCCCGGCCTCCAGGCGTACGTGTTCCAGCTGGGTGCGGGCCAGCCCGGCCTGGATCTCGGCGTAGCCGCCCGTGCCCGGCGCGGTGAGCCACTCCTGCCAGCGGCGGCCGCCCGCGCCCGCGCCCCACACGAACAGCTTGCGGCCGCGCAGCAGGCGGGTGGAGGCCTGCACCAGGCCGTGCCCGTCGGCGTCGAGCGCGGCGATCCAGGGCCGGTCCTCGTCCTGGACCTCGTAGAAGAAGTCGGCGGGATGGGCGCTGCCCAGCGGATACGTGCGGTCGGCGTCCTCCCAGCGGGGCACCGGGACGCGGCGCAGGGCGCGCTCGTACCCGAAGTGCCAGGCCTCCTCGGCGGGGGCGAGGACGCGGGTGCCCGGGTCCTCGGGGACGGCGGTGTTGGACCACCAGTAGACGGGCGCGGGCCGCTCGTGCGGATTGCGGATCCGGACGCCGACGTACAGGAAGTCGGAGTCGGCGGGCAGCCACAGGTCCACCTGGAAGGGCAGGTCGCGCAGCCGCTCCCACTCCCACAGCCGCACCATGGAACCGCCGTCGGGGGCGGGCACGAGGGCGGCGTGCAGCGGGGCACAGGAGAGGGTGGTGTGTCCGGTGGCGCCGATGTTCCATTCGATGCCACCGGAGAACCAGGCGCCGTTGAGGGCGAAGTTGGCGGGCTGGAACACCGGGTTGCGGTAGAGGAGTTCGCGTCCGCTCGCGAGGTGGACGAGGGAGTGGATCCGGCCGCCGAGCTCCGGCAGCACCGTGACGCGCAGCCGGCCGTTGTCCAGGACGACCGCCTCGAACTCCCGCTCCGCGCGCTCGCGTCCGTACCCGTCACGCAGGCGGACGGGCAGCAGCGAGCGCAGCGGCTCGTGCCCGACCTGCCGGGCCATGTCGCGCGGCAGCCCGTGGCGGGAACGCTCGTCGAGCTCGTGCACCCCGTCGGGTGCGCGCAGGGCGGGGAGGGGGTTGTCGGGACCCAACGGGGCGGCCGGGAGGGTCAGTAGGGCACGTCGGACGGTGGTGGCCATGAGGGAAATGGAACACTCCGCCCCGGCCCGTGCACAGGGGTTCCGCGCATCACCACCGGTCAGGATTACGCAAAGGCCCCCGGGGCGGGGCCGGCCGGTCGGTCGTCCGTACGCATGTCCGCCGTCACGGCCCAGCGTTCGTGGTCCCGCCAGGCCCCGTTCACGTGGAGGAAGTCGGGGGACAGCCCCTCCAGCCGGAAGCCGCGGCCCCGGACGAGCCGGAGGGAGGCGGTGTTGCCGGGCTGGATGTTCGCCTCCAGCCGGTGCAGCCCGAGGCCGCCGCGCTCGCGCGGGGTGAAGGCGTGGGTGAGGACCAGGTCGAGTGCCTCGCCGAGGAGGCCGCGCCCGGCGGCGTGCGCGAAGGCCCCGTAGCCGAGCGCTCCGCACTGGAAGGCGCCGTGGACGATGTTGTTGACGTTGACGAATCCGGCGAGGCCGCCGCCGTCGAGCTCGCGCACGAGGAACCCGGCGCGTCCGCCGCCTTCCGCGAACCGGGCGGCGTAGGGCCCGTACGCGTCGAGGGTGGTGGGCGGGGACAGCCAGGGGTGGTGCAGGGCGCGGCTCTCGCGGGCGCGGGCGGTGAACTCCGGCCCGTCGGCGGAGCGGTAGGGGGACAGGCCGACCCGACGGCCCGTGACGAGGTACCCGGAATATTCCATCGCCCCAGGCTAGGCGGTGTGGCAGCATCCCCGCCTGTGATCATGATCCCGGACCTGCTCCGCGCCGCCGCGCGCAACAACGCCGAGTGGTGCGACGCCGTCTGCCGCGGCGGCGCGTTCTCCGACACCGTCTGGAGCAGCGCGCGGCGCACCCCGCCGCTCTACCCCGACGCGGTGTCCCTCACCCCGCACGCCTCGGCCGCCGAGGTGCTGGCCGGGATCGACACCGTCTCCCCCGGCTGCTCGGTGAAGGACAGCTTCGCCTCGCTCGACCTGGCTCCGGCGGGCTTCGAGGTGCTGTTCGAGGCGGAGTGGATCCACCGCCCGGCGGGACCGGCCGGCCGGCCGGCGGCCACGGGCCCGGAGTGGTCGGCGGTCCGGACGCCCGATGAGCTGGCGGCCTGGCGCACGGCCTGGAGCGGCGAGGCCGGCGCGGGCGCCCAGGCCGACGCGAACGGCACGGACGCCGACGGCCCGTTCCGGCCGGACCTCCTGGCCCGCGATCTCGTCTTCCTGGCGGGCCGCAGCGGGGGCGGCGTCGTCGCGGGCGCCGTCGCGAGCGCCGCGGCCGGGGTCGTCGGCGTGTCCAACCTGTTCGCCCCGGACGGCCCCGGGACGGACGCGGCCGACGCGGCCTGGGCGGCCGTCCTGGACGCGGTCGCGGCCCGCTGGCCCGGCCTGCCGGTGGTCGGCTACGAGCACGGCGAGGACCTGGCGGCGGCCCTGCGCGCCGGCTTCGTCCCGCTGGGCCCCCTCCGCGTCTGGCTGCACACCGCCTGACCCGTCAGCCGCGCAGCTCCAGGCGCGGGACGTCGTCCCGGGTGAAGCCGAACACCTGCGCGTACAGGGAGAGTTCCGCCTCCAGGGCGCGCGCCATCGTCTCCGCGCGCCGGAAGCCGTGGCCCTCGCCCTCGAAGGCGAGGTACGCGTGCGGGATCCCCCGGCCGCGCAGGGCGGCCAGGAACCGTTCGGCCTGGGCGGGCGGGCAGACCGGGTCCTCCAGGCCCTGGAGCAGGACGAAGGGGGCGGTGATCCGGTCGGCCCGGGACACCGGGGAGCGTTCGCGGGAGCGCACGGCCAGGGCCGGCGGGGGTCCGGCCAGGGCGTCCAGGTAATGCGATTCGAGGTCGTGGGTCTCGGCGGCGAAGCCCAGCAGGTCGAGGACCGGGTAGATGATGGCCGCGCAGGCGTACACGTCGGTGGCGGCCAGGGAGGCGGCGGCCGTCCAGCCGCCCGCGCTGCCGCCCCGGATGGCGAGGCGGGCCGGGTCGGCGGTGCCCTCGGCGGCCAGCGTGCGGGCGACGGCGGCGCAGTCCTCGACGTCGACCACGCCCCACTGTTCGCGCAGCCGCTCGCGGTAGGCGCGCCCGTAGCCGCTGGACCCGCCGTAGTTGACCTCCACGACGCCGATGCCGCGCGAGGTGAAGTAGGCGATGTGCAGGTCGAGTACGGGGGGCACGTGGTCGGTGGGCCCGCCGTGCGCCCACACCACGTACGGGGGCAGCTCGTCGGCGGGCGCCCGCCGGGCGGGGTGGTGCGGCGGGTAGACGTGGGCGTACACCTCCCGGCCGCCGGCGCCGGGGAAGGTCCGGGTCTGCGGTTCGGGGTAGTGGGCGGGGTCGACGGGATCGGTGGCGCGGGCGCCCACGATGCGGGTGTGGCCGGTGACGGTGTCCAGCTCGACGACCTCGTAGGCGCTGCGGGGGCTGGCGGCGACGCCGTAGACGCGGGTGCCGCTGACGGCCAGCGCGGGCTGCCAGGCCGTCCAGGGCCCGGCGGCGTCGACGAGGTCCCCGCTGTCCGGGTCGAGGACGCCGAGGACGCTCGCGCCCTGGCCGTGCAGGACGGCGAGCAGCCGGTCGGGCAGCGGGGCGAGCCAGCTCAGCCCCGGTTTCCACAGCGGGCCGCCGAACTCCTCTTCGCGGGGGCACAGGTTGACGGCCCCGCCGCCGTCCGGGTCGACCCGGTACGGGTTCCACCAGCCGCTGCGGTCGCTGACCGCGAGCAGGCTCCCGTCGGCCGCCCACACCACCTGGGCGACGGCTTCCTCGGGGCCGCCGAGCACCGTGCGGGGGGTGCCGAGGGTCCCGTCGGGGGCGATGTCGGCGAGTTGCAGCTCGGTGCCGTCCCAGGGCATCCGGGGGTGGTCCCACACCAGCCAGGCGGCGCGCCGCCCGTCCGGGGAGGGCTTGGGGCCGGTCCGGAAGCGGTGGCGGTCGTCGGTGAGCTCCCGGACGGCGGAGCGGTCCGCGGCGGCCGACCCGTCGAGGGGGACGGCGGCGGCGACGCGGCGCACGTCGGCGGGGGCGGGGCCGGTGAACTCCTCCAGGACGCACCAGACCTCGCCGCCGCGCAGCACCGGATCGGCCCAGCGCAGGCCGCCGCCGACCGCGGAGAGCGGGGTGAGGGGGCGCGGTCCGGGGTTGCCGGGGGCGTCGGGTTCGTAGGCGTACAGCCGCTGGTCGGCGTGGTGGACGAACACCACGAGCGGTCCCCCGGAGGGGCGTTCGGCGCCCGCCCAGGGCAGGCCTCCGTACTCGGTGAGGCGGCTGCGGACGTTCCACGGCGCGGGCAGCACCGAGCGGGCGGCCCGGCCGTCGGCGGGGCGGCGTACGAGGGTGCGGCGGCCGCCCTCGCGGGGGCGCGGCTCCGTCCACCAGACCTCGGCGCCGACGGTGCCCACGTACTCGGGGCGCCCGTCGTGGGCGGCGGCGAGCGCGGCGTCGATCGGTGAAGGCCAGCTGCCGTAGGGGCCGTCCAGGCCGGAGGGAGTGGTCAACGCGGGGCCTTCACAGGGTGCGCAGCGCGCGGTCGAGGACGCGGACGCCGAAGTGCAGGGCGTCGACGGGGACCCGCTCGTCGACGCCGTGGAAGAGGGCCCAGTAGTCGAAGCCGGGCGGCAGCTTGAGCGGGGAGTAACCGTAGCCGGTGATGCCGAGCCGGGAGAACTGCTTGGCGTCGGTGCCGCCGGCCATGCAGAAGGGGACCACGTGCCCGTCGGGGTCGAAGTGCTCGACGGCCTCGCGCAGGACCGCGTACGTCCGTCCGTCCACGGGGGCCTCCAGGGCCACTTCACGGTGGTGGAACTCCCACTCGACGTCGGGGCCGGTGAGTTCGTCGAGGGTGGCGGCGAACTCGGCCTCGCCGCCGGGCAGGGTGCGCCCGTCGACGTACGCGGTGGCGTGGCCGGGGATGACGTTCAGCTTGTAACCGGCTTCCAGCATGGTCGGGTTGGCGCTGTTGCGGACGGTCGCCTCGACCAGGGCGGCGGCGGGTCCGAGCGCGCCGAGGACCTCGTCGAGGTCGAAGCCGGGTGCCTCCGGGTCGGCCGTCAGGCCTTGGAGGGCGGCGAGTTCGGCGATGCAGGCGGTGGTGGTGGCGGTGAGCCGGACCGGCCACGCGTGGTCGCCGATCCGGGCGACGGCGGCGGCGAGCCGGCTGACGGCGTTGGCCCGGTTGGGTTTGGAGCCGTGTCCGGTGGTGCCGCGCGCGGTCAGCTTCAGCCAGGCGGTGCCGCGTTCGCCGGCGGCGACCGGGTAGAGGGCCCGTCCGGGTCCGGTGTGCACGGTGAAGGCGCCGGATTCGCCGAGGCCCTCCGTACAGCCCTCGAAGAGGTGGGGATGGTGGTCGGCGAGGAAGCCGGAGCCGTCGACGGCGCTGTCCTCCTCGTCGGCGGTGTAGGCGATGACGATGTCCCGGCGCGGCCGTACGCCGTGGCGCGCCCAGGCCCGTACGACGGCCAGCACCATCGCGTCCATGTTCTTCATGTCGACCGCGCCGCGGCCCCAGACCACCCCGTCGCGGACCTCGCCGGAGAAGGGGTGCACGCTCCAGTCGGCGGCCTCGGCGGGGACCACGTCGAGGTGGCCGTGGACGAGCAGGGCGGGGGCGGTGGGGTCGGTGCCCTCGACGCGGGCCACCACGTTGGTGCGGCCCGGGGTGCGCTCCAGCAGGACCGGCTCCAGCCCGGCGCCGGCGAGGCGCTCGGCCACGTACTCGGCGGCGGGCCGTTCCCGGCAGTCGCCGCCGCCCCGGTTGCTGGTGTCGATCCGGATCAGGTCGGAGGTGAAGGCGACGACCTCCTCGAAGGCGGCCGCGTCGAGGGACCCGCCGGGCGCCCCGGCCACAGCCACGCCCGCTGGATGCGCGCCCGCCGCGGCCAGGCCCCCGGGGGCCGCGCCCGCGCCGCCGTGGCCTTCGCCCTCACCCTCGCCGTCCATCCATCGCATGTCAGCCATACTGCTCCTCCACGGCCGCCGAGACGACCGTCGTGACGGCTTTGAAGGTCCGGATCCCCTCGTACATGGTCCCACTGGTGTACGCGATCCGGCGCTCGGCGCAGCGTTCGACTCCGGGGACCACGGTGGCGGCCATGGAGAGGTGTTCGGCGTCGAACTCCACCTCCACCGCGAACGGTCCGCCCCGCACCGGCTCGTGCCGGACGGCGAGCTTGACCGCCTCGGTGGCGGCGGCGCGGATGTCGGCGGCGGTACGGGCGGGGGTGCGGCACACGGCGGCGTAGCGCGAGACGTGGTCCTTGACGGCGACGGTGCGCGCGTCGGGGGCGTAGGCGAGGGCGTCGGCGCAGGTCAGGTCGTCCCCGGTGACGAGGATGACGGGGACCCCGTACTCGGCGACGACGTGCGCGTTGAGCAGTCCCTCGCTGGCGCGCAGGCCGTTGAGCCAGACCCCGGTGATGGAGTTGGCGAGGTAGGTGTGGGCGAGGACGCCCTCGGCCCCGGCGCCGGTGTGGTAGCCGACGAAGGCGATCCCGTCGACGTCGCCGTGCTGTACGCCCTCGACCATGGAGAGGGACTTGTGGCGGCCGGTGAGCATCTCGGCGCGGGCGTCGAGCCGCTCCAGCAGCAGGTTGCGCATGGTCCAGTGCGCCTCGTTGACGAGGACCTGGTCGGCGCCGCCGTCGTAGAGGCCGAGGACGGCGGCGTTCACGTCGGAGGTGAACATGGCCCGGCAGCGTTCCCATTGCGCGGTCCCCGGCAGCACGTCGGCGGGCCAGGTGACGCCGGTGGCGCCTTCCATGTCGGCGGAGATGAGGATCTTCATCGGGCCCCCCGGTGCGTCGGGTCGCGGAGCCCCACCCTAACCGCCCGGCTCCCTCCCGGCCCGGGGCCACGCCCGGGTGCGCGGGCGGTCCGCCAGACCTCCGGCGGGGCGGCTCACCGGGGCCGGTGAATCCACCCGATCCGGTGAGCCGCCCCGCGCGGGGCCGGGGCAACGGCGTTGCTCAGGCCTCGACTTCCCGCGCGAGGTTCGCGAGGACGGTGTCGTAGATGCGGCCGAGGCCCTTGGGGGCGAAGGTGCGCTCGAAGAACCCGCCGACGCCGCCGGCGCCGTTCCAGACGGTGCTGACCACGACCTTGGACTTGCCCTCGCCCGCCGGGGTCACGGTCCAGGTGGTGACCATGGAGGAGTTGCGGTCCTTCTCCACCAGCTGGCCGTCGGTGGGCTCGGTGACCTCCAGCAGGCAGTCCCGGACGCGCTTGCTGGTGGCCTGGAGCTTCCAGTGGACGAGGGTGCCCTCGCCGTCTCCGCCCTCGCGCACCTCGTACTCGCTGAAGTGCTCGGGGAGCAGCTTGGGCCGGGCTCCGTTGTAGTCGGCGAGCGTGTCGAACACGGTCTCCGCGTCGGCCCCGATGATGCGCTCCGTGGTGGCCTCGACCTGCGCCATACCTGTTCCTCCAGCAGTCGTTCTCGCTCGTCGGCGGCAAGCCAACCACCTCCGGGACGGGCGCCCAAATCCGGGGTCGCGGAAACGGCTCCGCACGATCATGGGAACGTTTGTTCTATTCTCGGTCGGAGGGCGAGCGAAAGGCGGCGTCATGCGCTGGAACCATCTGACCGAGGACCCGAAGGCGGCCGGCGAGGGGCGGCCCGGCGGGCCGCCCGCGCTCTTCGGCGCGGAATCCGTCGTCACCCGCACCTTCGACACCCCCGAGTTCCGGGGGATCACCTTCCACGAGGTCCGCGCGCGGTCGATCGTCAACCGGGTCCCCGGTGCCTCGCGGATGCCGTTCGAATGGACCGTCAACCCCTACCGGGGGTGCAGCCACGCCTGTGTCTACTGTTTCGCCCGCAACACGCACGCCTACCTCGACCTCGACACCGGGATCGGTTTCGACTCCCAGATCGTGGTCAAGGTCAACGCGCCGGAGCTGCTGCGCCGGGAGCTGGGCGCGGCCCGCTGGGGCGGCGCCCACATCGCGATGGGCACGAACGTCGACTGCTACCAGCGCGCCGAGGGCCGCTACCGGCTGATGCCGGGGATCATCGAGGCGCTGACCGAGCGCGCCAACCCGTTCTCGATCCTCACCAAGGGCACGCTGATCCTGCGCGACCTGCCCCTGCTGCGGCGGGCCGCCGCCGCCACCGACGTCGGGATCTCCGTGTCGGCCGGGTTCACCGACACCGCCCTGTGGCGCACGGTGGAGCCCGGCACCCCCTCCCCCGCCGCCCGGCTGGCCGCCGTACGGACCCTCACCGACGCGGGCATCGAGTGCGGGGTGCTGATGGCCCCGGTGATCCCCTTCCTCGGCGACAGCCCGGAGCAGCTGCGCGACACCGTCCGCGCTGTCGCCGCCTCGGGGGCCACCTCCGTGACACCCCTGGTACTCCATCTGCGGCCCGGGGCGCGGGAGTGGTTCACCGCCTGGCTGGAGCGGCATCACCCCGACCTGGTCGAACGGTACGCACGCCTGTACGCGGACGGCTCGTACGCGCCGACCTGGTACCAGCGCCGGATCACCCGCCAAGTCCACGAACTCGCCGCCGAATTCGGCATCGGTCCGGCGGGGCGCGGGGCGGCGCGCGCGGTCGTCCTGCCGGAGCGTCCGGCGGATCCGGCGCCCGCCGGGCCGACGCAGCTCACCCTGCTGTGATCACCCCGTCGGCCGGACCCGCCGCCCGAGGGGTCATCACATCGGGCCAATAGGCCGCCCAATGCCGTCTTCCCGCCACGGTTTCCGGGACGATTCCGCCCAGAACCCTCGGCTGGGAGGCCCCATGCTGCACCCCGTTCCGCACCCCCTGAAGAAGCGCGCCGCCGTCCTGCTGTCGCTGTCCACCGTCGCCGCCGCGCTCGCGAGCCCCGTCACCGCGGCCCCGGTGCCCGCCCCGGCCGCCGCCCGCGCCGCC
This sequence comes from Streptomyces sp. NPDC102258, assembly GCF_055584685.1. Classification (NCBI taxonomy): domain Bacteria; kingdom Bacillati; phylum Actinomycetota; class Actinomycetes; order Kitasatosporales; family Streptomycetaceae; genus Streptomyces; species Streptomyces sp. NPDC102258. The sequence goes on from NZ_JBVJLO010000015.1 coordinate 155,803, forward strand.
GCGCCCCTGGCCTGGACCCGCTGCGCGACCCCCCGCTTCCCGACGCTGCAGTGCGCCTCCCTCAAGGTCCCGCTCGACCACGACCGGCCGGCCGGGCGGCAGATCTCGCTGGCCCTGACCCGGGTCCCGCACACCTCCGCCACCTTCCAGGGCCCGCTGCTCGTCAACCCGGGCGGGCCGGGCGGCAGCGGGCGCACCCTGGCCGGGTTCGTCGCCTCCGCCCTGCCCAAGGACGTGGCCGGCCAGTACGACGTGATCGGCTTCGACCCGCGCGGGGTGGGCAAGAGCGAACCCGCGCTGGACTGCGGGGCCGGCCACTTCGCTCCGGTGCGACCCGACTCGGTGCCTCGGGACGCGGCGACCGAGCGGGCCAACCTGGACCGGGTGCGGGCCTTCGCCGAGTCCTGCCAGAGCCGGCACGCCGACGTGCTCCCGTACGTGGGGACCGTCTCCGCCGCCCGCGACCTGGAGGTGCTGCGCACCGCCGTGGGCGCCGAGCGCCTCAGCTACTTCGGCTACTCCTACGGGACCTACCTGGGCGCGGTGTACGCCCGGCTGTACCCGCGGCGGGTGCACCGCCTGGTGCTGGACTCCGTGGTCGACCCGGGCGGGGTCTGGTACGAGGACAACCTCGCCCAGGACCAGGCCTTCGACGCCCGCCACAAGGCGTTCCTGGCCTGGGTGGCCCAGTACGACTCCACCTACCACCTGGGCACCGACCCGGCCCGCGTCGAGGAGCGCTGGTACGCGGTGCGCGAGGCGCTGCGGTCGGCTCCGGCGGGCGGGAAGGTCGGTCCGGCCGAGCTGGAGGACACCTACATGCCGGGCGGCTACTACGACGGCTACTGGCCGGCCCTCGCCGAGGCCTTCTCGGCGTACGCGGTGCGCGGGGAGGCCAAGCCGCTGGTGGCGGCGTACGAGCGGTTCGGGGCGGTGGAGCCCTCGGCGGGCAACAGCTACAGCGTGTACACGGCAGTGCAGTGCCGGGACTCGGCGTGGCCCCGGAACTGGAACCTGTGGCGGGCCGACATGTGGCGCACGCACGCCAAGGCGCCCTTCATGACCTGGAACAACGCCTGGTACAACGCACCGTGCGCGTTCTGGAAGACCGAGCCGCTCAAGGCGCCGGACGTGACGAACACCGAGCTGCCCCCGGCGCTGCTGTTCCAGGCGACCGAGGACGCGGCCACCCCGTACGAGGGCGCGGTGGGCATGCAGCGCCGGCTGGCGGGCTCGGCGCTGGTGCGCGAGGAGGGCGGCGGCAACCACGGCGTCGTCCTGAGCGGCAACAAGTGCCTGGACGAAAAGCTCGCCGCGTACCTGCTGACGGGCCGGGCGGCGGACGCCTCCTGCCCCGCCCAGCCCGCCCCGAAGCCGACCACCGCGACCCGCGCGGTGCCGCCTTCGGCCGGCGGGGCCGCCCTGCACGGCCTGCTGGGGTTCCGCGGCTGACCGCCGCCCCGGCAGGAACGCGCACATGACCTGACCTCGTCCGTTCCGGCCCGAACTGCTGCTGGAGGTCGAGGCGTTCGCGGTCCTCCCGGTCGCCGCGGAGTGAGCACGGGCGGCCGGGCCGGTCCCGCGTCCCCCGGCTACGCGTCCGGGTGGCCCGCCAGCAGGCGGCCGAGGGCTTCGGTGGCCGCCACCGCCAGCCGGGGGTGCGACCGGGCGCGGACCAGGACGTCGCGGGCGCTCGGGTCGGCCAGCGCGCCGAGCCCCTCGACGCAGGCCAGGGCCACCCGCCAGTACGGGTCGTGCGGCGCGAGCAGCCGTGCCAGGGTGGCGATCAGCGCGGGCGCCGACTCGGGGGCCCGCAGCGCGGCCAGCAGCCGGACCGGGTGCAGGGCGTAGGCGGTGCGCAGGGCGTTCGTCGCCAGGGCCGCCGCCGCGCGGGCGGTACGGGGGTCCCCGAGGACGGCGAGGGCCTGCGCGGCGGCCTCGCAGCGGGCCGGGTCGCGGTGGTTGAGCAGCAGCACCAGCGGCTCGAAGGCGCGCCGGTCCCCCGCCATCCCGAGCCGGTACGCGGCCAGTTCGCGGGCCCACAGCGGCCGGCCGGCCGAGGTCAGCGACGCGGCCAGCGCGTCGGGGCCCGCCACCAGGAGCTCCGCGTACAGATCCGCGTCCCGCGGCGATCCGGCAGCCTCGGCCCGCAGGCGCTCCAGCACGTCGTTCACGGGCCCACCCTAGGCGGTACGCGTGACGGGCGGGCGGTGTACGTCACATCTCCCCGGCTCTGGCCAAGCGGTTACCGACGGGTTACGCTCGCTTCATCACGTACGGGACCGGCCTGGTGACGCAGCCGCCCCGTGCCGTCGGTCCGGTACCCAGGTACCGCGGCAGCTCGCGCTGCCCTTTCGTACGGCGTGGCCCCGGGACAGGGTCCGCCGCTCTCCGCGCCTCTTCGGGCATGCCATGCGTTTCCTCTCCGCATGCCGCTTCCGGCCGCGCCCCGTGCACCGCGCGCCGCGCCCTCAGCCGTCACCCTCTTCCACTGGAGTCCCGCGATGGACCTTCCGTCCACGTCCGGTCAGTCCGGTCAGCCCGCCCCGTCCAGCAGTCCCCGCACCATCGCCGTCGTCGGCCTCGGCACGATGGGCTCCGGCATCGCCGAGGTCCTCGCCCGGGGCGGCCGCGAGGTCATCGGCATCGACGTCAGCGAGGCCGCCGCCCGCCGGGCGACCGCCTCCCTCGCCGCGGCCACCGCCCGCTCCGTCGCCCGGGGCCGGCTCACCGAGCAGGAGCGCGGGGCGGTGCTGGCGCGCCTGCGCACCTTCACCGAACTCGGCGCCGCCGCCGACGCGGACCTCGTCATCGAGGTGGTCCCGGAGGACTACGACCTCAAGCACCGCCTCTTCGACGAGCTCGACGCGATCGTCCGCCCCGACACCATCCTCGCCACCGGCACCAACGCCCTGTCGGTGACCCGGCTCGCCGCCGAGTCGCTGCGCCCCGAGCGGGTGCTGGGCCTGCACTTCTTCAACCCGGCGCCGGCGATGAAGCTCGTCGAGATCGTCTCCTGCGTGCTGACCGCCCCGCCGGCCGTCGAGGCCGTCACCGAACTGGCCCGCGAGCTGGGCAAGCAGCCCGTCGCGGTGGGCGACCGGCCCGGTTTCGTCGCGGACGGCCTGCTCTTCGGCTACCTCAACCAGGCCGCCGCGATGTACGAGGCCAAGTACGCCTCCCGCGAGGACATCGACGCGGCGATGCGGCTGGGCTGCGGCCTGCCGATGGGCCCGCTCGCGCTGCTCGACCTGATCGGCGTGGACACCGCGCGCACCGTGCTGGAGGCCATGTACGCCGCCTCCGGCGACCGGCTGCACGCCCCGGCGCCGATCCTCGGCCACCTCGCGGAGGCCGGGCTGACCGGGCAGAAGTCGGGCCGCGGCTTCTACACGTACGAGGCCCCGGGCAGCTCCGTGGTCGTCCGTGACCTGCAGACCCCCCTCGACGGTTCGCTGCTGGGCTCCGGCCGCCCGGTCGCCTCCGTCGGCGTGGCCGGCTCGGGGACGATGGCGAGCGGTATCGCCCAGGTCTTCGCGCAGGCCGGCTACGACGTGGTGCTGGCCGCGCGCAGCCTGGAGAAGGCCGGGGCCGCGAAGGCCGCGATCGGGAAGTCCCTGGGCCGTGCGGTGTCCAAGGGCCGCCTGACCGAGGAGGCCGCCGCGCTGACCCTGGGCCGGATCACCCCGGCCGGTTCGCTGGAGGCCTTCGCCGAGGTGGACCTGGCCGTGGAGGCCGTCGCCGAGGACCTGGCCGTCAAGCAGGAGCTGTTCGCGGGGCTGGACAAGGTGTGCAAGCCGGGCGCGGTGCTGGCCACCACCACCTCCTCGCTGCCGGTGATCGCCGTCGCCCGGGCCACGGCCCGGCCGCAGGACGTGATCGGCATGCACTTCTTCAACCCGGCGCCGGCGATGAAGCTGGTCGAGGTGGTCCGGACGGTCCTGACGGCCGACGACGTGCACGCCACGGTCCGGGAGGTCTGCGTCAAGGTCCGCAAGCACCCCGTGGACTGCGGGGACCGGGCGGGCTTCATCGTGAACGCGCTGCTGTTCCCGTACTTGAACAACGCCATCAAGATGGTCGAGCAGCACTACGCGACCCTCGACGACATCGACGCCGCGATGAAGCTGGGCGGCGGGTACCCGATGGGGCCCTTCGAGCTCCTCGACGTCGTCGGCCTGGACGTGTCCCTGGCCATCGAGAAGGTCCTCCACCAGGAGTTCCGCGATCCGGGTCTGGCCCCGTCCCCGCTGCTGGAGCACCTGGTGGCGGCGGGCTGCCTGGGCCGGAAGACCGGCCGCGGTTTCCGTGAGTACGCCCGCCGGTAAGGGGACTCCCCCCGATCCCGCGGTCCCCGAGCAGGATGCGTGGGGAGGGCTGCTCGGGTCCGCCGGACCCTCACGGCGGACACACCCTCCCGGGCCCAGTGCGGGCCCTCCCCCGCATCCGACCCCCTGCGACCCCCCACAGGCGCGCTCCCCCGCGCGAATGAAGTACTTTCGCTCTATGTCCCAGCCCGCCAAGACCTCGCCCCGCGCCGCCACGGCGTCCGATGCCCCGGAGAGCGCGGTCGGCACCAAGGCGGCCGCTCAGCGGCTCAAGATGCGCCGCGAGCTGGCGGCTGCCGCCATGGAGCTGTTCGCGACGAAGGGGTACGAGGCCACGACGGTCGACGAGATCGCCGCGACCGCCGGGGTGGCCCGCCGGACTTTCTTCCGGCATTTCCGGTCCAAGGAAGAGGCGATCTTCCCGGACCACGACGACACCCTGACCCGCGCCGAGGCGGTCCTGGACGTGGCCCCGGCGCACGAGCACCCGCTCGACACGGTGTGCCGGGGGATCAAGGAAGTCATGAAGATGTACGCCGCCTCGCCGGCGGTGTCGGTGGAGCGTTACCGGCTGACCCGCGAGGTACCGGCGCTGCGGGAGCGGGAGATCGCCTCGGTGGCCCGCTACGAGCGGCTGTTCACCCGCTACCTGCTGGCCCACTTCGACGAGCAGGACCACCACGACGGCAATGACGACCCGCTGCTGGCCGAGGTGGCCGCCTCGGCGGTGGTGACCGCCCACAACCACGTGCTGCGGCGCTGGCTGCGGGCGGGCGGCCAGGGGGACGTGGAGGCGCAGCTGGACCACGCCTTCTCGATCGTCCGCAAGACCTTCGGCTCCGGGATCGGCGCGGGCCGTACGCTCGGCGCCGGTGCGGGCGCCGCCGCCGTCGCGCCGGCGGCTCCGGCGGCCGTGCGGACCGAGGGCGAGGTGCTGGTCGCGGTGGCGCGGACCGACGCCCCGCTGGAGGAGGTCATGCGCACCATCGAAGAGGCGCTCAGGAACAACCGCGAAGCGCAGCAGTAGGAAGAAGGCACCGCGGTAACCGCACTCGAAGTCGCGCACGTCACAGCGGCCGCTCCCGTCCCGGGAGCGGCCGTTTCGTTTGTCCGGGTTGCCCCTACTCGCCGGTAACTCTGATCGATCATCGCTCATCTGCGCAGGTCAATAGCCAAATGAGAGAAAGTTTTGGCACGCGGTGCCTTGTCGAGTGACACGGGGTGCCATACGTTGAATCTCGTCCGGATGTCCCCGCGGCCCACGCCCACACGGCACGGAACGCGCCCCGGATGCCTGCGTCACCAGGCACCACGCACCTCACCACGGGTGCGCCCCGCACCACCGCTCCCGCCGGACCGACGGCACCCGCACCACCCCACACCCGCTCCCACGCACGCAACGCGTATCCCTCAGCGCACCCTCATCAGCGCTCAGCCGGAGGCAATACCGTGAAGGACATCCTGGACGCGATCCAGTCGCAGGCAGCCACCGCCGACGACTTCGCGGCCCTGCCGCTCCCCGACTCGTACCGCGCGATCACCGTGCACAAGGACGAGACGGAGATGTTCGCCGGGCTCACCACCCGCGAGAAGGACCCGCGCAAGTCCCTGCACCTCGACCAGGTCCCGGTCCCCGAACTCGGTCCGGGCGAGGCCCTGGTGGCCGTCATGGCCTCCTCGGTCAACTACAACTCCGTGTGGACGTCGATCTTCGAGCCCGTGTCGACCTTCAGCTTCCTGGAGCGCTACGGCAAGCTCAGCGACCTCACCCGGCGCCACGACCTGCCGTACCACGTCATCGGCTCCGACCTCGCGGGCGTCGTGCTGCGCACCGGTCCCGGCGTGAACGCCTGGAAGCCCGGCGACGAGGTCGTCGCGCACTGCCTCTCGGTGGAACTGGAGTCCTCCGACGGCCACAACGACACGATGCTCGACCCGGAGCAGCGCATCTGGGGCTTCGAGACCAACTTCGGCGGACTCGCCGAGATCGCCCTGGTCAAGTCCAACCAGCTGATGCCGAAGCCGGACCACCTGAGCTGGGAGGAGGCCGCCTCCCCCGGCCTCGTCAACTCCACCGCCTACCGCCAGCTGGTCTCCCGCAACGGCGCCGGCATGAAGCAGGGCGACAACGTCCTGATCTGGGGCGCCAGCGGCGGACTCGGCTCCTACGCCACCCAGTTCGCGCTGGCCGGCGGCGCCAACCCCATCTGCGTGGTCTCCAGCGCGCAGAAGGCCGACATCTGCCGGGCGATGGGCGCGACCGCGATCATCGACCGCAGCGCCGAGGGCTACAAGTTCTGGAAGGACGAGCACACCCAGGACCCGAAGGAGTGGAAGCGCTTCGGCAAGCGCATCCGCGAGCTGACCGGCGGCGAGGACGTGGACATCGTCTTCGAGCACCCCGGCCGCGAGACCTTCGGCGCCTCCGTGTACGTCACCCGCAAGGGCGGCACCATCGTCACCTGCGCCTCCACCTCCGGCTACAACCACGAGTACGACAACCGCTACCTGTGGATGTCGCTCAAGCGGATCGTCGGCTCGCACTTCGCCAACTACCGCGAGGCGTGGGAGGCCAACCGCCTGATCGCCAAGGGGAAGATCCACCCCACCCTCTCGAAGGTCTACTCCCTGGAGGAGACCGGTCAGGCCGCCTACGACGTCCACCGCAACCTCCACCAGGGCAAGGTCGGCGTCCTCGCGCTCGCCCCCGAGGAGGGCCTGGGCGTCCGCGACCACGAGATGCGCGCGACGCACCTCGACGCCATCAACCGCTTCCGCAACGTCTGACAGCCGACACGTCCGATCGTTCAAGGGCCAAAGGGACAGCCTGAGATGACAGAGCGCCAGAAGGACCGACCGTGGCTCATGCGGACGTACGCCGGCCACTCCACGGCCGAGGCGTCCAACGAGCTGTACCGCCGCAACCTCGCCAAGGGCCAGACCGGCCTGTCCGTCGCCTTCGACCTGCCGACGCAGACGGGCTACGACCCCGACCACATCCTCGCCCGCGGCGAGGTCGGCCGGGTCGGCGTGCCGGTCTCCCACCTGGGTGACATGCGCCGGCTGTTCCAGGACATCCCCCTGGAACAGATGAACACCTCGATGACGATCAACGCCACCGCCATGTGGCTGCTGGCGCTCTACCAGGTGGCCGCCGAGGAGCAGGGGGCGGACGTCTCCCTGCTCCAGGGCACCACCCAGAACGACATCGTCAAGGAGTACCTCTCGCGCGGGACGCACGTCTTCCCGCCCGGGCCCTCGCTCCGCCTGACGACGGACATGATCGCGTACACGGTCAGCCACATCCCCAAGTGGAACCCGATCAACATCTGCTCGTACCACCTCCAGGAGGCCGGGGCCACCCCGGTCCAGGAGATCTCGTACGCGATGTCCACCGCCATCGCCGTCCTGGACTCGGTGCGCGACTCCGGCCAGGTGCCCGAGGAGCGCTTCGGCGAGGTCGTCGCCCGTATCTCCTTCTTCGTGAACGCGGGCGTCCGCTTCATCGAGGAGATGTGCAAGATGCGCGCCTTCGGCCGCATCTGGGACCAGGTCACCCGTGAGCGCTACGGCATCGAGAACGCCAAGCAGCGCCGCTTCCGCTACGGCGTCCAGGTCAACTCCCTCGGCCTGACCGAGGCGCAGCCGGAGAACAACGTCCAGCGCATCGTGCTGGAGATGCTGGCGGTCACCCTCTCCAAGGACGCCCGCGCCCGCGCGGTGCAGCTGCCCGCCTGGAACGAGGCCCTGGGCCTGCCCCGGCCGTGGGACCAGCAGTGGTCGCTGCGCATCCAGCAGGTCCTGGCGCACGAGAGCGACCTGCTGGAGTACGAGGACATCTTCGCGGGCTCGCACGTCATCGAGACCAAGGTCGACTCCCTGGTCCGGGAGTGCCTGGCCGAGATCGACCGGATCCAGGAGATGGGCGGCGCGATGGCCGCCGTCGAGTCCGGGTACCTCAAGGGCGAGCTGGTCTCCTCGCACGCCGAGCGGCGCGCCCGGATCGAGGCCGGCGAGGACAAGATCGTCGGGGTCAACTGCTTCCAGCAGACCGAGGAGAACCCGCTCACCGCCGACCTCGACGGCGCCATCATGACGGTCGACCCGGCCACCGAGGCGCTGACCGTGGAGCGGATCCGGCGCTGGCGCGCCGAGCGGCAGGAGTCCTCGGAGCGGCAGGGCGGCGGCGACCCGTTCGTCTTCCCGACCGTCGGTCAGGCCCTGGACCGGCTGAAGGAGGCCGCCGCGGGCACCGAGAACCTGATGGAGGCCACCCTGGAGTGCGCCCGGGCCGGCGTCACCACCGGCGAGTGGGCGGACGCGCTGCGCGAGGTGTTCGGCGAGTTCCGGGCCCCGACCGGCGTCTCCTCCGCCCCCGTCGCGGTCACCGCCGAGGAGGGCACCCCCATGGCCCTCGTCCGCGCCAAGGTCTCCCGTACGGCCGACGAGCTGGGCGCGGGCCGGCTGCGCCTGCTGGTCGGCAAGCCCGGCCTGGACGGGCACTCCAACGGCGCCGAGCAGATAGCCGTGCGGGCCCGCGACGCCGGCTTCGAGGTGGTCTACCAGGGCATCCGGCTGACGCCCGAGGAGATCTCCTCGGCCGCGCTGGCCGAGGACGTGCACTGCGTGGGACTGTCCATCCTGTCCGGTTCGCACAGCGCGCTCGTCCCGGACGTGCTGGAACGCCTGCGCACGGCGGGGGCGGGTGACATCCCCGTCATCGTCGGGGGCATCATTCCGAACGCCGACGCCGTGACGCTGAAGGCGGCCGGCGTGGCCGCCGTCTTCACCCCCAAGGACTTCGGCATCACGGAGATCATCGGACGTATCGTCGACGAGATCCGCAAGGCCAACAAGCTCGAACCACTCGACATCTCGGAAAGCACGGAGGTCCCCGCATGACCACGCCCTCTTCCCCGGTCAACCGGCTGCGCCCGCGCCGCTCCTGCCTCGCGGTCCCGGGTTCCAACCCCCGGTTCCTGGAGAAGGCCCAGGGCCTGCCGGCCGACCAGGTCTTCCTGGACCTGGAGGACGCCTGCGCCCCGCTCGCCAAGGAAGGCGCCCGCCACACGATCGTGGACGCGCTGAACCAGGGCGACTGGACCGGCAAGACCCGGGTGGTGCGCGTCAACGACTGGACGACCCACTGGACCTACCGGGACGTCATCACGGTCGTCGAGGGCGCCGGCCAGAACCTCGACTGCATCATGCTGCCGAAGGTCCAGGACGCCCAGCAGATCGTGGCCCTGGACCTGCTGCTGACCCAGATCGAGAAGACCATGGGCTTCGAGGTCGGCAAGATCGGCATCGAGGCGCAGATCGAGAACGCCAAGGGCCTGGTGAACGTCGACGCGATCGCCGGCGCCTCGCCGCGGCTGGAGACCATCATCTTCGGCCCGGCCGACTTCATGGCCTCCATCAACATGAAGTCCCTGGTCGTGGGCATGCAGCCGCCCGGCTACGGCGCGGACGCCTACCACTACATCCTGATGCGCATCCTGATGGCCGCGCGCACCCACGACCTCCAGGCGATCGACGGCCCCTTCCTCCAGATCAAGAACGTCGACGGCTACCGCGAGGTGGCCGGCCGCGCCGCCGCCCTCGGCTTCGACGGCAAGTGGGTCCTGCACCCCGGCCAGGTCGACGCGGCGAACGAGGTCTTCTCCCCTTCGCAGGAGGACTACGACCACGCCGAGCTGATCCTCGACGCGTACGACTGGTGCACCTCGGAGGCGGGCGGCAAGAAGGGCTCGGCGATGCTCGGCGACGAGATGATCGACGAGGCCAGCCGCAAGATGGCCCTGGTCATCGCGGGCAAGGGCCGGGCCGCCGGCATGCAGCGCACCAGCAAGTTCGAGACCCCGGAGGCCTGATCCCGATGCAGTTCGGACGTACGTACGAGGAGTTCGAGGTCGGGGCGGTCTACAAGCACTGGCCCGGGAAGACGGTCACGGAGTACGACGACCACCTCTTCTGTCTGCTGACCATGAACCACCACCCGCTCCACATGGACAGCAACTACGCCGAGAACACCACCGACTTCGGCAAGAACGTGGTGGTCGGCAACTACATCTACTCGCTGCTGCTCGGCATGTCGGTCCCCGACGTCTCGGGGAAGGCCATCGCCAACCTGGAGATCGAGTCGCTGCGGCACGTGGCGCCGACCTTCCACGGCGACACGCTCTACGGCGAGACCACGGTCCTCGACAAGACCCCCTCGAAGTCGAAGAACGACCGCGGGATCGTCTACGTGGAGACCAAGGGCTACAAGCAGGACGGCACCCTCGTCTGCGTCTTCCGGCGCAAGGTGATGGTCCCGACCGAGACGTACATCAAGGAGCGCGGCGGCGAGCAGCCCGGCCGCCCGCAGCTGAAGGAACAGGGGAAGTAGCCATGGCCCGACTCGCCCAGACCGCCGGGCTCACGGACGTCCAGCGGGAGATCCTGAAGACCGTCCGGGAGTTCGTCGACAAGGAGATCATCCCGGTCGCGACCGAGCTGGAGCACCGCGACGAGTACCCCCAGCAGATCGTCGACGGTCTGAAGGAACTCGGCCTGTTCGGCCTGATGATCCCCGAGGAGTACGGCGGTCTGGGTGAGTCGCTGCTCACCTACGCGCTGTGCGTCGAGGAGATAGCGCGGGGCTGGATGTCCGTCTCGGGCATCATCAACACCCACTTCATCGTGGCGTACATGCTCAAGCAGCACGGCACGCAGGAGCAGAAGGACCACTTCCTGCCGCGGATGGCGCTGGGCGAGGTCCGGGGCGCGTTCTCGATGTCGGAGCCGGCTCTGGGCTCCGACGTGTCGGCCATCACGTCCAAGGCGGTGCGGGACGGCGACGAGTACGTCCTGAACGGCCAGAAGATGTGGCTCACGAACGGCGGCACGTCCACGCTGGTGGCCGTGCTGGTCCGGAGTGACGAAGGACACCCCGAGGGCACGGCGCCCCACAAGTCGATGACGACCTTCCTGGTGGAGAAGGAGCCGGGCTTCGGCGAGGTCCGGCCGGGCCTGACGATCCCGGGCAAGATCGACAAGATGGGCTACAAGGGCGTCGACACGACCGAGCTGATCATGGACGGACTGCGCATTCCGGCCAATCGCGTGCTCGGCGGCCAGACCGGCCGAGGGTTTTACCAAATGATGGACGGGGTCGAGGTCGGCCGTGTGAACGTGGCGGCGCGTGGCTGCGGTGTCGCACAGCGTGCGTTCGAACTGGGTGTCTCGTATGCCCAGCAACGTCACACTTTCGGCAAGGCGATCGCCGAACACCAGGCCATCCAGTTCAAGCTGGCCGAGATGGCTACCAAGGTCGAAGCCGCCCATGCGATGATGGTGAACGCGGCACGCAAAAAGGACTCCGGGGAACGAAACGACCTCGAAGCGGGGATGGCGAAGTACCTCGCGTCCGAATACTGCAAGGAGGTCGTCGAGGACGCGTTCCGCATCCACGGCGGCTACGGCTTCTCGAAGGAGTACGAGATCGAGCGGCTCTACCGCGAAGCGCCGATGCTGCTGATCGGTGAAGGTACCGCCGAGATCCAGAAAATGATCATCGGGCGACGCCTGCTGGAGGAGTACCGGATCCAGGGCTGAATGTCCCTTTTGTGGCGAATTTACCGATGATTCTCCGCCGAAGAGTCACTAGCAGTCACGGGTTACGGGCCATCGACTCGGCTTCTGGCTTGCCCAGTTGTTGCGCGCAACCGATAGCATTCCAGTAAAGCCGCCGTCCCGTCCCCCCGTTTACGGCGCGGCAATCACCCGCTACGAAGGTCATCCATGCCCCACAGCCAAACCTCTGCACCTCGCGTCGGCATCCTCGGTGGACGTCTCGCACGCGGAGCATCGCCGTGGCTCCTGCCGACCGTCGCCACCGCGGCGCTCAGCCTCACCCGGGCCCGCAAGTCCGGACGCTGGGCCGCGGCGGCCGTGCCCGCCACCGCGCTCGCGGCGGGCATGCTGTGGTTCTTCCGCGACCCCGAGCGTGAGATCACCCAGGGCCGCGTCATCTCTCCCGCCGACGGCGTGGTGCAGAGCATCATGCCGTGGAAGGACGGGCGCACCCGCGTCGCGATCTTCATGAGCCCGCTGAACGTCCACGTCAACCGCGCGCCCCTGGCGGGCACGGTGACGTCCGTGGAGCACATCCCCGGCGGGTTCGTCCCGGCGTTCAACAAGGAGAGCGAGAACAACGAGCGCGTCGTCTGGCACTTCGACACCGAGCTCGGCGACATCGAGATGGTGCAGATCGCCGGCGCCGTCGCCCGTCGTATCGTCCCGTACCTGCCGGCCGGCACCAAGGTGGAGCAGGGCGAACGCATCGGTCTGATCCGCTTCGGCTCGCGCGTCGACATCTACCTCCCCGAGGGCGTCGAGGTCGCGGTCGAGGTCGGTCAGGCCACCACCGCGGGGGTGACCCGAATTGACCGTGACTGACCCTGAGAGCCCTGCCACCGGCTGGGTGCCCGAATCCGCCGAGGCGGAGTCCGCCGAGGACGACATGCCGCTCTCGCTGCGGCTGTCGATAGCGGACACCCTCACCCTCGGCAACGCCACGTGCGGATTCATGGCGGTGTACTTCACCACCACCGGGATCCTCATCCCCCACCTCACCGGCAGCGGCGAGTCGGGCATGGCCCGGCACAGCGCGGCCACCGCGGTGATACTGATGCTGCTCGCGGCGGTCTTCGACCTCTTCGACGGCATCGTCGCGCGGAAGCTGCGCAGCTCGCCGATGGGCGCGGAGCTGGACAACCTTTCCGACCTGATCAGCTTCGGGCTGGCGCCGGCGTACTTCGTGCTCGTCTACGGCATGGTCGCCGACGACGCGCACCAGAAGATGTCCGCGCTGGCGGCGATCGTGGTGCTGCTGGCGGTGGTGCTGCGGCTGGCGAGATTCAGCTGCGTGACCCTGAAGGACGGCATGTTCCAGGGCATGCCGAGCCCCTTCGGCGCGCTGACGGTCGTCTCCATCGTGCTGCTGGAGCTGCCGTTCGTGCCGACCCTGCTGGCGATCGTCGGGGTGGCCTGGCTGATGGTGAGCCGGGTCGAGTACCCCAAGCCGCGGGGGGTCCTCGCGGCGGCGATGCTGAGCTGGATCGTCGGGGCGATGGGGCTGCTGGCGGCCTGGGCGTTCGACGCGCCGGGCGGGCAGCTGCTGCTTCAGACGGGGTGTGCGCTGCAGATCGCTCTCGCGGCGACGATTCCGCTGTTCGCGACGACCCGTCGGGCGAACACGTTCCGGCACAACCGGCGCGAGGCGCGGGCGGCGCAGCTGCCGTAACGCTGCCGCTCAGCTGTACGGGAAGGCCCCGGCCGCCATTGGCGCCGGGGCCTTCCCATGCCCCCGGCCGGGGCGGCGTCCGCCGCTGCCACCGCTGCGCGGGGCCCGCCCCTCCCCGCCCTTCCACCGTTCCCGCCTCGACCGCCGGCGCGGCGGAAAGCCCCTGGGGCTCCGCCCCAGACCCCGCGCCTCAAACGCCGGCGGGGCTGGATTTCGGCAACCTCAGCCCCGCCGGCGTTTGAGGCGCGGGCGCGGAGCGCCGTGTAGTGAGTGGTGCCGGCGTAAGGTTGATGTCGGAAAACTGCCAGCCCGGGTGGGGTTCGGACGGGAAGCTGGACGCATGTACACCGACACCGAGCGCTGCGTCAGGGCCGTGCAGTCGAAGGACGCCCGTTTCGACGGGTGGTTCTTCACCGCCGTGCGGACCACCGGGATCTACTGCCGGCCCAGCTGCCCGGCCGTGCCGCCCAAGGTCGAGAACATGAGCTTCCTGCCCAGCGCCGCCGCCTGCCAGCAGGCCGGGTACCGGGCCTGCAAGCGGTGCCGGCCCGATACGAGCCCCGGCTCCCCCGAGTGGAACGCGCGCGCCGACGCCGTGGCCCGGGCGATGCGGCTCATCCAGGACGGGGTCGTCGACCGCGAGGGCGTCCCGGGGCTGGCGGCGCGGCTCGGCTACTCCGCGCGGCAGGTCGAGCGGCAGCTGCGCGCCGAGCTCGGCGCGGGCCCCCTCGCCCTCGCCCGGGCCCAGCGCGCGCAGACCGCCCGGCTGCTCGTCGAGACCTCCGCCCTGCCCATGGGCGACATCGCCTTCGCCGCCGGCTTCGCCTCCATCCGCAGCTTCAACGACACCGTCCGCGAGGTCTTCGCGCTGACCCCCGGCGAGCTGCGGACCCGGGCCGCGAAGGCCGGGCGGCAGGAGCCCCGGGTGCCCGGGGTGATCAGCCTGCGGCTGCCCTTCCGGGCCCCGCTGAACCCCGACAACCTCTTCGGGCACCTCGCCGCGACGGCCGTGCCCGGGGTCGAGGAGTGGCGGGACGGCGCCTACCGGCGGACGCTGAGGCTCCCGTACGGCACCGGCGTGGTCGCGCTGACGCCCGGCCCCGAGCACATCGGCTGCCGGCTGGCCCTGACCGACCTGCGGGACCTGACCATCGCCATCAGCCGCTGCCGGTGGATGCTCGACCTGGACGCCGACCCGGAGGCCGTGGACGACCAGCTGCGCGCCGATCCGCTGCTGGCCCCGCTCGTGGACAAGGCCCCCGGGCGGCGGGTCCCCCGTACCGTCGACGCGGCGGAGTTCGCCGTCCGGGCGGTGCTGGGGCAGCAGGTGTCCACCGCGGCCGCGCGCACCCACGCGGCCCGGCTGGTGAGCGCGTACGGGGAGCCCGTGGAAGACCCCCACGGCGGGCTGACCCGCCTCTTCCCGAGCCCGGCGGCGCTGGCCGCCCTGGACCCCGGGGCGCTGTCGATGCCGCGCAGCCGCCGCACCACGCTGACGACCCTGGTCGCGGCGCTGGCGGACGGTTCGCTGCCGCTCGGCATCGACAGCGACTGGGAGGAGGCCCGCGCCGGGCTGGACGCCCTGCCCGGCTTCGGACCGTGGACCACGGGGATCATCGCGATGCGCGCGCTGGGCGACCCGGACGCGTTCCTGCCGTCCGACCTCGGGGTCCGGCGGGCCGCCCGGCGGCTGGGGCTGCCGGCCACGCCCGCGGCCCTGACCGCGCGGGCGGCCGGCTGGCGGCCCTGGCGCGCGTACGCCGTCCAGTACCTGTGGGCCACCGAGGACCACGCCATCAACCACCTCCCCGTCTGAGGAGCGAAGCAATGAACGGCAAGACCCACACCATCGTCGACAGCCCGCTGGGGCCGCTGACGCTCGTGGCCACCGAAGGGGTGCTCAGCGCCCTGTACATGACCGAGCACCGGCACATGCCCGGTGAGGAGACCTTCGGCGAGCGGGTACCGGCGACCGCGGGGCCCTTCCCCGAGGTGCTGCGGGAGCTGACCGCGTACTTCGCCGGGGAGCTGACGGAGTTCACCGTCCCGGTGCGGCTGGAGGGCACGCCCTTCCAGCGCAGCGTGTGGGCGCAGCTGGTACGGATCCCGTACGGCGAGACCTGGTCGTACGGGAGGCTCGCGGCGGAGCTGGGCAAGCCGAACGCGTCGCGGGCGGTGGGCCTGGCCAACGGGAAGAACCCGGTCAGCATCATCGTGCCGTGCCACCGCGTCATCGGCGCCTCGGGCGCGATGACGGGCTACGGCGGCGGCCTGGACCGCAAGGTGCGGCTGCTGGAGATCGAGCGGCGGGAGGAGGCTGCGGCGGGGGCGGTGGTCCGCGCCCGTCAGATCACGGCGAGCGGGACCAGGAGCGCGAAACCGGCTCCGGCCTCCACCGCGTAGGCGTAGAGGGACGGGTGCTGGACGGGGGCGGCGAGCAGGACCACGCTCTGCTGGGCGGCGGCGGCCGCCACCCAGTCGCCGTCGGCGCCGAGGCGGCCCTGGTACCAGCCCTCGCAGGCGCCGGGGCCGGTGATGGCGAGGAGGTCGTCCTCGCGGCGGTAGAAGGCCTGCCAGCCCTCGGCGGGGGCGGACCAGCCCTCGAAGTCCTCGAAGGGGGACCAGCCGCCCTCGCGGATCGCGGTGTCGAACAGCCAGACCGGGGTGCCCTCTTCGGTGACCTCGCCCCCGGACTGCTGCTCGGTGGTGAAGTGGACCATGGGGAGGGCGTCGGGACCGTCGGCCGTGCTGGGCCAGGCGTACATCGTGATCATCTGCTGATTCTGTCCTGCTCGCAGTGGGCGACGTGATGAACCCCCCGGCCCGGCCGGGGTCTTACGCGGGATCGGGCCTGCGGCCGTTCTCCAGTTCCACGGTGCCCTCGCCCGATTCCAGGACCCGGCAGGCCTCCTGGGCGCGCAGGCCGAGCGATCCGAGGAGGTACTCGGTGAGCCGTGCGGGCTCGACGAGCTTCCAGGAGAGGAGTTCCTCCTCCTGGAGCACGATCGAGTCGAGCCGGCCGGCGTCGAGGACGCCGCCGTCGTACAGGTAGGCCACCAGCGGGGGCCGGCCGGGGCCCAGGCTCCAGTCGACGGCGAGGAGCCGGCCGAGGGGGACGTCGATGCCGATCTCCTCGGCGCTCTCGCGCCGGGCCGCGGTGCGGGGCGACTCGTCGCGGTCGGACTCGACGGTGCCGCCCGGCAGGGCCCAGCCCTCGCGGTAGTTGGGCTCGACCAGCAGGACGTGGCCCCGCGCGTCGCGGAACAGGGCGGCCGCGCCGGCCAGGACCCGAGGCAGGCTCGCGATGTAGTCGGCGTAGTCATCGGTGGTGGTCACGCGGCCACCCTAACCGGCCGCCCGGACAGGGGTACCGGGCGGCCCCGCGATCACTCCTGTGGGGGGCTGCCGTCCTCGCGGTCGCGTCCACGGGACTCGGCGAGGCGCCGCAGCCGGTGGTGGCGGGCCGCGCCCCGCTCGGTGATGGCGTCGCCGACCATGGCGTTGACGGCGTCCCGCAGTCCGTGCAGGGCGTGGTGGCGGACGGGTCCCGCGCCGGGGTCCTCGCGCAGTTCCGTCACCAGGGCCCAGCACAGCAGCAGCATGACGACGACGAAGGGCAGCGCGACCAGGATGGTCGCGGTCTGCAGGGACTTCAGGCCGCCCGCGACGAGCAGGACGGCGGCCACGGCGGCCATCAGGACGCCCCAGGTGACGACGAGCCAGGTCGGCGGGTTCAGCGACCCCCGGCTGGTGAGCGAGCCCATGACGAGGGAGGCGGAGTCGGCGCTGGTGATGAAGTACGTCATGACCAGGACCATCGCCACCCAGGAGGTGACGGTGCCGAGCGGCAGCGCGTCGAGCATCGCGAAGAGCGAGGCCTCGGTGCCTTCCTTGAGCTTGGCGGCGAGGTCGGCGGCGCCGGTGGACTCCAGGCGGATGGCGGTGCCGCCCATGACGCAGAACCAGATGACCGTGGCGCCGCTGGGCACCAGCAGCACGCCGATCAGGAACTCGCGGATGGTGCGGCCGCGGGAGATGCGGGCGATGAAGGTGCCGACGAAGGGGGCCCAGGAGAGCCACCACGCCCAGTAGAAGATCGTCCACGCGCCGAGCCAGGCACTGTCGGTGAAGGCGCCGGTGCGGCTGGCCATGGGCAGGAGTTCGTGCAGGTAGCCGCCGACGCTGGAGGGGATCACGTCCAGGACGTAGACGGTCGGGCCGAGCACGAAGACGAAGAGCATCAGGACGGCGGCGAGCACGATGTTGATGGTGCTCAGCCACTTGACGCCCTTGTGCAGGCCGGAGAAGGCGGAGAGCACGAACGCGGCGGACAGCGAGCCGATGATGATCAGCTCGACGGTGGTGGAGTCCTCGACGCCGGTGGTGAGGTTCAGGCCCTTGGCCACCTGGAGGGCGCCGAGGCCGAGGCTGGTGGCGGTGCCGAAGACGGTGGCGAAGACGGCGAGCAGGTCGATGGCCTGGCCGGCCGGGCCGTCGGCCCGCCGCTGTCCCATGAGCGGGACGAAGGCGGAGCTGAGGCGGTTGCCGCGGCCCTTGCGGAAGGTCGCGTAGGCGAGGGCGAGGCCGGCGATGCCGTAGATGGCCCAGGGGGTGAGCGTCCAGTGGAAGAACGAGTACTCCATGGCCGCGAGGGCCGCCCCGCCGGTGCCCGGGGCGGCGCCGGAGGCCGGGGGCGGGTTCAGGAAGTGGGTGAGCGGTTCGCCCACGCCGTAGAACATCAGGCCGATGCCCATGCCGGCGCTGAACATCATCGCGATCCACGCGAGGTTGGTGAACTCCGGCTCGGAGTCGTCGGCGCCGAGCCGGATCCGGCCGAACCGGCTGATGGCGAGGACCACGCACATCACCAGGAACACGTCGGCGGCGATCACGAACAGCCAGGCGAAGTTGTTGAGCACCCAGGCGAGGGCCGTGCCTGAGGCGGTGTCGAAGGAGTGCTTGCCCAGGGCCGCCCAGGCGACGACGGCCAGCACGGCGATCACCCCGATGGTGACGACGGTGTGGTCGGGCGAGGCGCCCGGTCGGCCGTCGGTCCCCCCTTCCCGGGCGTCCGGAGGCGGCTGTTCCAGTGATTCCGTGCTCATGCGGCCACCCTATGCAGGCGTATATCCCTATTTGGCGGTACGGCACGCCGGGTGTGGCCCAGGCCACCCATGGGCATAGGAGGATCCTCCGGATAGGCTCATGGGGGCGCGACTGCACTGTTCGATAGCAAGGGATTAGCAAGGTGACGGACGGAGCAGTAACTGAGGCCGCGCGCGTGCTCATCGCCGCGGACAAATTCAAGGGCTCGCTCACGGCCGTTCAGGTCGCGGAGCGGGTGACGGCCGGTCTCCGCAAGGCCGTACCGGGCGTGGAGATCGAGACCCTGCCCGTCGCGGACGGCGGCGACGGCACGGTCGCGGCCGCCGTCGCGGCCGGTTTCGAGCGCCGGGAGGTACGGGTCACCGGGCCGCTCGGCGACCAGGTCACGGCCGCCTTCGCGCTGCGCGACGGTACCGCGGTGGTGGAGATGGCGGAGGCCTCCGGGCTCCAGCTGCTGCCCGCGGGCACCTTCGCCCCGCTGACGGCGACGACGTACGGGTCCGGCGAGCTGCTGCGGGCCGCGCTGGACGCGGGTGCGCGCTCGATCGTCTTCGGTGTGGGCGGCAGCGCCACCACCGACGGCGGCGCGGGCATGCTGGCGGCGCTGGGCGCGGCGTTCCTGGACGCGGACGGCCGGCCGGTCGGCCCGGGCGGCGGCGCGCTGGCCGGCCTGGCCTCGGCTGACTTGTCCGGGATCGACCCCCGCTTCGCGGAGGTGGACTTCGTCCTGGCCAGCGACGTGGACAACCCGCTGACGGGCCCCAAGGGCGCGCCCGCGGTCTACGGGCCGCAGAAGGGTGCCTCGCCGCAGGACGTGGCGACGCTCGACGCGGCGCTGGCGCACTTCGCGGTGGTGCTGGAGAAGGCGATCGGGCCGAAGGCCGCCGAGTGCGCGGTGCTGCCGGGCGCCGGCGGGGCGGGCGGCATCGGCTACGGGGCGCTGCTGCTCGGGGCCACGTTCCGGCCCGGCATCGAGCTGATGCTGGAGGTGCTGGGCTTCGCGCCCGCGCTGGAGCGGGCCACGCTGGTGATCACCGGTGAGGGTTCGCTGGACGAGCAGACCCTGCACGGCAAGGCCCCGGCCGGCGTCGCGGCGGCGGCGCGGGCGGCGGGCAAGCCGGTGGTGGCGGTCTGCGGACGGCTGCTGCTGGGGCAGGAGGCCCTGGAGGCGGCCGGCATCCGCAAGGCGTACCCGCTGACGGACCTGGAGCCGGACCCGGCCAAGTCCATCCCGAACGCGGGGCCGCTGCTGGAGCGGGTGGCGGAGAACATCGCCGCCGACGTCCTCTAGATCTGGCTACCCGGGGCCCGGCTTCCCCTGGAGGGGGCGCCGGGCCTCTCGCATGCGCGCGTGCGCGTCCGCCGCCGGGGCTCCGCCCGGGACTCGGCGCCTCAGGTGGCGGGGCCGGAGGTGGCCGCCGCCAGGACCTGGGCCGTGGTGACCACCTGGGCGAAGCCGCCGCCCTGGAGGTTCACCGCGGTGGCCCTGGCGAGGGCGTCGGCGGTAAGGGTGAGGCCCCCGGGGCCGGTGAGGTCGAAGGTGTGGGTGGCGTCCAGGGGGACGATGACCTCGTACCCGAGGTTCCCCGCCATACGGGCCGTGGTCTCGACGCACATGTTGGTCTGGATCCCGGTCACCACCAGCTGGCCGATGCCCCGGGCGGTCAGCCAGGCCCCGAGGTCCGGCGTGCCGTAGAAGGCCGAGTTGACGGTCTTGGTGATCAGCGGGGTGTCGGGGCGGCGCTGGGCCACGAAGTCCTTGAGGGCGTAGCCGGGCTGGTCCGGGGCGAGCACCGAGCCGCGGTTCCGCGACGCGTGCTGGACGAGGAGGACGGGGCGGCCCGACTCCCGCCAGGCGTCCATCAGCGCGGCGATGTTCTCCTCGGCGGCCGGGTTGTCGCGCGGGCCCCAGAAGGCGGCGTCGTCGAAGCCCTGCTGGACGTCGATGACGAGCAGGGCGCTGTCGGGGGCGATCTCGACCGCGTGCGCGGGTGCGGTCTCGGCCTGGTTCTCGGTCTTGGTCATGGCTCCATCCTGGGCGGCCGCGCCGGTGCGGCCCAGGGGTCAGGGGGACCCTGATCGATGGGATCCTGCCAGCGTGGCAGGAGTACGGGCCGCCGTTCTGGCAGAGTTGCCGCATGCACCGCGTCGCGATCGTCGCTCAGCCCGGGATCCGCAGCTTCGACCTCGCCGTCATCACCGAGGTCTGGGGCCCGGACCGGAGCCGCAGCGGGGTGCCGCCCTTCGAACTGCGCCGCTGCGCCCTGGCCACCGACCCGATCGCCCTGCCCGGCGGGCTGACCCTGACCCCCGACCGGGACCTCGACTGGCTCAGCGTCGCCGATCTGATCGTCGTACCCGCCCTGGCCGAGCCCGGCGACCCGACGCCGGAGCCGGTCCTGGCCGCGCTGCGGGCCGCGCACGCCCGCGGGGTGCCGGTGGCCGCCCTGTGCGCGGGCGCCTTCGTGCTGGCCGAGGCGGGGCTGCTGGACGGCCGTCGCGCGGTCACCCACTGGTGGCTCGCCCCGCAGCTCGCCGCCCGCTACCCCGAGGTGCTGGTGGAGGAGGCCCCGCTGTACGTGGAGGACGACGGGCTGTGGACCTCCGCCGGGGTGGCCTCCGGCATCGACCTCTGCCTGCACCTGGTGCGCGAGGCCCATGGCGCGGAGGCCGCCGCCGCGGTGGCCCGCTCGATGGTCACCGGGCCCTTCCGCACCGGGGACCACGCCCAGTACCTGGACCGGCCCACTCCGGTGGCCGACCGGGCCGCCGAGGCGCTGGCCGCCGTACGGGCGCAGGCCCTGCGCCGGCTGCACGAGCCGCTGGACGTGCCCACGCTGGCCCGGTGGGCGGGCATGTCCCCGCGCTCCTTCGCCCGGCACTTCGCGGCGGCCACCGGCACCACACCGCACCAATGGCTGCTCGGCCACCGGCTGGACGCGGCCCGCAGACTGCTGGAACGCACCGACCACCCGGTGCCCGAAGTGGCCCGGCGGGCCGGGTTCGCCAGCGAGGTCACCTTCCGCCAGCACTTCGGTGCCCGGGTCGGGCAGAGCCCGCGCGCGTACCGCGCGGCGGCCGTCGCCGCATCCGCCGCCGTACCCGGGAGCGGCGACAGTGTTAGAAAGGGCTCATGACCGCACGTTCGGGTCGAAGCGGGGAAGCGCGGCCGGTCAGCCTGCTCGCGCGCCTCGCGCTGGCCCGGCGCAGCGTCGCCGGCCAGGTCTTCACCCTCCAGGCGGTCATCGTGCTGGTGCTGATCACCGCCGCCACGCTGGCCCTGGTCCTCCAGGCCCGGTACGACAGCCAGCAGGACGCCCGGCACCGTTCGCTGGCCGCCGCCGAGGTCTTCGCGCACGCCCCCGGCCTGCCCGCCGCCCTGGCCTCCCCGGATCCGACCGCGGTCCTGGAGGCCCGGGCCGAGGCCGCCCGCCGGGCCTCGGGCGTCGACTTCATCGCCGTCCTCTCCAAGGACGGCGTCCGCTACACCGACCCCCGGCGCGACCTGATCGGCAAGCGCACCACCGGCGACCTGGCCCGGGCGGTGGCCGGCGAGTCGTTCACGGAGGTCTTCACGGGCCAGCCCAGTGACGCGGTGCGCGCCGTGGTCCCCGTACGCGACGACCGGGGGGTGGTCGTCGGGCTGGTCTCGACCGGCATCGAGGTGCAGAACGTCGGCCAGGCGGTGGGCAACCAGCTGCCGCTGCTGCTCGGTTCGGCCGCCGGGGCGCTGCTTCTCGGCACCGGCGGCGCGGCCCTGGTCAGCGGGCGGCTGCGGCGCCAGACGCGGGGGCTGGGCGCCACCGAGATGGCCCGGATGAACGAACACCACGAGGCGGTGCTGCACGCGGTCCGCGAGGGCGTGCTCATCGTCGACGCCGACCACCGGCTGCTGCTCGCCAACGACGAGGCCCGCCGGCTGCTGGACCTGCCGTCCGACGCGGAACAGCGCCCCGTGGACGACCTCGGGCTGGATCCGGGCATCACCGGCCTGCTGGTGTCCGGGCGGGTCGCCACCGACGAGGTGCACCGCGCGGGCGACCGGCTCCTGGCGGTCAACGTACGACCCACCAAGGCCTTCGGCGGCCACCACTCGGGCAGTGTGATGACCCTGCGCGACACCACCGAGCTGGCGGCGCTGTCCGGCCGCGCCGAGGTGGCCCGGGAGCGGCTCCAGCTGCTCTACGACGCCGGGGTGCGGATCGGGACCACCCTGGACGTGGTGCGCACCGCCGAGGAGCTGTCGGAGGTGGCGGTGCCGCGGTTCGCGGACTTCGTCACCGTCGAGCTGCTGGAGCCGGTGCTGCGCGGGGACGAGCCCGCGGCGGCCGCCGGGCTGCCCACCGAGATGCGCCGGGCGGCGATGAGCGGGGTGCGCCCCGACCCGCCGCTCCAGCCGGTCGGGGACGTGATCCGGTTCGTGGTGCCGACGGCTCCGATGGCGGCGGCCCTGGCCGCCGGGCGCGGGGTGCTCGCCCCGGACCTGAACGCCGCGATGGGGTGGCGGGCCCAGGACGCCGAGGGGACCCGGATCGCCCTGGGGTACGGGCTGCACTCGCTGATCTCCGTACCGCTCCAGGCGCGCGGGGTGGTCCTCGGCATGGCCAACTTCTGGCGGGCCGCCGACACCCCCGAGGCCTTCGACGAGGAGGACCTGTCCTTCGCCGAGGAGCTGGGGGCCCGGGCGGCCGTCTCCATCGACAACGCCCGCCGCTTCACGCGGGAGCACGCCACCGCGGTGACGCTCCAGCGCAGCCTGCTGCCCCGGGTGCTGCCGGACGTGAGCGCCGTGGACGTCGCCTTCCGGTACCTGCCCGCGAAGGCCGGAGTGGGCGGGGACTGGTTCGACGTGATCCCGCTGCCGGGGGCGCGGGTGGCGCTGGTGGTGGGTGACGTCGTCGGGCACGGGGTGCACGCGGCGGCGACGATGGGGCGGCTGCGCACCGCCGTGCACAACTTCTCCACGCTGGACATGCCGCCCGACGAGCTGCTGGGGCACCTGGACGAGCTGATCGACCGGATCGACCAGATGGAGAGCGGCGAGCCGGGCGCCGGGGACCTTGAGGGCCAGGAGGTCGAGGAGACGGCCGGGATCACCGGCGCCACCTGTCTGTACGCCGTCTACGACCCGGTGTCGGGCCGGTGCACCATGGCCAGCGCCGGGCACCCGGGGCCCGCGCTGGTGCACGCCGACGGGCGGGTGGAGTTCCCCGAGCTGCCGACGGGGCTGCCGCTCGGGGTGGGCGGCATGCCCTTCGAGACGGCCGCGCTGCGCCTTACCGAGGGGAGCCGGCTGGTGCTGTTCACCGACGGGCTGCTGGAGGACCGCGACCGGGACTTCGACTCCGGTCAGGCGCTGCTCGGCGAGACCCTGGCACGGCCCGGCCGCAGTCCCGAGCAGGCGTGCGCGGACGTGCTGGCGGCGCTGCTGTTCCCGTCGCCGAGCGATGACATCGCGCTGCTGATCGCGGACACCCGGCGGCTGGACCCGTCGCGGATCGCGGAGTGGGAGGTGCCCGGCGACCCGGTGGCCGTCTCGCGGGTGCGCCGGGAGGCCGCGGCGCAGCTGGTGGCGTGGCGGCTGGAGGAGGCCTCGTTCACGGCCGAGCTGGTGCTCAGCGAGCTGATCACGAACGCCATCCGGTACGGGAACGAGCCGATCCGGGTCCGGCTGCTGCACGACCGGAACCTGATCTGCGAGGTCTCCGACGGCAGCAGCACCTCCCCGCACCTGCGGTACGCCGCCACGACCGACGAGGGTGGCCGCGGGCTGTTCCTCGTCGCGCAGTACGCCGAACGGTGGGGTACGCGCTACACGGAGCGCGGCAAGGTCATCTGGGCGGAGCTGTCCCCGGCCGGGGGCGGCGAGCCGCCGCTGTCGCCGGTGCTGGACGTGGACGCGCTGGAGGACCTGGCCTGGTGACGCGGCCACCCACTACGGCCGTCGTGGGGCGGCTCGGCCGGCGGGCGGGGGTCAGCCGGGGCAACGGTGGCGTGCGCCGGTCAGCCCGTGCAGCGGCGCGGGCGCGGGTCAGGTCAGCACGGGCGGGTGCGGGCCAGCAGGACCGCCACGTCGTCCTGGGGGGCGGCGGGCAGCAGCTGGGCCAGGATGCCCTCGCACAGCTCCTCCAGCGGCTGGGCGGCCTGCCCCAGCGCCCCCGCGAGGCGTCCCATGCCCTCGTCGAGGTCCCGGTCGCGGGCTTCGATCAGTCCGTCCGTGTAGAGGGCGAGCAGGCCGCCCGGCGGCAGGGCGATCTCCTCGGTGTGGAAGTCCCGGCCGCCGGTGCCCAGCGGGGTGCCGGGCGGGCCGTGCAGGAAGGTGACGGTGCCGTCCGGGCCGGCCACGGCGGGCGGCGGGTGTCCGGCCCGGGCGACGAGGAAGCCGCCGGCCGCCGGGTCGTGGACGGCGTAGACGCAGGTGGCCATCTCGTCCTCGCCGAGGTCCGCGACGACGGCGTCCAGGGAGAGGAGCATCCGTTCGGGCGGTACGTCGTGGCGGGCCAGGGTGCGCACGGCGGTGCGCAGCTGTCCCATGACGGCGGCGGCGTGGATGCCGTGGCCCATCACGTCCCCGATGACCAGGCCGGTGCGGCCGCGGGGCAGCTGGATGACGTCGAACCAGTCGCCGCCGACGTCGTGGTCGCTGGCGGGCAGGTAGCGGCCGGTGAGTTCGAGGCCGGGCACCTGCGGCAGGGCGCTGTTGGTGAGGCTGCGCTGGAGGGTGAGGGCGGCCCGGCGCTGGGTGGTGTACATCCGGGCGTTGTCGATGTTGAGGGCGGCGCGGGCGACGAGTTCGTCGATGAGGACGCAGTCCTGGTCGTCGAAGGGTTCGCGGCCGCGCAGCCGGGTCACGGCGACGGCGCCGAGGACCGTGCCGCGGGCGACCAGCGGCACCATGCGGGCGCAGCCGAGGGTGGCGAGGTAGGCGCGCAGGTCGCCGGCGCGGGGGTCGGTGACCAGGGCGGGGATGTCCGCGCGGAAGAGGTTCATCGGGACGCCGTCGGCGATGACCCGTTCGTACGCCGTCCCGGGCGGGATCCGCAGGGTCTGGCCGGCCTTGAGGCGGGCGGTGGGGGCGAAGGGGTCGGGGAAGGCGGCGGCGATGCGGCGCAGCAGGCCGTGGCCGGAGGCGCCCGCCTCGTCCGGTTCGAGGACGGATTCGAGGAGCTGTACGTCGGCCGAGTCCGCGAGCTGCGGTACGAGCACGCCGACGATCTCCTCGGCGGTCTGGCGCAGGTCGAGGGTGGTGCCGATGCGGGTGCCGGCCTCGGCGAGGAGGGCGAAGCGGGCGCGGGCCCGTTCGGCCTCCAGCAGGGCCCGCTCGCCCTCGGTGATGTCGATCAGGGAGGCGATCAGGCCGAGGGGGCGGCCGCCGCCGTCGAGGAGCGGGGCGTAGGAGCATGACCAGGTGTGGTCGTGGTCGGGGTCGGAGGGGGTGCGGCCGGTGCGGCGGATGTCGACGACGGCCTTCCCGCGCTCCAGGACCCGGCGCATCGTGGCCTCCAGGGCGGCGGCGTTGACGCCGGGGACGACCTCGGTGAGGCGTTTGCCGAGGTGGTCGGCGGCGGGGACGCCGTTCATCCGGGCGAGGGCGTCGTTGACGCGCAGGAAGCGCAGGTCGGTGCTGAGGGTGGCGAGGCCTATCGGGGACTGGGTGAAGAGGCTCTGGAGGGCGGCGAGGGAGTCCCGCATGTGCAGGACCTCGGAGGTCTCGACGGCGATGAGCAGGGCGCCCGTGCGGCCCTGTGGGTCGGCGGCGGGCACGATCCACATCTCCATGGCCACCTGGTGTCCGTCGCGGTGGCGCACGGGCAGGGTGCCGACGACGGTTTCCCCGGCCTGGACGCGGCGGGTCAGGTCGTCGGCGAGGTCGCGGTTGGCGTC
Source organism: Streptomyces sp. NPDC102258 (assembly GCF_055584685.1). Taxonomy (NCBI): domain Bacteria; kingdom Bacillati; phylum Actinomycetota; class Actinomycetes; order Kitasatosporales; family Streptomycetaceae; genus Streptomyces; species Streptomyces sp. NPDC102258. Next base: position 182,410 of record NZ_JBVJLO010000015.1, read on the forward strand.
GGGGACGAGGACGGCGGTGCCGGGGCGGCCGAGGATGTCCTCGGGGCGGTGGCCGAGCAGGTCCTGGGCGGCCAGCGACCACTCGACGACACGGCCGTCCGCGTCCTCCCTCCACAGGGCGAGGGGCAGCAGCTCGCGCAGCACGCCGGCGTACCCGACGGCCGCCACCGGCGGATCGGGCACCTCGCTCGTCGACTGGTACGTGTCCAATGCACCGACCTCACCCCGGGGGGTCCGATTCCTACCGGTTCACCCTAGCCGAGGGCTCGGTCCGGGGCGCTGCGCCGACGGGCGCGGAACCGGGGCGCGCCACGCCCCGGCCCGGCGCCCGCCCGGGGCCCGGCAGGCTCAGAAGTCGACCTGCGCGCGCATGTCGGCGCGGCCCACCGACTCCAGTTCCCAGGTCTTGCAGTAGAGGGCGCGGATGTACTCGATGTCGGCGTTGCGGGCCCGGGCCTCGCGCACCGGGTACATCACGGTGAGCTCGTACGATCTCTCGCGGTTGATGTCGCCGTCCTTGTCGCGCCACTGGCCGCGGGCGTCCTGGAGGGTGAGCCCCGAGGGGAAACGGGGGGTGATCACGTCGGCGACGAACTTCGCGAACTCCTCCTCGGTGATCGGCGGGTTGCCGTTGTGCCGCCCGGTGCCGAAGTAGAGGTGCGTCGAGATGTACGCGCTGCCCTGATCGGCGACGTTCTCCTCGCTCGCCGCGGTGGCGGTGCGGGTGCCGAAGGCGGCCTCGGAGGCGGGTCCGCCCAGGGCGAAGAGGAGGGCCGCGGCGGCCAGGAAGGCGGCCGCGGGCGTCGAGATGCGGATGGGTCGCATGGTGTCGTCGTCCTGTCTGTCGTGGCTGTGAGGTGTGAGGTGTGGTGTGTGGTGCCGGGCGTGGGGGTCGTGGGCGCGCGCCTGGCCGGGGCCGGGGCGGCGCGGGCTGGCCGGCGGGCGCGCGGGGTCAGGCGGGCAGCGACTCCAGCAGGAAGGCCGCCGCGTCCCGCACCCGGTCCGGAGCCCGCGTCCCGCGGCGCAGGCCCGTCGCCGTCCGGGCGAGCGTCTCGGTGGTGCGGACCGAGCCGATGCCCGCCGCGCGGGGCGCCAGTTCCGCGATCAGCTCCTCCGCCTCCCGCCACGCCCCGGCCCCGGCCAGCGCGGCCAGCAGCTCGGCGGTGAACAGGTGCCGGTACGCGGGCCCCGGCGCGGTGGCGGCCTCGTACAGCAGCGGGATGGCCCGGTCCCAGCGGCGCAGCCGGGCCTGTACCCAGCCGTGGTGGCCGAGCAGCTCGGTCTCGTCGATCCACCACGCCCAGTGCGGGTCGCGGCGCGAGAGGCCGTCCAGGAAGCGGCTGCGGGCCCGGGCGATCAGCTCCAGGGGCTCCCGGCGCGCCCCGAGCAGGGCGGTGGCGTGCGCGCGACGCACCAGGACCAGGCTCGCGACCCGGGCGGGCAGCGGGCGCGGACCGCTCACCCGGTCGGCGCTGCGCAGGGCGGCGCGCGGGCGGCCCATGTGGGCGGTGAGCATGCTGTGGTTGAGCAGGACCAGCCGGGCCGTCCAGCGGTCCCCGCACAGCCGGGCGAGGGCCAGGGCCCGGGCGTTCATCCGGTGGGCGGTGCGGTAGCGGCCGGCGTCGAAGAGGATCCAGCCGATGACCTCGCTCAGTTCGGCGAGGGCCGCGAGCCGGTCGGTGTCCTCGCCGGTCAGCGCCGCCGGGTCGGCCGACAGCTCCGGGATCCGCCGCGCGGCCTCCCGTACGGCGGGCACGGCGGCGCTCGCCCCCCGCTCGGTGTCGAGGGCCACCAGGTGGGCCACCTCGGCCAGGACGGCCGCCGGTGAGACGGGCGGGGGCGGCGGCGCCCCGCCGGGGTGTCCGGGCGGCGTCATGACAGCAGGCCGGCGCCGACCGGCCCGGGGCGGCTCTGGCCGAGGGCGTCGAAGGAGGCCGCCACCCGGGTCAGCCATTCCACCTCGTCGCGGAAGTCCTCGTACGGCGGCCGCGCCGGGATGTCGGACTCGGCGTCGGCGCGTTCGGCCCGCTCGGCCCGCTCCTCGGCGGGCCGACTCAGCACCGCCCGGACCTGGAGCGCCTCGCCGAGGGGGGTGGTGGGATCCTCGGGCAGGTCCAGGGAGCGGGCGACGCGGGTGAACTCCGCCATCGAGAGCGCGGTGCGCAGGATCAGCTGGCCGTCGCGTATCTCGATGACGCGCCGGTAGAGGCTGTACTGGGGGTCGCGCGGCGGGACCAGGTCGCCGAGCCAGGACCGCGGCGGGTCCAGGGCGATGTCGGGCGACGCCTGGTAGAGCGCCCACCACAGGGGCCGCAGCCGCAGGTAGGAGCGGTAGCTGCGGAGCCAGCCGCGGGCCCGGGTGAGGTGGATGCCCCACGAGGGGATGGTCCAGCCGGCGATCTGCAGCAGGGCGCCGACGCTGCCGCTCGTCCACTGCACCGGGTCGAGGGCGTCCGCGGCGAAGTGCAGCCGGGTGCCGGCGATCTGGATGCCCCGGGTGACGCAGTAGACGAGGATCAGGGCGGCGCCGACGGTGACCGTGCGCATGCCGACCTGGAGCCACTGGCGGTTGACCATCGCGGTGAAGCGCAGCGACAGCCGTACCGTCTCGAACTGCCCCACGGCGCAGACCAGCAGGTAGAAGGTCATGTAGAGGGCGTATCCGCCGTGCTGGATGCTGAGCAGGATCGTGGAGGTGGCCGTCTCCGAGTGCGCCACGGGGCCGACGTAGAAGGACGAGACCACCAGGACGGCGAGCGCGGCGCCGAAGCCGAGCACGCGGCGGCGCGCCATGCGCGGGGCCTCGGCCGGCGGCGCCGACCAGTAGACGAGGACGACCTGCTGGGCGGCGGTGAGCACGACCACCGCGGACTGGGTGATCAGCGAGGTGATGTTGGGCAGCCCGAGGAAGGCGGAGATGTGCAGCCGCAGCTGGTCCAGGTCGACGAGGAAGCTGATCCCGGAGCAGAGGAAGTAGGTGCACAGCGCCCACAGGGCCACGTCGCGGCGGCGGCGCAGCAGGTCGGGCAGCCGGTAGCCGAAGGCCGCGAGGCCCACGAAGGCGCAGACCCAGGCGAGGACCGTGTAGATCACACGGTCCCCTGGTCGGGCCGGCCGAGCCCGCTCTCGATCCGGGCCACGATCTCCGCGGCCTCGTCGGGGACGCCCCAGGCCGGTTCGGTCCAGCGCTTCGCGGCGCGCGCGAGGATGAGGGAGGCCATCGTCTCGGCCTCCTGCTCCTCGTCGTCGCTGTAGCGGGAGCGCATGAGCATGCTGCGTACGGCTTCCGGTTCGACGTCCGGGAGCAGCCGGGCCGGGTCCGCCGGACCGTTCTGGTCCAGGCGTACGGAGCCGCTGTGGTCGAAGGCGATGTGCGCGAGTTCGTGCGCGATGATGTGCTCTTTGTGGGAAGGCGTGGCCGCCTGCTCGAACACGATGACGTCGAAGTCGTCCATCTTCAGCCAGATCCCGAACAGGTGGCGTTCGGGGAAGGGCGTCGCCATGACGTGGATGGGCCGCTCGCGGCGTTCGCTGACGCGGCGCAGGAGTTCGTCCATCCCGCAGCCGTGTTCCATGCCCCACTCTTCGAGCAGGGCCTCGCAGGTCTGACGGACCTTCTTGAGGCGGCGTCTGAGCCGCCTGTCCTCCGACAGCGGTAGCGCGGAGCCAGGTAACTTCATCCCTCAGTCCTCCGGCGAACCCAGCGGTCGGACAACGCGGCCATGATGCCATACCGCCAACTGACGTCCGTCCGACGCACGTTCTATCCGGCCATCAGGCCGCCCGGCGGTCCTGCGGCGGCCGGACGGCCGGAACGCTCAGCGTGCCGCGAGGACCGCCGCGATGCCGCGGGCGAGGCAGGGGACCCGGTCGGCGGGAACGCCCGCGATGTTGATGCGGCCGGAGGTGGTTCCGTATATCGCGTGTTCCCGGCGCAGCCGGAGCATTTCCCGCGAACTGAGCGGAAGCATGGAGAACATCCCGCGCTGGCGGGCCAGCGAGCGGGCCGCCGCCTCGTGACCGGAAGCGGCCAGCCGGGCCGTCAGGTCCGTCCGGTTGGCTTCGATCCGGCCGCGCATGACGTCCAGTTCGGAGCGCCAGAGCGCCCGCAGGTCCGCGTCCTCCAGGACCGTCGTCACGACGGCGGCGCCGTGCTCGGGCGGCATCGAGTAGAGGGTGCGGGCGGCGTTCTGCAGGGCCGTCTCGGCGTGCCGCGCCGAACGACCGTCCGCGCCGAGGACGATGGCGCAGCCGGTGCGGTCGCTGTAGAGGCCGAAATTCTTCGAGCAGCTCACGGCGACGAACAGCTCCGGCACCCGCGCGGCCAGCAGGCGCGTGCCCGCGAGGTCGGCCTCCAGCCCGTCGCCGAGCCCGTGGTAGGCGAGGTCGACGAACGGAACCCAGCCGTCCCGGACGGCCAGCGCGGCCAGCGCGGCCCAGTCGGCGGCGGACGGGTCGGCCCCGGTGGGGTTGTGGCAGCAGCCCTGGAGCAGGACGACGTCGTCGCGCCGTGCCCGCCCGAGCGCCTCCAGCACCCCGGCGGAGTCGAAGCCGCCCTCGGCGTCGCACCAGCCGAAGGTGCGCACGCGCAGCCCGGCGGCCTCCAGGATGGGCCGGTGGTTGACGTACGCCGGGTCGCTGACCCACACCGTGGTGCCCGGCCGGGTCCGGCAGATCAGGTCGGCGAGCAGGCGCAGCGCGCCGGAGCCCGCGACGGTCTGGACGGCCGCCGCCCGCCCGTCCCCCCGCCCGGGGCCCAGCACCATGCCGAGCAGGGCCCGGTTGAAGGCGGCGTTGCCGGACAGGCCCCGGTACTCCTTGGACTCCGAACGCTCGGCGAGCCGGATCTCGGCCTGCCGGACGGCGGCCATGACCGGGGTGCGGCCGGCGGGGTCGCGGTAGACGCCGAGGACCAGGTTGAGCCGTTCGGCGCGCTCGTCGGAACCGAACTCGTACGTCAGGTCCCACAGCGGGTCGGTGGGCGGCGGGGGAAGGAGCTCAAGCATCTGCGGGAACCTCGGGGCGGGGAAGCGGACGGGCGGCGGCGGGATGGCGGTGGGCGAGGACCACGCCGACGGTGATGAGGGGGACGCCGATCAGCACGGCGGGGGTCGGGGACTCGCCCAGCACGGGCACGGCGAGCAGGACGACGGCGACGGGGCTGAGGCTGCCGACGACGGAGCTGCGCTCGGCGCCGAGCCGGCGGATGGCGAAGGCGTACAGCAGTCCGGCGCACAGCCCGACGCCGAGCCCCTGCACGACGAGGAACAGCGCGATGTCCGAGCCCGCCGCGTGGGCGAGGCCGCTCGGCAGCACCCCGGTCAGCGTCAGCAGCCCGATCACGGCGAAGGAGGGCAGGCAGAGCAGGCAGATCGAGCCGACGGGGTCGAGGCCGACCTCGCGCAGCCCGACGGTGTACAGGGCCCACAGGCCGCTGGCCACGAGCAGGGTCCCGGCGCCCTCCAGCACGGCGGCGTCGACGGGGACGACGTAGCGCCAGACGAGGGCGGCCACCCCGAGGGCGATCAGGGCGAGCCCGCCGGCCTGGGTGCCCCGGGGCATGCCGCGGCCCCGGGCGGTCATCAGCGCGGCGACGAAGAGGGGGACCATCCCGGGGACGATCGAGCCGACGAAGGCCGCCGAGGTGAGGGCGCCGCCGTGCATGGCCGCGAGGAAGAACGGCACCCCGGCGCCGCAGACGATCTTCGCGGCGGGGCCCGGCCGGACGGCGGCGATGGTCCGCCGCCGCTTCCACAGGGCGGGGAGCAGGACGACGAGGGGCACCCCGAAGCGCAGCAGGGCCGCGTCGGCGGGCAGCAGGGTGGAGGAGCTCAGGGCGCGGGCGCTGAGCGCGAAGCCGGCCCAGACGGCCACCGTGACGAGCAGCGCCGCCATGCCCTGGGCCTGCGGGGAGAGCCGGAAGCGGGGGGCGGGCCCGGGCCCGCCGGGGGCTTCGGCGCACGGCCCGGCCTCGTCGGGAGGCGGGGGCGCCGGGGTGGTGTGCGTCGCGACCAAGGTGAGTCTCCAGCTTCCGGGAGCCGGACCGAGCGGACCGCTCCGGCCCGGCCGTCCGGCCACCCGCAACGCTAGGGCTTCGGCCGGGGCAGCCGATTGCCAGTTCTGCCGCTCGGACGTACGTTTGGGGCAGGATCTGCCACGCGACGCCGTCGGGCGCCGGGAACCAGTCGAGGAGCGGCGCGGACATGGCCATGGACGCGGTCGACCTCCAGATCATCCGGGAGCTTCAGGCGGACGGCCGGCTGTCCAACCAGGACCTCGCCGACCGGGTGCGTCTGTCCCCCTCCCCCTGTCTGCGCCGGGTCCGGCGGCTGGAGGAGGCGGGCCTGATCCGCGGGTACACGGCGATGGTCGACCAGGTCGCCTTCGGGCTGCCGGTCACGGTCTTCGTCCGCATCCGCCTGGAGCGGCACACCGCGGAGGCGGTGGCCGCCTTCGAGGAGCACGTCGCGGTCATCGAGCACATCCAGGACTGCTACCTGATGGCGGGCAGCAGCGACTACCTGCTGCGGGTCGTCATCGAGGACCTGGAGGCGTACGAGTCCCTGGTGCGCGACCGGGTCCACGCCATCCCGGGGATCGCCGCGATCGAGTCCAGCTTCGCGTACGGCAGCGTGAAGCAGTCCCGTACCTACCCGCGGCCGCGGCCGCCGGGCGGCTCCCGGCGGGCTTGAGCGCTCAGGCGGCCGGGCCGGGCTCGGCGCCGGTCTGTTCGACGGCCGCCGCGAAGGCCTCGTACGCCGTGTCGTCGAAGAGCACGAAGCGGACCTCCCCGACGGCGGTGTCCGCCGCCCGGACCGTCTCGACGGCGATGCGGGCCCCGTCGTCCAGGGGCCAGCCGTAGACGCCGGTCGAGATGGCGGGGAAGGCGACCGTACGCGCCCCCAGTGCGTCGGCGACCCGCAGCGACTCGCGGTAGCAGGAGGCGAGGAGGGCCGAGCGGTCCTCCTCCCGCGACCAGACCGGGCCGACGGTGTGGATGACGTGCTCCGCGGGGAGCCGGCCGGCCGTGGTGGCGACCGCGCCGCCGGTGGGCAGGCCCTTGCCGTAGTGGGAGCGGCGCAGGTCCTCGCAGGCGGCGAGGATCTCCGGGCCGCCGCGCCGGTGGATGGCGCCGTCGACTCCGCCGCCGCCCAGCAGGGAGGAGTTCGCCGCGTTGACGATCGCGTCGGCCGGCTCGGCGGTGATGTCGCCCCGGACGAGGGTGATGCGGACCATCAGGAAGCCTTTCGCAGGTGCCGCCAGACCGCCTTGGCGGCGTTGTGGCCGGACATCCCGTGGACGCCCGGGCCCGGCGGGGTCGCCGAGGAGCAGAGGAAGACGGCCGGGTGGGCCGTGGTGTACGGGGACAGGGTGAGCTTCGGGCGCAGCAGCAGCTGGAGTCCGGAGGCGGCGCCGCAGGCGATGTCCCCGCCGACGTAGTTCGGGTTCCGGGCGGCGAGCTGCGGCGGCCCGGCGGTGGCGCGGGCCAGCACCAGGTCGCGGAAGCCCGGGGCGAAGCGTTCCAGCTGGCGTTCGACGGCCTCGGTGAGGTCGCCGTCCCAGCCGGCGGGGACGTGCCCGTACGCCCAGAAGACGTGCTTGCCGGCGGGGGCGCGGCCGGGGTCGGCCAGGCTGGGCTGGGCGGTGATCAGGAAGGGGGTACGGGGCGCGCGGCCGCTGGACGCCAGCTGGAGGGCGGCGTCGATGTCCCGGCTGCCGGGCCCGATCTGGACGGTGCCGGCCCGGCGCGGGGCCTCGGCGGTCCACGGCACCGGCCCGTCCAGCGCGTAGTCCAGCTTGAAGACGGAGGCTCCGTACCGGTACCCGTCGTAGGCGCGGCCGAGGCGGGCGATCCGCGCGAGGGCGGTCGGGGAGGTGTCGAAGACGTACGCGCGGGCGGGCGGCAGATCGTCGAGGCGCTTGACCTCGAAGCCGGTGTGCACGCTGCCGCCGAGTTCCGCCAGGTACCCGGCGAGCGCGTCGGAGATCGACTGGGAGCCGCCGCGCGGCATCGGCCAGCCGCCGGCGTGCGCGGCCAGCGCGAAGACGAGGCCGACCGCGCCGGTGCCGATCCCGCCGAGCGGGGCGATGGCGTGCGCCACGAGACCGGCGAACAGGGCGCGCGCCCGGTCGTCGCGGAAGCGGCGCAGCAGCCAGGTGGACGGGGGCAGCCCGGCCAGGCCGAAGCGGGCCAGGGTGAGCGGGTCGCGGGGCAGGGCGGTGTTCGGCAGGGACATGAAGTCCCGGGCGAGGGTGTCCCACTTGCCGAGGTACGGCTGGACCAGGCGGCGGTAGGCGCCCGCGTCGCGGGGCCCGAAGGAGGCCGCGGTCTCGGAGACCGAGCGGGCGAGGACCGCGGCGGTGCCGTCGTCGAAGGGGTGGGCCATCGGCAGCGGCGCGTGCAGCCACTCCAGGCCGTGGCGGGCCAGCGGCATGGTCGCGAAGACCGGGGAGCCGACGCCCAGCGGGTGTACCGCCGAGCAGGGGTCGTGGCGGAAGCCGGGGAGGGTCAGCTCCTCGGTGCGGGCGCCGCCGCCGATGCCGTCCGCCGCCTCGAACACGGCAACGGAGCAGCCCCGCCGGGCCAGTTCGACCGCGGCCGTCAGGCCGTTGGGCCCCGCCCCCACCACGACTGCGTCGAGAATCGACGACACTGACAGCTCCTTCGTCCGGTGGTGGCCTGCGCCCCCAAGGATATGGCGCCCGCCCCGCCGGGGGGGCGCGCGGCTACGCGCCCCGCAGCAGTCCGCGGATCCGCTCCATGGTGGGCTCGTCCCGGCCCACGGCGAAGGGCAGGGCGTTGTCGCGGTCCACGCGGAAGGGGACCCCGTCGACGGTGGACTGGGCGCCGCCCGCCTCGGCGACCAGCAGCAGTCCGGCCGCGTGGTCCCAGGCCGAGGGCCAGGTGAAGGCCAGGGCGTCCATCTCGCCGCGGGCCACCTTCAGGTACTCCAGGCCCGCCGAGCCGCAGGGCCGGGCGGCGATGCCGGGCACGTCGAGCCGGGTCAGGGTCCGCTTGTCCTCCTCGGACGTGTAGAGGGGGTGGGCCATCGCCACCCGCAGCGCGGCGCCGGGCTCCGGCGAACCGGTGTGGATCCGCTGGCCGTTCACGTACGCGCCCTGCCCGCGCACGGCGGTGGCCAGCTCGTCCAGGGCCGGGGCGAAGGTCCAGGAGGCGAGGATCTCCCCGCGGTGGGCGAGCGCCACCAGCGTGCAGAAGCCGGGGTCGCCGGCCACGAACTGGCGGGTGCCGTCGACGGGGTCGACGATCCAGACGGGCGCGTCGGCGCGCAGCGCGGCGTAGACGTTGGGGTCGGCGTGGACGGCCTCCTCGCCGACCACCGCCGAGCCGGGCAGCAGCTTCGTCAGCGCGGCCGTCAGGTGCTCCTCGGCCTGCCGGTCGGCGATGGTCACCAGGTCGTGCGGGCCGCTCTTCTGGTCGACCTCGTGCGCGGCGAGCTGCCGGAACCTCGGCATGATCTCCAGCGCCGCCGCCTCGCGGACGGCCTCTTCCACGGCGGACGGGTCAAGGGCCGAAAAGTCATCGATCATGGTTCCAGCAAAGCACGCCGGGCCGACCGGCCCCACCCCCGGCCCTGTCCGTCCGGCAGACACAAGGTGACTCCCAGGTGAACAGACCCGTGGGCGGGCCGTCGCGCCTTGACACTGTAAATAAAGTTTCTTAACTTATTCGGAAGGCTCGTCCGCGGTCCCGTGAACTCTATGAACAGAATGATGACGGGAGCACCCGCGTCAGGTGATTCTGGGACACCGGGCGCCACCGGGCACTTTTGCGCGCCCGATTGCGTGACCGCTCCGGCATTCAAGGCTGCCTCGATATCCCGCTTTTGTTAAGGCAATGCAAAGGCACGCGAACGGGCCGGCGTGATACGTGAACACGCCGGCCCTCATACGGCGTTTACTTCGCCATTCCCCAGCGGACCGGGGCTATCTGCTTCGACATGATGGTGATCAGCTCGTAGGCGGCGTGCGACGCGGCCACCGAGGTAATCCCCGCGTGGTCGTACGCCGGGGCGACCTCCACGATGTCGGCGGAAACCAGGTGGCAGTCGGCGAGGCCGCGCAGGATCTCCAGCAGCTCCCGAGAGGTCATTCCGCCGGCCTCCGGCGTGCCGGTGCCGGGGGCGTGCGCCGGGTCCAGCACGTCGATGTCGATGGAGATGTACAGGGGCCGGTCGCCGACCCGCTCGCGCAGCTGCTGCGCGATCTCGTCCACCCCGCGCCGCATGACGTCCGCCGACGTCACGATGCCGAAGCCGAGCTTGGCGTCGTCGTCCAGGTCCTTCTTGCCGTAGATCGGGCCGCGCGTCCCGACGTGGCAGAGGGCGGAGGTGTCGATGACGCCCTCCTCCACGGCCCGGCGGAACGGCATTCCGTGGGTGTACTGCTGGCCGAAGTAGTCGTCCCAGGTGTCCAGGTGGGCGTCGAAGTGGAGGACCGCCACCGGTCCGTGCTTCTTCGCCACCGAACGCAGCAGCGGCAGCGCGATGGTGTGGTCGCCGCCCAGGGTCATCAGCCGGGCGCCAGTGGAGAGCAGTTCGTCGGCGGCGGCCTCGATCGTCTCCACCGCCTCGTTCGCGTCGAACGGGTTGGCGCTGATGTCACCGGCGTCCGCGACCTGGCTGTAGTGGAAGGGGTACACGTCCTGCGCCGGGTTGTAGGGGCGCAGGGTGCGGGAGGCCTCGCGGATGGCGTTGCCGCCGAAGCGGGCTCCGGGACGGTAGGTGACACCGCCGTCGAACGGGACCCCGACCACGGCGATGTCCGCCTTCTCCACCTGGTCGATGCGGGGGACGCGGCCGAACGTGGCCTGACCGGCGAAGTGCAGCGTCCGGTCGGTCTCGGTCGGCGGCAGCGGCGGGGTCGGTCCGTTGGGCTGGGCGGTCATGGTGGGGTCTGTGCCTTTCCGGGGTACGGCGGCCCGGCGCACGGCCGCCGGGCCCTGGAGGGGTGGGGGCGCCGGGCGCGCCCGGCCCGCCGGTCTACTGGGGCGGGTTGCCGTGCTTGCGGGACGGCAGGTCGGCGTGCTTGGTGCGGAGCATCGCGAGGGCGCTCACGAGCACCTCGCGGGTCTCGGCGGGGTCGATGACGTCGTCCACGAGGCCGCGTTCGGCCG